>JAJDAR010000142.1 GCA_029261775.1 Deltaproteobacteria bacterium | reverse complement strand
CGCGCCCGCTTCAGCGCGTCGGAGATCTCACCCATGACCTTCGCCTCCCGCCGTCGTCCCCGGCATGCCGATCGTCCGCGCCGCCTCGATGTCCTTGGCCTTCTTCTCGACGAACGCCGCGGGGACGGGTCGGAGCTGCTTGGCGAAGGCGCCGAGCAGCACCCGATCGGCGAGCAGGCTGAGCAGCCGGGGGCAGCCTCCCGAGAACGCGTAGAACGCGGGCTCGCAGCCCTCCTCGAAGACGTCCTCGAGCCGTCCACCCGCGACCTCGATGCGGTGGGCCAGGTAGTCGGTCACCTCTTCCTCCCGCAGCGGCTGGACGTGATGCTCGATCGCCACCCGCTGCCGCAGCTGACGCAGGGAGGGCGACGCGAGCTTCTGGCGAAGCTCCGGCTGGCCCGTGAGCACGATCTGCAACAGCTTCTCCGAGTCGGTTTCGAGGTTCGAGAGCAGGCGCACCTCCTCGAGCAGCTCCTCGCCCAGGTTCTGCGCCTCGTCGATCAGCAGGACCGTATTGGTTCCCGCGTCGAGCTGCTGCATCAGGAAGCGGTTCAAGGCGATCACGTAGTCGACCTTGCCGTCGAAGGGTCCCGGCAGGGCGAACTCGGTGGCGATCAGCTTGAGCAGGTCCACCGGCTCCAGACCGGCGGTGTTGAGGACCAGGGCGACCTCGGTGTCCGACGGGATGCGGTCGAGCGCCGCCCGGAGCAGGGTGGTCTTGCCAGTACCCACTTCGCCGGTGATGAGCATGAAGCCCTTGCGGCGTGTGATGCCGTAGACGAGCGCCGCCAGGCCCTCCTCGTGGGTGTCGGAGGGCCAGAGGAAGCGCGGATCGGGGGCCAACGAGAAGGCGGGCTCGCGAAGGCCGAAGAAGGATTCGTACATGGCGGTCGTGACCCTGGGGGACGGGGGCGATGAAGTCGGCTCATCGGCTGGCTTTCGGGGCGAAAGGAGGGAATGGCCGATCCTGCGAGCTCGGTATCAAGGTGCGGGGCGTGCAGAGAAACGGCAAGGGACGCGAAATCCCCCCATTTGGCTTGGGTTTTCCACTCGCTGAACGCCGTGAAATCGTGTAGAAATTCCTGATCCAGGTGGCCTGCTGTGGGTGGACTCCAAACCCTGTTTGGATACGCCCGATTCCTCTTGATGCTGAGACCCTGATGGCCCCTCGCCCCCCGATCCGTCCGCGTGCCCTCATCGACTGGACCTGCTGTTCGGTCTCCCGAACCACAGCGCGGAACTGCTCCCCGAGGGGAGCCGGTTTTCGTGGACACCGGTTCGCCCCGGAGGGCCACGTACCGTCCGTCGCGCAGGATTCCCTGCGCCCATGCCCGGGAGTCGAGTGATCGTGGTCCTGAGAGCCCATAGCGGCCGTCTGAACGGCTTGATGATCAGCCTGGACGTGGTCTTCTCCGCCGCGATCCTGATCGGCTTCTTCTTCGTCTTCCCGCGAGTGAGCGGCCTCAGCGAGGGCGCTGAGTGGGTCATGACACCGCAGCTCATGGCCACCCTGCTCGTGGCGTGCCTGGCGTGGCCGTTGACCCTCCAGCAGCTCGGCCTCTACGAGTCCCAGCGGATGATGCCGCTCGATCAGGTGCTGACGCGTCTGATCGTGGCGGGCATGACCGCGACCCTCCTGCTCACAGCCGTGGCCTTCGCGTCCAAGGCAGCGGTCGGTCCGCGCTTCCCGCTGCTGTTCGGCGCGGTGCAGTTCGTGCTGCTGACCGGCGAACGCCTTGCGATCCTCACGGCCTTGCGTTGGCTCCGGACCTTCGGACGCAATACACGGAACGTCCTCATCGTCGGCTCCGGGCCGCGCGCGGCTGCCGTGCAGGAGCTGATCCGGGTGCACCCGGAATGGGGTCTGGCGATCGTCGGCTTCGCGGACGAAGAGGAGGGCCCGGTCGATCCGGACATCCCCTCCGACCGCTGCCACAAGCTGATCGACATGCCGCGCCTGCTCCGCGACGAGGTCGTCGACGACGTCATCATCGCGTGCCCCCGCTCGATGCTGTCCGAGCTGCTGCCGGTGGTCGCTGCCTGCGGGAGTGCCGGCGTGCCCTTCACCCTGCTCGCCGACATCTTCGGCGACTATCTCCCGTCGCCCTCGGTCACGCGCTTCGGCTCGATGGCCGCGCTTCGCTTCGCGCCCGTCGACCACAACGCGACCGAGCTGGCGGTCAAGCGGGGCCTCGACATCGTGGGCGCTGCGGGCGCCCTCCTGCTGACGGCCCCCGTGATCCTGACGGCGGGCCTGCTGGTGCGCGCCACGTCGCCCGGGCCGATCTTCTTCCGTCAGATCCGCTGCGGGCTGAACGGGCGCCAGTTCTCGTTGCTCAAGCTCCGCACGATGTGCGTGGACGCGGAGGCCCAGCGCGAGGGGCTGATGCACCTGAACGAGATGGACGGCCCGGCTTTCAAGCTCGGGGACGACCCCCGCATCACGCGCATCGGTCGCATCCTGCGGCGGCACAGCATCGACGAGCTGCCGCAGCTGTGGAACGTCCTGATGGGCGAGATGAGCCTCGTCGGCCCTCGCCCGCCGTTGCCTCACGAGGTGGCGCAGTACGAGACCTTCGAGCAGCGACGCCTCTCCATGCGACCGGGTCTGACCTGCGCCTGGCAGGTGAGTGGCAGGAACGGGATCAGCCGATTCGACGAGTGGGTGCGGATGGACCTCGAGTACATCGACACCTGGTCGCTGGGCAACGACCTGCGGATCCTGCTGAAGACGATCCCCGCCGTGCTCCGAGGCACCGGGGTCTAGCCCGCCGACTCCCGGGCTCCGCCAGCGGCCCTAGAGCCCGCGCGTCACGCTCGTCGCCGTGCCCAGGATCGGCTGGAACGGGAAGAGCACACTCTGGATCGCGTAACCGAAGCGAGCCAGCATCGTCGGCGGGACGACGATGACGTCGCCGCCCTGAAGCAGGTAGTTCGTCGAGAGGTCGCCCTCCTCGATGGCCTGCAGGTCGACGTTGAAGATCTTGGTCTGGCCATCCACGAAGCGGATGATGCGCACGGCGTCCTTGTTCGCGAAGGGTCGCGGGCCCCCGACCGTGCCGATCGCCTCGATCAGGCGCGTCTCCCGAGACAAGGCGAAGGTCGACGGGCGCCCCACCTCGCCGAGTACGGTGATCTCCGAGCTCAAGGACTGGGCCAGGGCGACGGTCACCCGCGCATCGCGCTTGAAGCGGCCCAGCCTCTGCTCGATGTCCTTGCCGACGTCCTCGGTCGTGCGACCGGCGGCGGGGATGTCGCCGACCAGATCGATCGAGATCATGCCGTCCGGGCGCACGGTCACGCTGCGCTGGATCTCGGGCGCCGGAAGGATCGTGATGAGCAGCACGTCCGGCGGCCCGATGCGGTACGGACGCCCGGGCTCGGAGTCGGGCGGCGGTCCCGCCAAAGTGGTGCAGCCACCGACCAGCAGCGCGAGCAGCGCGAGAATGGAACGTCGCAGGGCCATCGCCTCCTCCAGGCTCGACCGGTGGGTTATACCCCTTGAGGTGGGGGCAGGCTATCGACGCCCCGGGCCAGCCGCGCCGCTGCGTCTATGCGCCGCCGGGCGGGCCGTGCTCGAAGCGGAAGATCGTGTGCCCGATCTGCAGCTCGTCCCCGTCCTGCAGCGGGCTCGAGCGCACGCGCTTGCCGTTGACCTTCGTGCCGTTGGTCGACTGGAGATCCTCGACGGCGTAGCGGCCCTCGGCCTCGTCGTAGAGCACGATGGCGTGCTCGCGACTGATGCCTTCGTCCAGCAACGTGATGTCGGTCGTCGGATTCCGACCGATCAGGGTCTCCTCCTGCACGAGCTCGTAGCTCATGCCCTCGAAACCCCCATTCAGGATCTGGAGCTTGGCCTGTTGTTGCATGCCGGAAGACACGGCTCCCCAAGGCCCCCATCGGGCCAATGGGTCCATCGGAACGCCGCCGGGCGTGCTTGAGGGTGGGGGGACGGGCCCTCAGAGGCGTCGGTGACGCTGTACGGGCAAGGCCGCCCGGGTCCGATCCTGGGCGGCCAGGTCGCACTCCACGACCAGGCTGCAGGGTCGGTCGGGAGCCAGCGCGAGCACCAGGCCCCAGGGATCGACCAGCATCGCGCGACCGTGGCTGGCGCGGTCGGGACCGTGGGTGCCCCACTGGGCCGGGGCGACGACGAAGCACTGGTTCTCGATGGCCCGTGCCCGGAGCAGCACCTCCCAGTGGTCGCGACCGGTCTCGCGGGCGAAGGCCGCCGGCACCGTGAGGAAACGGGCGCCGGCTGCCGCGTACCCCCGATAGATCTCGGGAAAGCGCAGGTCGTAGCAGACCGAGAGACCGATCGGGCCGAAAGGGGCCTTGGCCAGCACCGGCTGGGAGCCCGCGCGTATCGTGGCCGACTCCTGGAATCGACTGCCCCCTTGCTCGGTCAGGTCCACGTCGAACAGATGGATCTTGCGGTAGACGGCCGCGTCTTCGCCGTCGGGCGAGAGCAGCACGCTGGTGTTGTAGACCTGGTCGTCTCCGGCCGCCTCCGGGAACGTGCCGGCCAGCAGCCAGATGCCGTGCTGCCGGGCCCAGTCCCTCGCGCGGCCGAGGATCTCGCCGTCCAGTCCCTGCGCACACGGGAAGGGAGTACCCTCGCGGCGCAGATACGCGAAGTTCTCGGGCAGGGCGACCCAGGCGGCACCCTCGGCGGCGGCCTCCCCGACGAGTGCTTCGGCGCTCTCCAGGTTTGCCGCGAGATCATCCGTCGAGCACATCTGGACGACGCCTACCCGCATGGCCGGACCATACAACGAGAGGCCCCACGTGAAGAGTCTTGCCGGCGATCTCCACCTCGAAGTCGGAGCCGCACTCGCGCCCCCGCTGGATCGCGAGCATGGCGTCGGCCGGGCCGAGATCCGCAAGGTGCTGAAGGCCCTGGAACCGGTGTTGCCGCGTCTGCTCGCAGCGGATGCGCCGTCCGGGTTCCTGCGGGTGCTGGGGCGCCGCAAGCTCGGCGAGGCCATCATCGCGGAGGCCCGGCGCTGCGCGCAACGCAAGCCCAGGGACCTGATCCACATCGGGATCGGGGGCTCGTCCCTCGGCGCCGAGGTGCTCTGGCGAGCCCTGACCCATCCTCAGCACAACCTGCTGCCCGATTCGCGGCGGCCGGGGCCGCGCGTGCACTTCGTGGACAACGTCGATCCCGACAGCCTGGGCTCCCTCCTCGAGTGGGTCGACCTCCGCCATGCCCTGGTGCACGTCGTGTCGAAGTCAGGGGGAACGGTGGAGACCGCGGCGGCCTTCCAGGTGGTGCGCCAGGCCGTCGAGAAGCGGGTGGGCCCCACCTGGGCGCGGCACTTCGTCGCGACCACCGGTCGCGGAGCGCTCGGCGCACTGGCCCGCGAAGAGGGCATCGCCACCCTGCCGTTTCCCGAGGACGTCGGCGGCCGCTTCTCCGCCCTCACGGCCAGCGGGCTCTTCACTCCCGCCGTGGCCGGCGTCGACGTCGGTCCGCTCCTGGCGGGAGCGCGGCGGATGCTGGCCCGGATGCGCAGCGCCGAGCCCGGGCACGACCCCGCGGCGGTCGCAGCTGCGATCGCCCATCGCATGGAGACGGCGAAACACAAGCCGATCCACGTGCTGATGGCCTATGCCGACGCGCTCGAGCCGCTGGCCCGCTGGTTCGTCCAGCTCTGCGGCGAGAGCCTCGGAAAGCGAAAAGGGCGAGGAGCGCACGTCCGTCACGTGGGGCCGACCCCGCTCGCCGCGCGAGGCACCACGGACCAGCACTCGCAGGTGCAGCTGTTCGTCGAGGGGCCGCCGGACAAGCTGGTCAGCTTCGTGCGACTCCAGGCCCAGAACAGGGCGGTCGAGATCCCCGGGGCGGGACCGGCAGCCTATCTGGACGGCGTCTCCCTCGGGGCCCTGCTCGAGGCCGAGCAGCGCGGGACCGCCGTGGCCCTGGCCCGCGCCGGACGGCCGAGCGTCACCTGGGAGCTGCCGGCCCTCGAAGCCGGGGCGCTGGGCCAGCTGCTCGTCGCGCTCGAGACGCAGACGGCCTATCAGGCCGCCTTGCTGGGGATCGATGCGTTCGACCAACCCGGGGTCGAGGCGGGCAAGATCGCCGCCTTCGCGCTGCTCGGACGCGAGGGCTACGAGAGCGAGCGCGCCGCCATCGAGGCCGACGCACCGCCGAGCTGGCGGATCTAGCGAGACGGGGCCTCGCCGTTGGGAAGGTCGGCGGCCTGCGACCCCTGCTACCCGCGGAACTGGGACGGATCGACACCCGTACGCCGGATCACGTCGTAGAAGTCCTTCCGGTCCTTCTTCGCGAGCCGTGCCGCGCGGCTGATGTTGCCCCGACAACGTCGCAGCAACCCGACCACGTAGCGCGTCTCGAAGGCCCGCTTGGCCTCCTTGAACGACGGCACCTGCTCGGCATCCTTGGCCAGCAGCAGGGCCTCCGCACTCATCGCGCCGTCCTGGCTGAGCTGCACCGCTTGCCGGATCCGCTCGCGCAGCTCCGCCACGTCGCCCGGAAACGCCTCGCTCTCGAGGCAGGCACGCGCGTCGGCGCTGAACCCCGTCGCCGGAACGCCCGCCTCTTCGGCGAAAGCGCGCAGGTAGTGGGCCGCCAGCGGCAGCACGTCCTCGCGCCGGTCTGCCAGCGCCGCGATGCGGATCTCCTGGGTGCCCAGGTCGGCCGGCGGCTCCAGGTCGAGCGGTCCGGTGGCCACGACGCGCGCGTTCAAGGCCCGGTCGCCCGAGTCGCCTTCGCGCGTGTAGGACCGCGTCTCCAGCGCCTCGAACAAGGACTGCCGCACGTCGCTGCGGAGTGCGTCGACGTCGAGCATCACCAGGGTGCTGCCGGCCGCCCTCTCCAACGCCCCGACGTACTCTCCCGGCACGGCCGGGTAGACGCCCGCCGCGCAGCCGAACAGCTCGCGCGCCTGCAACGCCTCCGGTACAGCGGAGCAGCTCAAGGTCTCCAGCTCGCGCTCGGCTCGCGTTCCCCACGAGTGGATCGCGCGCGCAACCAACTCGCGGTCGGATCCGGGCGGACCCAGCAGCCAGACCGGTTGGTCACTGCGGGCGGCCGAGGTGGCCTGTGCAATCAGCCGCCGTGTCGCCTCGCTGGCGCCGACGATACGATCCTCCCGCCGCCTCCCGGCGGCGTCCGATCGGATGGCTTCCGGCCCCGGAACGGAACCCAGTTTCGGGTCACCATCCGTGGTGGCTCGCGCTGTCTCGCGGATTCCCGTCATGGTGCTCATTCGCCCCCCCTCACCAACGAAACGCAAAACTATTGGAAAACCGCGAGGATTGTCAACTGATCTGCGAGTTGACGGGGGTTGACCCCCCATGGACACTCCTTCTCCGGGGGGGCGATTGTGTCTCAGGGACCCCAATCGAAGGGCAGAGCGGCCATGAGGCCCGGTTCGGTGCATCGCCTGCCCGACCGGCTGGTGGACCAGATCGCCGCCGGCGAGGTGGTCGAGCGACCGGCCTCGGTCGTGAAGGAGCTGGTGGAGAACGCCGTCGATGCCGGTGCCGGCCGGATCCGGGTCGAGGTCCGGGAGGGCGGGACGGCCCTGATGGCCGTGACGGACGATGGCCGGGGCATGGAGCCCGCCGATGCGCGGCTGGCGCTCGAGCGTCATGCCACCAGCAAGCTCCACGATTTCGCGGATCTACAGGGGATTCGGAGCTTCGGCTTTCGAGGTGAGGCACTGCCGGCGATCGCCTCGGTCTCCAGGCTTCGGCTCCGCACGAGGACGCCGGAGGCTGCCGAGGGGATCGAGCTCCGGGTGGTGCGGGGACGCCTCGAGGAGGAGCGGGCGGCCGCGGGCCCCCCGGGAACCCGGGTCGAGGTGGCCGACCTCTTCGAGGGGGTCCCGGCACGCCGGAAGTTCCTCAAGACCGCGACCACGGAGTGGAGCCACATCTCGGATTGGCTCGGGAGGGCGGCGTTGGCCCTGCCCGGGATCCATTTCGACGTGATCCGGGATGACCGCCCGGCCCTCAGCTGGCCCGCCACGGCGGACCCGCTGGACCGTGCCGCCGTGGTCCTGTCGGACGAGGTGGCCCGGGCCCTCGTCCGGGTCGAGCGGGATCACGGGGACCTCGCCCTCCGGGCCCTGGTCTCGGGTCCCGAGCATCACCGCGCCACGGGCGCCGGGATCCATCTCTTCGTGAACGGCCGGCCGGTTCGCGATCGGCTGATCCGGCATGCCTTGCTGCAGATCTATCGCGACGTCCTGCCGCGGGGTCGGTTCCCGAGCGCGCTGCTCTTTCTGGAGCTCGCGCCGGACCAGGTCGACGTCAACGTCCATCCGGCCAAGTGGGAGGTCCGCTTCGCCGACCCCCAGGCCGTCCACCAGCTGGTCCGGAGGACGGTGCGAGACGCCATCGAGGGCCGGAGCTACCTGGCGGGGCGGCCCGCGGCAGGGCCGGGCGAGCGGGTCGCAGAGAGCCCGGGCCCCGCATTCACGCCCCTGGATTCCGGGCCACGCATCCCGGGGGACCCGGCGACGTCGACGGGCGAGCGCACGGGTGCGGGCGACTGGCTCTTCTCTGCCCGACCCGGAGCTGACGGGGCCTCGGACGATCGGCACGCCGAGGCCGGGATCGAGCCGTCGGACGACCGGAGCCGTCCGATCCGCTTCGCCGATCTGCGGCTGCTGGGCCAGCTGCTCGGCACCTACCTGCTGGCCGAGGACAAGGAGGGGCTGCTCCTGATCGACCAGCATGCGGCCCACGAGCGGGTGCTCTACGAGCGCCTCCGGGCCGCATGGCTGACCGGGGGCGTGGAGCGGCAGGGTCTGCTGACCCCGGCCGTGGTCGAGCTCGAGGCGAGTGCGCTCGAGGCCCTGCTCGCCGACGAGGAGCGCCTGGTGCGACTGGGCTTCGAGGTCGAGGCGTTCGGCGACACCAGCGTCGCCGTCCGCGCGGTGCCTGCGCTGCTGGCGGAGCGCGACCCGATCGGGCTGCTGCGCGGTCTGGCCGAGGAGCTCCAGCAGGCCGCCGCGATGGGCGCCGAGCTCGAGACCGGGACCCGGGTGCTCGATGCGGCGGACCGCCTGTTCGCCACGCTCGCCTGCCACTCGGCACGAAGGGCGGGGGACGTGCTGCCCGAAGGCGAGCAACGCGCGCTCCTCGATGCGTTGGACGCGATCCCGTGGGCGCCGACCTGTCCCCACGGTCGCCCCGTCGCGACCCCGATGGGGTTGCCCGAGATCGAGAGGCGCTTCGCCCGACGCTGAGCAGGCTGGCGCCGCGATCCGCCCCGGTGCGGCCGGTTCGCCCCGCCGCGACCCAGTGCCTACCGTCCGTCGCCATGACGGAGCAGGGCGATGTGATCGTCGTCGCCGGACCGACGGCGGCGGGCAAGACCGAGCTCGCGCTGCATCTGGCCGAGCGCGCCGGCGGCGAGATCATCAACGCCGACTCGATGCAGGTCTACCGCTGGATGGACGTCGGCACGGCCAAGCCCTCGCTCGCCGAGCGGGCGCGCGTCCCGCATCACCTGATCGACGTGGTGCCGCCCGACGTGCAGTACAACGCCGGGCGCTTCGCGGAGGAGGCGCGGGCCGCCGCCGCGCGGATTCGGGCCAGCGGGCGCCGGGTCTTCCTGGTCGGGGGGACCGGGCTGTACGTGCGCGCCTTCCTGGAGGGCTTTTCCGCCGAGGTGCCGCGCAACGACGAGCTGCGGCGCGAGCTCGAGGCGGAGGACGCCCGCCGTGCGGCCCAGGGAGAGGCCGGCTGGCTCCACCAGCGCCTGGCGGGCCTGGACCCTGCCAGTGCGGATCGGCTGCATCCGAACGACAAGATCCGGATCGTCAGGGCCATCGAGCTGGCCGAGACGACCGGACGGCCGGCGTCGAGCCAGCGCGAGCGACGGCCGCCCCGCGATCGCGTGCTGCATCTCGTGCTCGACCCCGGCCGCGAGGCGCTGATGGAGCGCATCGACCGGCGCTGCGAAGCCATGATCGCGGGCGGGCTGCTGCAGGAGGTGCGGGATCTGCGGGAGCGTGGCCACGGCCCCGAGCTGCCCTCGATGCGGGCGCTCGGCTACCGGCACATGCAGCCGGTGATCGAGGGCCGGGAGATCCTCGCGAACGTCCTCGAGGAGATGAAGCGCGACACCCGCCAGTTCGCCCGGCGCCAGCGCACCTGGCTGCGGGCCGTCGAGGGTGCCGTCTGGCTCCATCCCGACGAGCGCGTCCAGGCGGAGGAGCGGGTCGATGCCTTCCTGGCCGGGAGCGAGACGACTCCGGCGCCCGAGGCGGAGCCCCGAACGCAAACGCCCGGAACCGACCGGGAAGGCCGGCTCCGGGCGCCTTGAACGGGTCCGACCGGCGTCTAGTAGGACGCGGTCGTGTAGTTCACGCCGAACTTCACCCAGTAGAAGTCGGTCTCGTAGTCGACGAGCGCGTCCTGGTCCGCGACCGGGTCGAAGATCGGGTCGAGCTCGGCGTCGGTGAAGAACAGGGCGAGGCCGGGCAGGAACTCGATGGCGCCAGTGATGCCGCGAAGCACCGCGGCTCCCGCCTGCACGAACACGGTCCAGACGTAGCCGGGCACCGGGTAGACGATCCGGACGCCGGGCGAGTCCTCGATGTCCTGCAGGTTCCTGACCACCGTCTGACCGGCGACGATGGGCGAGAGTGCCAGGTCGAGCGGGGCCTGCGAGAGGTTCTCGATGGACCGCTTCAAGGTATCGGGCGTGGCAGCCATCGGGCTCGCGACCATGGCCGCGAAGGCGACCGCCGTTCCGAGCACGCAGGCGCGCCGGGTCCAGGAGTTGGAGTTCACCGCATTTCCCCCAAGGTTCCGCAGCCCCGCGTCGAGCGCGGCAGCGGATGATGTTGTTCCCCAGAACGCCCCTTGGAACCCCAACGACCGGCGGCGGTCCCTGGCCCCTCCCGAGCGGCACTCTGCGGGCGCACCCCAGTGGCGCCCCGCCGGGAAGCCTACGGGCGACACGCTGGCCTTGTCAAGAAAAGCTCTTCGGAGGTAAGGGCTTTGGGAGGTCGAGTTGCGTCTGTCCGCTGGGCCGACGGGCCGCCTCGGAGCGCACCTCGGCGGCCGGCGCGAGTTGCGGTGGCGCAGGCCGAGGGTAGGTTGCGCGGCTTGCCCAAGCCGCTGCCGATCATCGCCATCGTGGGTCGGCCCAATGTGGGCAAGTCCACGCTCTTCAATCGCTTTACCGGCGGGCGCCGGGTCCTCGTCGAGGATACGCCGGGCCTGACTCGGGACCGGATCATCGAAGAGGTGGAGGTGGGTCCCCGCAGGGTGCTGCTCGTCGACACGGCGGGCCTCGACCCGGACCCCGAGAGCGCCATCGACCGGGCCGTCCAAGGACAGGCGAGGGCGGCACTCGAGGGCGCCGACGCCGTGCTCTGGATCGTCGATGGCCAGGCCGGGCTGCTGCCGCAGGAGCAGGAGATGGCGCGCCTGCTGAGGCGCAGCGACCGGCCCGTCATGGTCGCCGTCAACAAGATCGATGCGCCGGTCCACCTTCCGCGCCTGGCCGAGTTCCACGCGCTCGGGCTCGAGCCGGTCCGGGCCGTTTCTGGCGAGCACGGCACCGGAGCCTGGGATGCACTCGAAGAGCTGGTCGCCGCGCTGCCGCCGGACGACGCGGTGGAAGAGGAAGGCGTCGAGCCCGAGGCCGAGCCCAGCCTTCGGGTCGCGATCGCGGGGCGGCCCAACGTCGGCAAGAGCTCGCTGCTGAACCGCCTGCTCGGCGAGGAGCGGGTCGTCGTCTCCGAGGTGCCCGGCACCACTCGCGACTCGATCGACATCCGCGTCGAGACCGAGGCCGGTGTCTTCACCTTCGTGGACACGGCCGGGCTGCGCCGGGCCGGGCGGCGCACGGAGCACCTCGAGCGCGGCAGCGCCTTCATGAGCCTGCGAGCGATCGAGCGCGCCGACGTGGCGCTCGTGCTGGTCGATGCCGTGGAGGGCTTCACCGATCAGGACTTCCGCGTGCTGTCCCTGGTTCGGGAGCGCGGCTGCGCGGCGGCGCTGATCATCAACAAGTGGGACGAGATCGAGGGCGAGGATCACGAGGACACGCGCAAGCGCCTCGAGGACGAGCTCGCCCGGCGTCTCGCACCCCTGCGCGACGTGCCCATCGCCCGCATCTCGGCGAAGACGGGGAAGGGCGTCCGTCGACTCCCGCGCCTCGTCCTGCGTCTGGGCAAGGCCGCCTCGATCGAGATCCCGACCCCCGAGCTGAACCGCTGGCTCCAGGACTGCGTGGGGAGGCACGAGCCTGCCATGGCCCAGCGCGGCGCCCGCAGGCGCCCGATCAAGTTCTTCTACGCGACCCAGGTCGCGTCACGGCCCCCGACCCTGGCGATCTTCTGCACCGAACCGCGAGCCGTCCAGCCCTCCTACCGGCGATTCCTCGAGAATCGCCTGAGGGAGCAGTTCGACCTGGCCGGGGTTCCGGTGCGGCTGCGGCTGCGCAAGCGGGGCGGGGATCGCAGCCGCCGCTGAGCCGGCGAGCCCGATTCCCTCCTAGAGCCGGCCGGCCTTCCAGCCGATACACTCCGGCGCCCATTCCGGGGTTCCCGGTGGAGGACCAGCGTGGCCCGACGGCCCGATTCCAAGCAAGCGACCGAGACCCTCGAGGAGATCGAAGGATTCTTCGACAAGGTCGCCGACTGGGTCACGCACAACCCGCGCATCGTGCTGAGCGCCCTCGGCGGGGTTCTGGGCCTTGCCGCCGTCGTCGGCTTCACCCAGAGCTACGCGGCGCGCGGCGAGCTGAAGGCCTCCGAGGCGGTGGCCGGCGTCGAGAACGCGTACCGCCAGGCCATGGGAGCCGGGCCCGGGGACATCGAGATCTCCGAGCCGGCCAACCCGGAGACCGGACGCCAGGCGCGCGCGGACTACGCCGGCCGCCTCTCCGCCGTGGCCGACGAGCATGCAGGCTCGCTGGCCGCCGTCCACGCCCGCATCCTGGCCGGCACGCTGCTCGAGCAGAACGGGGATCTCACCGGCGCCGTCGAGAGCTGGCGGGCCGCGGCCGACGAAGGGACGGGCGGGAGCCTGCACGGTCTGGCCTTGCTGCGACTCGCGTCCGGGCTCGAGCGCCTGGGCGATTGGCAGGCCGCCGCGGAGGCCTACGCGCAGGCCGGCGCCCTCGCGTCGTTCCCCGGCCGACATCTCGCCCTGGCGCAGGCGGCTCGCAGCTGGATCAGCGCCGGCGATCCGGGCCGCGCCCTCGACGCCTACGCCAAGCTCGAGGCGTCGGACCCGCCGGAGGGCACGGTCCCTCCGTACATCGAGTCGCAGCTCCAGGAGCTGCGCGCCCAGCAGGGCGCCGCGACCGATCCCTCCTGAGCGCGGTCGGGGCCAGCCTCAGGCCGCCGCCGCCAGCCGTCGCCATGCGAAGCGCAGCATGCCGATCAGCTGCGCCCCCTTGCCGAGCACGGTGTAGCGCGCGTACAGCGCCGCGTGGGAGCGCGGATCACCCAGCGCCACACGCTGAGCTGCGATCCGTCGGTAGAGCAGGGCGAGCGGGAGCAGGGCGGCGAGCCCCAGGCCGGCGGTCCAGGGCGCGCTCAGCAGGGCGAGGCCGGGCAGGGCCCCGCCGTACACCAGATTGGAGACACAGCTCCTCACGTAGTGATCCGGATGCCGGCGCCCATGTCGCCAGGCGTTCTCAGCGCAGCTGCCGCCCGCGCGGACCTGGCGCGTCCACCACGCGGTGAAGTGCAGCAGCTCGGCGTCGTGCCAGCCCATCTCGGCGTCCAGCCGCCGGATCTGCCAGCCGGCCTCCCGCAGCCGCAGGCAGAGCTCGGGCTCTTCTCCCGCCTCCATGTCCGGTGCGAAGCCGCCGACCGCGGCGAACGCTGCGGATCGGACCAGGAAGATGCCACCGCAGGCATCGACGAGCCCCGGCCCACCACCACGCCACTCCATGTCGCACAGGCGCTGGTAGACCGAGGCCTCGGGGTGCCGCTCGCGGAGCCGGCCCGTCACGATGGCGAGCTCCGCTTCGCGATCGAGTCGATCCATCGCCGCACCGAGCCAGCCGGGCGCGAGCTCGCAGTCGCCATCGACGAACTGGACGCGCGACGGCGCGCCAGCGTGCTCCATCAAGTGGGCGAAGCCCGCGTTGCGGCCACGGGCCGCCGTGAAGGGCACGGAGGTGTCGAGCTCGACCACGTCGACGCCCGCCTCGCGGGCGAGCTCTCGGCTGCCGTCGGACGAGCCGGAGTCGACGTAGACGACGGCCGCCTCGACCCTTCGGAGGGCCGCCAGGCAGGTCGCGAGACGCTCCCCCTCGTTGCGGCCGATGACCACGACGCCCAGCCCCTCGAGACCCTCCGCCACGTCTCCGCCCCCTAGGCCCGACCGAAGAGCAGCCGCGACAGCCGGGGATGCGCACCGCTGGTCCAGTAGCCGAACAGGGCGGCCGAGGGAGGCGCCTCCAGGCGCGGCAGGTCCATCGGGTCGGGGGCACCCGCGGCGACTCCGTCGCCGGTCATGGCGCTGCGGATGCCCAGCTCGCGCAGGCCACCGCGAAGCTCCTCGTTGAAGCGGCAGTACGGGAACGAGAAGTGGACCGGTCGCTGTCCGGTCTGTTGCTCGATGTCCGCGAGGCTGCGCTCGATCTCTCCGAGGGCTTCTGCCAGGGGGAGCGCCGTGAGGTCGAGGTGCTCCCGCGTGTGGGCTCCGATCCGGAAGCCGGGATGCCGGGCGAGCAGCTGACGCACCTCGTCCCAGCGCAGCGTGCAGCGAGGCGATTCCAGCTCACCGAGGAGCTGCTCGCGGAGGCTCGACAGGATCTGCGTCCGCTCCGCGGCACCGGCTTCGAGCAGGTGCGCCGAGAGCTGCCAGTAGGCGGTCTCGCGCTGGTCGGCGACAGAGAGTTCGAAGACGCGGCCGCCGATCTCGAGCCGGTCCGACTGCCGCCAGCGGAGGGCGCCGTAGAGCTGGTCGGCCCACTGGGTCTCGCCGCGCTCCACGTAGCCCGTGGCCAGATACAGGATGGCCGGCAGCTGCAGCCGGTCGAGGATCGGGGCCACGACCTCGAGGTTGTCGAGGTATCCGTCATCGAAGGTGAGCACGACCGGGGGCCTGCCTCGGCCCGAGCGGAGGGCCGAGGAGTCGCCGAGCGCTTCCAGGTCCACCACCTGACGATGGCGAGCCAGCTCCGCCATCTGGCCCTCGAACTGGGCCGGGGTCAGCCGGTTGCGAGGTGCGATCCAGTCGGCCGCCGGACCCGTCGCCACGCTGTGATACATGAGGATCACCGGGGCGCCGCGTGGCGCGAGGGCTGCATGGACCCGGGTCAGGCCCGCGCGGTGAAGGCTTTGCTGGGCCCCGGTCAGGAGGCGGCGCTTCCAGCCCGCCGGCGGGTCGCAGCCGACGCGATCCGGCGGTCGTGCGCTCTCCATGGGTTCTCCGTCCTCCGAGACGCCCGAGGGTAGAGACGCGGCCGGCGACCGGCCCGTGGAGACCGCGGACGCTCCTGGGCGGCTCGGGGCCTCTTCGGCCGATCCGGGTCAGATTTCAATGTCTGATAAGATATATTATGTCAATCAGGAAATTGGGCTGGTTGGCGAGGTCCCGGGCCGCCCGTCGCCGCGACCAGACGCTTCCCTCCTCAGGCCGCCTCTCGTCCGTGGTCGAGGCATCGGTTCACCTCGACCGTCAGGTGGACGAGTTCAGGGCGGCCTGCCAAGAGTGACTTGTACTCGTCCGGCGTTCGTGGGTTGTCGCTCACGATGGCGACGATCACGGCGAGCTTGCCTGGGCCCAGCGGCCAGACGTGGAGGTCCGACACGATGTCTCCGGGAGCGCCGCTCGCCAGTGCGTCGCGAATCGAATCAACGGTTTCGCTCGGGACAGAACCATCCAGAAGCACGCCCGCGGTGTCGCGCAGGAGCCCGTAAGACCACCTCGCGATCACGAGAGAGCCGACGATTCCCATCATCGGGTCCATCCAGACCCACCCGAAGTACTTGCCGGTCAGCAGGGCAAAGATGGCGGTTCCTGAGGTGAGCGTGTCGGCAAGCACGTGCAGGTATGCCGCTCGGCGATTGTGGTCGTGGTGCTCATGGCCGGCGTGCGAGTGCGAGTGCTCGTGGGGCTCGTCTCGAAGCAAGTAGACCGACAGGAGATTCACGACCAGTCCGACGCACGCGACTAGCGTGGCCTCGTCGAAGCTGATCGACTGCGGCTCGAAGAAGCGGCCGACCGACTCCCAGGCGATCAGGGCCGCGATGATCGCCAACACGACAGCGCTCGAGAATCCCCCGAGCACACTGACTTTCCAGGTTCCGAACGAGAAGCGCGCGTCCCCTGCCCGCCTTCGAGCGTAGTGGTAGGCGAAGGCCGTGATGCCGAGCGCAGAGGCATGGCTCGCCATGTGCCAGCCATCAGCGAGCAGCGCCATCGAGTTGAAGACGCTGCCCGCCGCAATCTCAACCACCATCATCGCCGCGGTGAGTGCGATGACGATCCGCGTCTGGCGTTCGCCCCGCCGATGGCTCGAGGGAACGAAGTCGTGGGAGTGCTGCCACCGCTCGGGATTCTCCTTATGCATGGCTGCCTCCAGCTCGGGAGCCGGCGATTCGCGACGGGTTGCTCACTTCACGACCGAGGCGGTCGTCGGGAGCCGCGTGAACACCCACCGGAGAGCCGCGTCACAGCGATTCATGCCGATCCTCCTGGCGTGCCGAGATACATCTGCGAGCCCGGAGTCGTGAGCAGCTCTCCCGACTCGAGCCATGTCTTGAGACCCGACAGGACCATGGGCCAGCCGCCGTAGAGCGCCTCGGCCGCACCCTCGCGCATCTCGTCGTGGGTGAGCCTGAGCCGGCACGAGTCGCCCACCGGTTCGATCTCCCAGGTGATCCGCGTGCTTCCCTCGCTCGTCGTTTCTTCGCTGAAGTGGGCCACCATCGATTCGACGAGTCGTCGGGGCGGGTCAACCTCGAGGAACTCCCCCTCGCCCAACAGGACAGTCCCATCCCGCGCCCGCATTTCGAAGCGCCCGCCTGGCGTCCAGTCGTCGGAAAGGATCGCTGCACCGAAGTGGTATCGAGCGCGTTGCTTCGGATCGGTGATGGCGCTCCACAGCTTTTCGGGAGTCGTCTTGATGTAGATCTCGAAACCCTTTTTCATCGCTGCCTCCATATCTCTCTTCATCTCGACCAGCCCGGCGGCCCACGGGGCCGCGTACTTGCTCACCCAGCGGTCGTGCACGAGCCGAATCGGAACCGGGTTGAGGAAGTGAAGCTTCTCGCGGCCGCGGCGCTCGGTCACCACGAGCCCCGCCTCCTCGAGTAGCTTCAGGTGCTTCATCACACCGAAGCGCGACATGTCGAACCGCGCCTCGAGGGCACGCAGGGTCTGCCCGTCCGCGCGGAAGAGCTCGTCGAGCAGTGCCCGCCGGGTCGGATCTGCAATGGCCCTGAACACCGCTTCCATGGATTCCTAATAGGTGACCATATAGTCACTTGTCAAGGCCCGTGAACCCTGGCCCGGTAGCAGGCCTCGCCCTCCCGGCACGGGCGGCGCTATTGGTCGTTCGTGCGAGTGATCCTTCTGGGCACGGCCGGTCTCCTGCTCCTCCTGTTCCTGGGCGCCCGTTGGGTTCCCCTCGATCCGATCGAGCGTCGGCCCGGGGGCCGGCTCTCCGGCACCGCGTCCGAGGCTCCCGCCGACTGGGCCGCGCTGATCGCGCCCCGCACCAAGGTCTGGGTCCAGACGCAGCCCTGGTACGGCATCCCGCACTCGGTGACCACGGTGTCCTTCGCCCTGGACGGCGATCTCTACGTCCCCTGCGCCCGTTGTGGCACGAAGCGCTGGCCCCGGCACGTGGCGCGCCAGCCCGAGGTCGTGGTCAAGGTCGGCGATCGGCTCTACGAATGCCGGGCGGTCCGGGTGGAGGACCCGGCGACCCTGCGGCGCCTGCTCGGCGAGCGGCTCCAGGAGGTGGACGACCTCTGGGTCTTCCGCATGGACCCCCGGGACTGACGCGGTCGTTTCCGCGGCGGCCTCCCCCCTGTCCCTTCAGCCGCCCGGGTGAGGCTCCGCGGCCACCGGGGGGTCGGTCCTCTCACGTGCACAGCGGTCTCAGGGCTCGAAGGTCTCCGCCAGCTCCACCGAGCCGCCGCTGGCCAGGATCGGGCAGCCCTTGGCCAGCTCGGTGGCCTGGTCCAGGTCCTTCGCCTCGAACAACCCGTAGCCGGTGGCGGGATTCGAGCCACCGTCCTTCGCGACGGCGCCGTCGCTCCCGACGGTCGTGGACGGCCCGACCGGGTTGCCGCCGTCGATCACCTTGTCGCCCATCGAGCCGAGCCACGTGCCCCAGGCCTCCATCTGCTTTCGGCCCTCTTCCTCGGACTCGGGCATGCCGCCGCCGTGATACACGAACAGGTACTTGGCCATGGGGGTCTCTCCTGGGTGGGGGTCCGGTCCGCCTGTCGCCCTGCTGCGGGGGCGGAGCCGGGGAGACGCTAGCGGAGCGGGAGCGCCATCCCCTGGCTGCTGCGCAAGGAACAGCTCGGGCTATCGGCAGCATCGGAACAATCGATTTTACGGGACTCCCAGCAGGTGTGATCTTCAGGGCACTCACCAGGAGCGGAACCCATGACGACGACGACCGACGAGCAGACCGGGGGCAAGTGCCCGTTCCACCACACCGCGGGCGTCGGCAGGACGAACCGCGACTGGTGGCCGAACCGGCTGCGGCTGGAACTGCTGCACCAACACTCCGAGAAGTCCGACCCGATGGGCGAGGGCTTCGACTACGCGAAGGCGTTCAAGAGCCTCGACTACAAGGGGCTCAAGAAGGACCTGGTCAAGCTGATGACCCACTCGCAGGACTGGTGGCCGGCCGACTTCGGTCACTACGGACCGCAGTTCATCCGCATGGCCTGGCACGCCGCCGGAACCTACCGCATGACCGACGGCCGCGGCGGCGCCGGGCGGGGCCAGCAGCGCTTCGCCCCGCTCGACAGCTGGCCCGACAACGTGAACATCGACAAGTCGCGGCGTCTGCTGTGGCCGATCAAGCAGAAGTACGGCAACCAGATCTCCTGGGCCGACCTGCTCGTGCTGGCCGGCAACGTCGCG
>JAJDAR010000141.1 GCA_029261775.1 Deltaproteobacteria bacterium | reverse complement strand
CGGGGCACGATCAGCGGCTGGTCGGCGCGCGACTTGTCCGAGGCGAAGCCCATCATCAGGTAGCGGCCGTTGTAGGCGATGCAGCCCATGGACTTCTCCATCACGGCCTCGCCCACGTTGTCGAAGATCACGTCGACGCCGCGCTTGTCGGTCTCGTCCATGACGACCTCGGCGAAGTCCTGCGTCTCGTACTCGATGACGACGTCGGCGCCGAGCTTCTCACAGAGCGCGCGCTTCTCGGCGGAGCCGACGGTCGCGAACACGCGCGCCCCGGCTCGCTTGGCGATCTGCAGGGCCGCAGAGCCCGCCCCGCCGGCCGCCGCGTGGATCAGCACGCTCTCGCCAGCGCGCAGCTCGGCGCGATCGAGCAGGCCCAGGTAGGCGAGATGGAACGGGAAGTAGAGCCCGGCGGCGCCGGGCAGCGGGATGTCCGCGGGCATCTCGAAAGCCGAGACGACCGGGCAGATCGACTGCTCCGCGAAGCCGCCGGTCGCCTGCTTGGGCATCGCGACGACGCGCTTCCCCTCCCAGCCCTCGGTGCCGGCCCCGCAGGCGTCGACCACGCCCAGGACCTCCATGCCGGGGGTCACCGGCAGCTCTGGGGTGACCATCATGTTGCCGCCGGTCACGCGCTCCATGTCGTTCAGGTTGAGCGGGACCGCCAGGTTGCGCACCCGCAGCTCGCCGGGGCCGGGCTCCGGGATCGGGACCGTGTCGAGCTGCAGGACCTCTGCGGGCAGACCCCACTGGTGGGCACGCCAGGCCCGCATGGTCGAGTCGCTCATCGATCCCTCCTGTGACCACGCGTCATTCGGGCGCGAGGTCGAAGCGCTGCATGTAGGGGGCGAAGGCCTCGCGGATCTTCTCGGGCACGACGCCGAACTCCTCGGGCGAGTAGCGGTGGATGCCGTGCTTCCCCTTCGGGTTGTCGGCGATGAAGGCCTTCATCGCGGCCTCGCCGGGCGCGGTCATCGGCAGGTCGAAGGCTTCGTAGATCCGGGTGATCTCGGCGAAGGGATCGGCGATGAAGTCCTCGAAGCGCATGTCGTAGAAGAGCGCGCCGGGCGGGGTCTCCGCATCGCGAACCCCGATGGCATGCTCGAGCACGCGCTTGATCCGGCGGGTCCAGTCCTCGGCGATCTCGAAGGCGTCGACCTCGTCGCTGCCCATCGAGCGCACCAGCGCCGTGAGGCTGGCATAGGACGTCATGGTCTTGACCGGATCGCGGTGGGTGAAGACCAGGCGGGCGTCCGGATAGGTGCGCAGCAGGTGCTCCAGGCCCCACATGTGGGCCCCCGTCTTGAGCACCCAGCGGGTGCCCGGGTTGCGGAACTGAAGATGCTGCAGCTGCTGGATGTGGAAGTCGTAGACGTGCTTCCAGTCGGCCTCGAGATCGACCCAGTCCTGATAGGTCGGTACGCGGAACTGGTTGTGGAAGAGCGGCGTGCACATCGTCTCGCCCATCATCGTCACGCATTCCTGCGAGAGCTCGGCGCCCATCGGGTGCATCGCCTTGAAGGCGGGGATCTGCAGATCGACGCTCGGGAAGGTGGCCGCACAGGCAGCGATCCGCGGGTCCGTGGCGAAGGTCGCAGCCTCCGGCGGCGGAGAGGGGAACATGGCCTCCCAGGTCATCGGCGCCTTGTTGTCCGGATCCGCGGCCAGGATGTCGTGCAGGATCGTCGTGCCGGTGCGCGGCATCCCGATGATGAAGACGGGCTGCCGGATCACGCCTTCGGCGATGGCCGGCCAGGTCTTGCGGTCGGCCACGTACCGCAGCCGGTTGCTCGTGTGCCCGAGCACGCGCTCCCTGGCGATCATCCGTCCGATGGCGTTCAGCCGTGCCTCCCCTTCGAGCGAATCGAGAAGCAGGCGAAGGGGGGCCTCGAAGGGGCCGTCCCCGAAGTCCTCGACCCCACCGGCGCGACTGCGCGCCTCGCTGAGGATCGAATCGAGATCGAGGGAGACTCCGGAATCGTTCATCGCCTTGTTCGTCCTCTCCAAGCGGGATTCGCCGAGCCGTCCATCGTGTCGCGCCGCCACAAGGTGCGCCACTCTCCTGGGGCTTTCACCTCTTCGAACGAAGGAACCGCCATGCCCCACGTCGAGCCCCTCGATCGCGCCGATCTCCCCCAGTACGAGGACCGCTTCAAGCTGATCGAAGGCGCGATGGGCTTCGTGCCCACCAGCTTGCTGACCATGGCCCGGATCCCCGCCCTGTTCGAGGCCTTCTCGGGGCTGGCCTTCACCGTCAACACCCTGGGACTGGTCGAGCCCGAGCTCTTCCAACTCGTCGCGCATGTCGCCAGCCGGGCGGCGGGCTGCCAGTACTGTCAGGCCCACACGGCAGCCCACGCGATCCACGGCGGGGCCGACCCCGCCAAGCTCGAAGCCGTCTGGGAGTTCGAGACCGACGACCGCTTCAGCGCAGCCGAGCGGGCTGCACTGCGGCTGGCGCGTGACGCAGCCCAGGTCCCGAACCAGACGACGAAGGCGCACTTCGACGAGCTCGCCCCTCACTTCTCGGAGAGCCAGATCCTCCAGCTCGTCGCCTGCATCAGCCTGTTCGGCTTCCTGAATCGCTGGAACGACACGATGGCGACGACCCTCGAGGAGGCGCCGGCAGCCTTCGCCCAGGCCCACCTCGGGAAAAGCGGCTGGGAGCTCGGCAAGCACGCCTGACGTGGGGTCCCGGCCTGGGGGATCAACGAGGAACATCCCGGCGGAGCCACAGCCCGAGCGCTGCGAGTCCGAACACCAGGTTGGGTGCCCACATCGCGACCCTTGCGGGCGTGTCGGTCTGTGCGATGAGAACGGTCGCGGCAGACAACGAGGCGTAGTACAGCACGGACAACCCGATGCAGAGCATCAGTCCCACGGACCGGGCGGAGCTGGAGACGCGCGTCGCCAAGGGGATCGCCAGCAGCACCAGGACCACCGCCGCGCCGGGCAGCGCCGAACGCCTCGCGATCTCACGCTCGTAGGGACCGCGCTCGCGCACCCGCATCTCCTCAGGGGCCTCACCTTGCTCGTCGAAGTGGTGAAGGATGTCCCGGATCTCGGAGGTGGTGAAGTCGGGAGCGGTGTAGCGCTCGACGCCGCCTCCGATCATCGAGGAGAGGTCGATCTCGTAGTTGAGACGGCGGAAGGCGATCCGCTGACTGCCCTTCTCGCCGGGCTCGCCCTCGAAGTGGACGTCCCCCCGTTCGAGGATCAACGCCGCCAGCCCGCTCTCCGAGTCGAGCTTGAACTCGCCCCGCTCGGCCGCGACGACGAAAGGCCGCGCCGCATCACTGCGATCCGAAAGCAGCACGCCCTCCAGGATTCGTCCCTCGCGCTTGTCGGCGAAGATGGTGCGGTGGCCCCCGCGATCGAGATCGGTGAAACCCGCCGCCTGGATGAAGCCGCCGCTGGAGGCCAGACCCGCCACGACCGCGCGGATGTGGCGCCTTCCGAGGGGCTGCGCCTCGTCCAGCAGCACGGCGGTGCCGGCCGCGACCAGGAGGGCAGCGGGCAGGAGCGGGATCAGCAGCATCGATCGACCGACGCCGAGTGCGCGCATGGCCAGGATCTCGCGGTCGGACGCGAGCCGGCCCAGCCCTGCCAGGGTTCCGAACAGAAGCCCGACGGGGAGCACGTACCCCGCCATCATCAGGGCCAGATCGACGGTCACTGCCGCGGCATCTCCGGCCGTGACGCCGAGCGGAACCAGGTCGAGAAGCTGCCGGAGGAGGTTCTGCCCGATCAGGATCGCACCGAGGGCCAGCACTCCGAGGCCGGTGTAGACCAGGGTCTCCGTGAGGACGTACCGGGTCAGCGTGCGGGGGAAGTTCAAGAGCCGGATCTCCGATCTCGTGTCGCGCCGCGGAGACTAGGCGAGCCGAGCCCCACGGGAAGAGACATCGGAACGAAGAGTCGAGGATGACGGACTTTTCGCCGGAGCGCGGGCGTGACTATTCCGGGCGCTGCGGCGTCCAATACCCCGGGGACCCAGCCCGGGTTTCCCCACGTGGCCCACAGGCATCCCCAGGGGCCACCAGGAGATCCCATGTCGAACTGGAATGCGCTCCCGATGGCGGCCCTGCTGCTCCTCGGTGGCCTCGGCGGGCCCGGCCCGGCCCGGGCAAACGACGCGGAGGGTCTCGGCTTCGAGCGGACGCCCCCGCGGCTCGCCTTCGTCGACGGAGAGGTCTCCTTCTTGCGGCTGGGGGCCGAGGACTGGTCGGCAGCCGAGGTCAACACGCCCCTGGCCGCGGGCGACGAGCTCTTTGCGGCGGAGGGCGCCAACCTCGAGGTGCAGATCGGGGCGCGCGCCTACCTGCGGGCAGGTGAGGTGACCCAGGTCGCCCTCACCACCCTCGAGCCCGACTACCTGCAGCTCCGGGTGAGCGAGGGCTTCGTCTCCTTGGACCTGAGGACGCTCACCAAGAGCCAGACCTTCGAGATCGACACACCGAGGGGGGCCTTCACGATCGAGCGCAGCGGCTACTACCGCATCCAGGTCGCGGACGACGCCACGACCTTCATCGCCCGCCGCGGAGGCCTCGCCAGCGTCACGACCGCAGAAGGCGAGACCACGACGATTGCCGCCAGCGAGCAGCTGGTCATCACCGGAGCCGACCTCCCCAGGCTCGAGACCTACGCCGCCCCGGAGCTCGACGCCTGGGACCGCTGGAACTACGCGCGCACGGACCGCCAGCTCGACGCGGTGAGCGCGCGCTACGTGCCCTCGGGTGTGTACGGCGTCGAAGAGCTCGACCACCATGGCGACTGGCGGGTGGTGCCGAGCTACGGCGCCATCTGGGTGCCGCGCGGCGTCGCCAGCGGCTGGGCTCCCTACACGACCGGACGTTGGATCCACGATCCCTTCTTCGGCTGGACGTGGGTCGATGCGATGCCCTGGGGCTGGGCCCCCTATCACTACGGCCGCTGGGTGTCGGTGTCCGGGTACTGGGGCTGGGCGCCGGGGCCGCTGGTCGTGCGCCCCTACTATGCACCCGCGCTCGTGGCGTTCTTCGGCGGC
>JAJDAR010000140.1 GCA_029261775.1 Deltaproteobacteria bacterium | reverse complement strand
GCCTCGAGGGCTCGCAGCAACGCGATGCTGACGGTCAGGATCGCGGGCTGCTGGTTCTCGGTGCGGCGCAGCTCCTCTTCGGGCCCCTCGAAGCAGAGCTCTGAGAGGGCGAAGCCGAGCACGCCGTCGGCCGCCTCGAAGACGGCCCGGGCCTCCGGCGCCGCGTCGAACGCGTCGCGGCCCATGCCGACCTCCTGGGAGCCCTGTCCCGGGAAGAGCAGCGCGAGCACCCGCTCAGTCCCCCCCGGTCTCGATCGGCCAGAGCACCCGCTAGTCCTCCTCGGTCTCGATCACGGTGCGGTCGCGATAGACACCGCACTGCCCGCAGATGCGGTGCGGCGCCTTGGGCGCTCCGCACGAGGGGCAGACCGACTTCGCGGGCGGAGTCAGCGCGTCGTGGCTTCGGCGCTTGTTCCTGCGCGAACGGGAGGTTCGTCGCTTGGGGACGATCATGTCTCTTCTCCTTCGCCGCGACGACCCGGTCCGGGGTCTGCCGGGGCCTTCCTGGCGAGCTCGTCGCGCAAACCAGCGAGCGCGGCGAATGGGGATGGGGGGCGTTCCTGCCGGCAATCACAGGCCTCGAGATTGCGGTCGGTTCCGCAGCTCGGGCAAAGGCCGGCACAATCCTCTCGACAAAGCGGTGTGAAGGGCAGCCCTGCGGCGACCACTTCCTGCAGGAAGTGATCGAGCTGGACCTCCGGTCCGCGGAACCAACCGGCCTCGAGCTCGTCGGAGAGCACGAGGCCGTCGCGCGCCAGGGACACCGCGCCCTCCGGATCGGCGGGTATGCGGGACCCGGCGGGCTCGAGCACCAGCCGGAAGGGCTCACGGACCGGCTGACGATAGCGTTTGAGGCACCTCCCGCACGCCAGGTCGAAGCTCCCCAGGGCCTCTCCCTCGAGGTACAGATCCGCTCCGATGGTGTGCGCCCGGAGCACGAACTGGAGGGGAGACACCACGGCGGCGCCGAGCTCCGAATCGTCCGAGAGCTCTCGCAGCCAGTCCGGAGAACCCTCGAAGGTGAGCTCGGTGGGGTCCTCGGTGAGGCGATCGACGATCAGCTGCACGGCCGGAAACCCCAGTCATCCCAGGGAGTTGAGGGATGATAGGGCGATAGCAGACGGCCGCCGGGCCCGTCAACGAGGCGGCTTGAGGAATGGAACGCGTGCCCTACCTTCCCGGCCTCGCAGCCGCCTGCGGGTCGGCTCCCGAGTCGACCGGGCGCCCTGCGGGTCGGCTCCCCGGTCGTCTAACGGCAGGACAACAGACTCTGAATCTGTGAATCGTGGTTCGAATCCACGCCGGGGATCCACTCATCGTCGCCGCCGTCCGCACCGGCCCCCCAGGCGCTGGCAGGGCGGGAGGCCTCAGCCGCCCTCGGCGCGGCGCTCGCGCTCGACACGCGCCAGCAGCTTGCGGGCGCCCTCGTGGTCCGGGTGCCTGGCCAGCAGGGCCTGCAGGAGGTCGGCTGCACGCCCCCGCTCGCCGCGCGAGGCGTGCACGATCGCCAGGTGCATCTGCAGGCCCGGGTCCAGACCCGAGGGACCCAGCGGCGCCAGGGCCGCCTCGGCTTCGGCGGCCCGCCCCTGCCGGACGTACTGGATCGCCAGCCGCTGGCGCACCGACGGGGATGCGCCCGGCAGCTTGGCCGCCCGCTCGAAATGGGCGAGGGCACGGGCATCCTGGCCCGCCGCCTCCCAGAGCGTGCCGGCGCGCTCCAGCACGTCGGGCCGAGCGCCCGCCAATCGGGTCAGCTCGGCGTCCTGCTCGAGGGCCCGCCGCCGGGCATCGTCCTGCTCCGTGAATGCTGCGGGGTCGTCCGCGAGTCGCAGCGCCAGCAGTCCCAGATGGGGCTCGATCTCGTCCGGGTCGCGGCGGAGCGCCTCTTCGTAGGCCCGCACCGCCTGCGCTCTCTCGCCCCGCCGCGTGCGCACCGCGCCGAGCAGGGCCCAGGCGCTGGGCCGATCGGCGAGCAGCACGACCCCGCGCTCCGCGTGGTGGAGTGCGACCTCGAGATCCCCGAGCTGAAGCGCCGCCCGCGCCGCCAGATCGTGTGCCCGGAAGCTGTCGGGAAACCGCTCGAGGACGCGCTCCGCCTTGGCCAGCGCCACCCCGAAACGGCCCGCCAGCAGATCCGCGTTGGCCTCGAAGGTGAGCTGCGCGAAGGGCAATCCGGTCCTCGGATGGACCGCCCGCGCGACGGGAATCGCTTCGGGCACCACGTAGCCGAGAGCTTCGACCTGGGCGCGGCGCTCAGCATCGAGCGACACCGGGTCGAGGGGTCTCTCTCCTGCGAGCACGGCCTCGAGATGGGTTTCGGCGGTTCGAGCCGCCTCGCGTGCAGCCGGATCCGGAGACTCGGACAGATCGCGCAGCTGCCCAGGGTCGGCGCGCACGTCGAAGAGCTCCGCGCCCGGCCCCCGCACGTAGTGATGGGTGCGGGTGCGGATCGCGTGGAGCGGACTCCAGCCATGATCGAGTCGGCCCGCGAGGCTCTCGGCATAGGCCCACCCCTCGGATGCCGCCGCGGTGCCCCGCAGCAGCCCGGACAGATCGGGGACATCGGTCGCAGGCAACGGCGGCAGACCTGCCAGGCCGAGCAGGGTCGGCGCGAGGCTCGCGGCCGAGACCACGTCGGCGTGTCGAGCAGGGGCGATCCCCGGCCCGGCGACGATCAGGGGCACGCGCAGGTGGGCGTCGTAAACCAGGTACGAGTGGTCGGCCTCGCCCTGCGCGCCGAGACCCTCGCCGTGGTCCGACGTCACCGCGATGATCGTCTCCGCGCCGTCGCGGCGCGCAGCGATGGCTTCGAGCAGCCGCCCCAGCTGCGCATCGACGTACGCGATCTCTCCCGCATAGGGCCGCTCCCGAAAGCGGCTGGCCCAGGGCTCGGGCGGCGCATAGTCGGCATGCGGGTCGTAGTAGTGGACCCAGAGGAAGTAGGGAGCGTCCACAGCCGAGAGCCAGGAGATCGCCGCATCGGTCACGGCGCTCGCACGGCGCTCGGGGAATCCGGTGGAGCTCGCGCGATCGCCGGTCACGTCGTCGTCGTAGCGATCGAATCCGCGCGCCAGCCCGAACTCCCGGTCCAGAACAGCCGCACCCACGAACGCAGCAGTCTCGTATCCGGCGTCGTCGACGACTCGGGGAAGGGTCGGGGTGTCCGGCTCGACGCGGAAGATGCCGTTGTGACGCACGCCGTGCCGTGGCGGATACAGACCGCTCAGGATCGAAGCGTGGGACGGCAGGGTCAGCGGCGCTGGAGCGATCGCAGTCTCGAAGCGCGCACCGCGCGCCGCGAGCCCATCGAGGACCGGCGTCTCGGCCTGCTCGTCTCCGTAGGCACCGACGTGGTCGGCACGCAGCGTGTCGATCGTGACGAGGAGGATGCTCGGCCCGTCGGCGGCGGGCGGGCGGGCGATCTCGACGCGCTGACAGGAGAGCAGCACCGCAGCGGCGCCGACGACCAGCACGCCCCGGGCGGCAGCAGCGCCGACGACCAGCACGCCCCGGGCGGCAGCAGCGCCGACAACCAGCAAGCCCCGGGCGGCGGCGCTCACCCGCGGGAGCCTTCGTCCTCGAGTCGGGCGCGCAGGCGTTGGCTCGAAGGATGGCGCCGGAGCCCTTCCCTCCAGGTCTCGAGGGCCCGCTCGGGGTGGCCGCCGGCCTGCCAGCTGGCTCCGACCTGCTCGTACTCGATCTCCCGACCGGATCGCTGGAGCACGAAGCGTGCGTGGGCGAGCGCCTGCTCGTCGCTGCCGCCGAGCTGGAGCTCCAGCATCATCCCGAGATGCGCCCCGACGTGCTCGGGATCCCGGGCCAGCGCGGCCGCGAACGCTTCGACCGCGCCCGGCAGATCGTCGGTGCGGAGCCGCGCGAGACCGACCCGGGCGTGATGCTCGGCCCACTCCGGGGCGAGCCGCGCCAGCGCTTCGGCATGGACGCGCGCCTCCGCGTAGCGATGGGTGCGCAGGTACACCTGGGTCAGGATCTCGTGGGCGCGTCGGCTCTCGGGAAAGCGCTCCACCACCTCCAGGGCCCAGGCCTCGGCCAGGTCGAGGCGCCCGGCGAACTGCGCGTCGTGGGCGGCCATCGCCTTCTCGATCCAGCGCAGACCGTCCTTCGGATCGAAGTCCTCCGCTCCCTCACCCGGGCGATCCCCGGGGATCGGCAAGGCGTAGCCCAGCGACTCGATCTGGGCGCGGGTCTGGGCATCGAGTGGAGTCCGCGCCGTCGCCCCGGGCAGGTCCTGCTCGCCGGCGCCGGCGTGCAGCACAGAGGCCAGACGCGCCCTCGCCCTGGAGACGATGGGCTCCAACGTCTCGTCCTGGTCGCCGCCTTCGCTGCCCGATCCGAGTCGATCCTCGAGCTGCTGCGGATCCGCGTCGAGCACGAAGAGCTCCGGGTTCGGGGAGTGCACGTAGTGGTGGGTCCGATCCCGGATCGCCTGGAGCGGGCTCCAGCCCATGGTCATGTGGGCCACCAGGCTCTCGGCGTAGGCCCATCCCCGGGCAGCCCCCCCCGCGTCGGGCGCGGCGCCAGTTAGCAGGCGCTTCGAGAGGTCCTGTCCCTCGACGTCGGGAAGGGGGTCGAGCCCCGAGAGGCCGAGCAGCGTCGGCGCGACGTCCACCAGCGACACCACGTCCTCGATCACCTTGCCGGCGGCGACGCCGGGACCGCGGACCAGGAGCGGGACCCGGAGCACGGAGTCGTAGAGCAGGATCGAATGCGTCTTCTCTCCGTGCTCGCCCAGGCCCTCTCCGTGGTCGGAGGTCACCGCGACCAGGGTGTCGTCGTCGCGGCGCTCCACGGCCTCGAGCAGGCGGCCCAGCTCGGCGTCGACGTAGGCGATCTCGCCATCGTAGGGGCGATCGGCGAAGCGGCTGGCGTGCGGCTCGGGCGCTGCGTAGTGCGCGTGGGGATCGTAGTAGTGGACCCAGAGGAAGTAGGGCCCCTCCCCTTGTTCGAGCCATGCGAGGGCACGATCGGTGACGTCGCTCGCGCGGCGCTCCGGGAACCCGCTCAGGCTGGAGCCGCCTCCCGCGATCCGGTCGTCGTAGTGCGAGAAGCCGCGGGCCAGCCCGAAGTGCTCCGCGAGAACGATCGCGCCCACCACCGCGCCGGTCCGGTGCCCCGCGGCAGCGAAGCGCTCGGCGAGGGTCGGGTGGCGGGTGCCCAGAACGTACACTCCGTTGTGTCGAACCCCGTGACGGGGCGGATACTGACCGGTCATCAGGGACGCGTGCGACGGCAGCGTGATCGGCGTCGGCGCGATCGCCTGCTCGAAGCGCACGCCCTCGCCAGCGAGCCGGTCGAGGTGCGGCGTCGAGACGTCCTTCGCGCCGTAGGCGCCGACGTGATCGGCCCGCAGGGTGTCGATCGTCACGAGAAGCACCGACGGCACCTCCCCGCCCCGCGCCGCGGGCGCCAGCCCCACGCGATTGCAGGCGAGCAGCGCGACCGGCAGCGCGGCGAGACAGACGAGGCGAAGGCTCGAGCTTCTCACGATCCGGCTGCCGCCGGCGGCTGGGGCCCGGGCAGCGGGGGCACGGACCCGATCGTCGCCGCCTCCTCGGACCGTCCGGTCAGCTCGAGGAGCCGGACCAGGTTGAGCCGCGCGAGCTGGTTGCCGGGATGCTGTGCGAGCAGCTCCCGGAAGATGGCTTCCGCCTCTCGATGCGCCCCACGGGCGGCCAGCGCGATGCCGAGCCGGTTGCGCATGTCCGGACGCGCGGCGGCCGGCCCCGCCTGGCGGACGTGGCGCAGGAAGGACTCGCGATCGTCGAGCCGCGCGTACTGGATCGCCAGGCGCATGTGCAGGTGCTGCGAATCGGGACGCTCGGCCAGTGCGCGCTGATAGGTGGCGAGCGCCCGCTCGTACTCGCCGAGCCCTTCCCAGGTCTCGGCGACCCGGTCCAGGATCGCCACGTCGCCCGCCGCCAGCTCGATCGCACGGGCGGCGTGGAGGTCCGCCTCCTCGAGGCTGCCTCCAAGCTTGCGCTTCCACATCGCGCCCAGATGGGCCCCGTAGTGGTCGCCGTCCAGCGCGAGACCCGCCTCGAAGGACTGCACGGCGGCCTCGAGCTGACCGAGCTTCAAGTGGACCAGGCCGAGCAGGGAGTGGTGGTCCGCGCTCTCCGGCTGGAGCCGTACCAGCGCCTCCGCGTGCGGTCTCGCCTCGTCCGGTCGTCCCGAGGCGACTGCGATTCTCGCCAGCACACCGTGCATGCGTCCGCTGTCGGGGAACTCGGCGACGACCTTCAATGCCTTCTCGCGGGCCTCGTCGAAGCGCTGGCCGAAGTAGGCCCCGAGCGCATCCATCGAGAGCTCGATCCAGCGCTGGCCATCCTTCGGGTTCATGCCCGTGCGCCGGGTCGGCTGGGTCGTGACGAGGTAGCCGAGCGCTTCCATGCGTGCGGCGGTCTCGCTGTCGATCGCAGTGCGCGCCACGGGCCGGCCCGCCTCGAGGATCGCGGCCAGGCGCGACTCCAGCTCCTCGTGAACGGAGGTCGACTCGGCAGCGGGTCCGGCGAGCAGATTGTGCTGCTGGCCCGGGTCGCGTTCCACGTCGTACAGCTCCGGCTCGGGGGCCTGGATGAGAGCGTGGCGGGCGTCGCGAATTGCGTGCAGCGGTGCCCAGCCGAAGTCGAGCTCGGTCGCCAGCGTCTCCGCGTACGGGTGCACGGGCGGCGCATCGGCGGGAGCGAGCAGTGAGCCCGTGTCCGAGTCCTCGAAACCGCCCAGGCCCGCCAGCGCTGCCAGGGTCGGTGCGAGCGCCGTGTTGGAGACCGGCTCGCTGCGACGCAGACCCGCCGGAACCCCCGGCCCCCGGAGGATCAGCGGGACACGGAGGACCGTGTCGTACAGGAAGTAGCCGTGGGTGGATTCGCCGTGCTCGCCCAGGCCCTCGCCGTGGTCGGAAGTGACCGCGATGTGCGTGTTCGCGAGGCGCCCTCGAGCTTCCAGACCTTCGAGGAGCCTGCCCACCTCGCGGTCGACGTAGGCGATCTCGCCGTCGTAGGGACGATCGGCGAAGCGGCCGTCGAAGGGCGCGGGCGGCTTGTAGTCGGCGTGGGGGTCGTAGTAGTGCACCCAGAGGAACGAGGGACCGCGAACGCCCTCGAGCCATGCGAGGGCCCGATCGGTCACTTCGCTGGCGGGCCGCTCCTGGAAGCCGCTGCCGGCGGAGCGCCGCTCACCGAACTCGTCGTCGTAGTGGTCGAAGCCCTGTGCCAGTCCGAACTGCGCCGAGAGCACGAACGCCCCGACGACCGCCCCGGTCTCGAAGCCCGCCGCCTGGAAACGCTCGGCCAGGGTCTCCGCGTCCTGCCGCAGACGGAACACTCCATTGTGTCGGACCCCGTGCCGCGGTGGATAGAGGCCGGTCATCATCGAGGCATGGGACGGCAGCGTCAGCGGCGCGGAGGCGAAGGCCTGATCGAAGCGGATGCCGGCGCGTGCGAGGCCGTCGAGCACGGGAGTCTCGGCGCGCTCGGCGCCGTAGACGCCGACGTGGTCCGGACGCAGCGTGTCGATCGTGATCAACAGCACGTCCGGCGCATCCAGCGGCGCCTGCTCCGGAGCGGGCAGCGCGGCGGTCGGCGGCGCAACCTCCGGCTTTACCTCGACCTGGTTGCAGGCCACGGCGAGGCTCAAGGCGAGCAGCCCCGCAGAGCGGCGCAAGATTCCCATCACGTCCTCCTCGGGGAGGGGAATCGGCCTGTCGGCCCGCGGAGTTGAGCGACTTCTTGCGGACCGCTGAGGGAGCGGCCGAAGGACCTTCAGCCGAACAGCAGGTGGAGAGCCGAGGCGGGCAGCAGCAGGGTGGTCAGCGCGCCGATCGCCAGGGAGGGGCCGAAGCCGAAGGGCAGGTTCGCGGCGCCACGGGAGACCGCGGCGATCCCCCCCCAGACGAGACCCACCAGTGCCGCCAGCGCGATCGTGACCAGCACACCCGCGGGCCCCAGACAGGCACCGATCAACGCCATCAGTTTGACGTCGCCGAAGCCCAGGCCGGGGAACCAGGTCCAGTAGTCCAGGCTGGCCGGCGTCGGCGGGTCCTCGTCGTCTCCGGGCCAGTGGGGAAAGCTTCGTCCCAGCAGCACCGAGACCCGCGCGTGCCCGAAGCCCACGATCCACAGCAGCCCGGCGCCGAGCCCGGCGCCCGCGACACTCTCCAGGGCCGCCGAAACGAGCGGCACGCCCGCCGCCTGCTTCGCCAAGGGCACCGCAAGCAGGGCCACCAGCGCGCCCCCGACACTGATCGAATCCGGAACGAACTGATGGTCGAAGTCGATCGCGGCCGCAGCCACCAGGGCGGCGGCGAAGGCGAGCCAGACCGGCAGCAGGGGATGCAGGCCCGTTTGCCAGGCGATGGCGGCGAAGATCAGGCCGACCGCCACCTCGAGGAGCGGGTAGCGGATCGAGATGCGCACGTCGCAATGGCGACAGCGACCGCGCAAGACCAGGAACGAGAGCAGCGGGATGTTGTCCCACCAGGCGATCGGAATCCGGCAGTGGGGACAACGCGATCGGGGCTGAACGATCGACTCGCCCTCGGGAACCCGATGGATGACGACGTTCAGGAAGGACCCGACGACGAGGCCCAGCAGGAAGGCCAGGCCGGTCAGCACCCATGCTTGTTCGATGGCGGTCACCCGGACTCGACCCTAGCCGCGACGTGCGTTCGCGGGAAGCCCCGACGACCCAAGCGATCCGCGGGGAAGGCTCCGTCGGGTCACCGGAAGTCCCGGCGATCGAACACGATCGCCGCAACCGTGAGAAATGCGATGCACCATCCCACGCCCATCACGGCGGCCCAGCCGACCTCTGCGGGCGGCAGCGGAAGCCCGTGGACGGCCTCGATGGTCCAGTTGAAGGACGCGAGATCGGGCAGGATCCGGTGGAGCCAGACGGTGAGCGTCGTGACGCCCTCCGAGTCGGCGAGCGCGCCCAGGGCACGGAGATCCCGCGTCACGTGACCGACCACGTAGAGCCCGACGCTGTAGCACGCAGCCAGGAACGGTGTCGCGAACGACGAGAAGAGCGTCGCGATCGCCACGAGCACGGCCAGCTCGAGGCCCGTCATCGCCAGGGCGATGGCGTGGCCCGCCGCCAGCGGCGCCTCGGTCAGCCAGCTGACGGCGACGAAGCCCATCGCCATGACCAGCAGCTGCATCCACAGCGTCGCCACCAGACCGAGGTACTTGCCGACCAGGAAGTCCACGCGCGAGACCGGCTTGGAGAGGATCGTGTAGATGGTCCGTCGGTCGATCTCGCGATGCACGAGGCCCACGCCGATGAAGATCGCGATTGCGGCACCGAACAGGCGGATCGCCGCCAGCGCGACGTCCTGGAGGATCCGCTCGCGTTCCACGTAGGAGAGCGTGGCCAGCAGGAAGCTCGTACCGATCAGCAGGAGGGCGAAGAAGAGCAGGATGTACAGGACCTTGTTTCGGACGGCGTCCCGAACGGTGTTGATCGCGATCGCAGCGATGGCCCGGAAGTGATGGCTCACGACGTCTTCTCCCCGCTCTCGATGGCCTGAAGGAAGAGCTCTTCGAGCGCCGCGCGGACCGGCGCCACCCCGCGAACCCGGCCACCTCGGGCCAGGATGCGCTGCAGCACCTCGTCCACCTCCTTCTCCCGCACGCGGACCTCGACCCGCTCGCCGCGGCCGTGCAGGACGGCGCCGAGCTCCGTCTGGAGCGCTTCCGCGAGCTCCGGATCGAGCCCGCTGACGGCGATGTCGAAGGGCTGCTCGCGGTTCACGACCCCGTCCAGGGTGGCGCCCTGGTGCACGATGCGGCCCTTGGCGATGATCGCCACCCGGTCGCAGATCACCTCGACGTCCGACAGGATGTGGGTATTCATGAAGATGGTCTTGCCCTCGCCGTGGAGGCGCAGGATCAGGTCGCGAATCTCCTTGCGGCCGACCGGATCGAGCCCGGTCATGGGCTCGTCCAGGAACACGACCTCGGGGTCGTGGATCAGCGCCTGGGCGATCCCGATGCGCTGGAGCATTCCCTTCGAGTAGTTGCGCAGACGCAGGCCTGCGGCATGCGAGAGCCCGACCCAGTCCAGCAGCTCGTCTACCCGACGGTCCCGCCGGTCGTGGGCGCCGGCGAGCTTGCCGTAGAAGCGCAGGATCTCGCGTCCCGTCAGGAAATCGTAGAAGTAGGGACTCTCCGGCAGGAAGCCCACATGGTGGCGGAAGGCCGTCTCCCGCACGTCGTGGCCGAGGATGGTCGCGCGGCCGGCACTCGCACGGATCAGCCCCATCAGGACCTTGAGGGTCGTCGTCTTGCCGGCACCATTCGGCCCGATGAAGCCGAACACCTCACCTCGGTGGACGTCGAACGAGATCCCGTGCAGGACCCGCTTGCGCCTCAGGCCGAAGCCAGGGCGGAAGTCCTTCACGAGGCCGTCGACCTGAACGATCACGTCGCCCGTGTTCACGACCCTCCCTCCTCTTCTTCTTCTCCAGTTCCCTTCTCGTGGATGGACTGGATGATCTCCCGGTTCGAGGCATCGATCTTGGGCCTGTACCGGTATCGGAGCTTCGAGGACACGATCACGCCGCGATCGTCGATCTTCCAATCGGCGCCGTGGGGCTCCTCGGGAAGCTTGCGCAGGATCGGCGGGGCCACCGAGACCAGCTCGGCGACGTCCTCGATGTCGCGCCCATGGCGCTCCCGGAAGGCCTCCCTCGCCCGGTCGAGGACCCGTGCCCGGCGCTCGGTCTCGATCTCGTCGAGGGCACGCTCGTAGTGGGCGCGGGCGTACCCGTCGGGTGCCCGTGCGATCAGCTCGCGAAGGAACGCGGCGGGCACGTCGAGCCCCTGGTCCTGGCCCTTGAGCCTTGCGACGAGTCGCCCCAGGTAGCGAGGCGCCTTCGGCATGCCGATCGCGGGCTCCAGCACTTCGGCCGCCTCGGCGTGCTCCCCGAGGTAGAAGTAGTGGTTGAAGGCGAGGTAGAAGCGGTTTCGCCATTCGTCCGGGTGGTGCTCGATGCCGCGCCAGAGCAGCTCGTTCGCCATCCGGATCGCAGCGACATCATCGGTCATCCACAAGGCCGCAAAGCGGTACGGGTGGTCCACCCACGGATCGAGCTCGGTGACGAGATCGACGAGCGCTCCGATCCGGTGGCTCTGACCGACCGGCCCCTGCGGCCCCCCCGCGATCTGCACCGCCTGGAACCAGTAGAAGTCGGCGACCAGCGCATCGAAGCCGAGCGACGCGAGCCGAGCGACCTCCGGTCCGGGCAGGTAGCCGGCGCTTTCGCTGGTCTTCGGTTGGATCGGAAGCTGCGCATGGGAGAACCCGATGGCGCATGCCACCCCGATCAACACGATTGTCTGAAGCCCCCTCCGAAGCACCCTCGACCCTCCGGGATCAGAACTCCGAGCGACCGTCCACCGCGGCGCACGGTCCCACGACGTTGAATACGCCCAGCGGCTGCGCCGGATCGATCACGCCCCCTCCGAGGCAGGCGAGCGCGAGTGAGGAAGCGGACCCCGACGTCGCACCTGGGACGGGATGGACGTAGGCGAAGTCCGAGAAGATGCCGTCTCCGTCCAGGTCGCCGAGCGCGGCCGCGGTGAAGTCCGTGGCCGTGCCGTTGATGTCGATGGCGTACTGGAAGAAGAGCGAGCCCTCGGGAATGAAGCCGATGGTGTCGAAGCTCGCTGCGCCACCGCCCGCCCAGGCCTGCTTCACCGGGCTGGGGGCGCCCGCCGGAGTGGCGGCCGCTGCCAGATAGGCTCCCTGCTCGGCGTAGTATGCGTTCTCGGCAGTCGCCATCGCCTTCAGGTTGCCGCGCGCCTCGACCAGCTTGCTGCGCGTCTGGAACTGGCGGAAGTTGGCGATGCCCGTGGCGGCCAGGATGCCGATGATCGCGACGACGATCATCAGCTCGATCAGGGTGAAGCCGCGCCGGCGCCCTGCCAGGCTTCGAACTCTCATGCTCTCCCCACCCCCTTGTTCGCTCACGAGAACGTCTAGAACTGGCTGCGGCCATCGAGGATGGTGCAGGGCCCCACCGTGTTGAGATTGCCCGCAGGATTGGCCGGGTCGAAGACTCCGATGCCGACACAGGCGGGTGCCACCACGGAAGGCGGACCACTGGTTGCGCCCGGCACCGGGTGGACGTATCCGAAGTCGCCGAGCACGCCGTTGCCGTCGAGGTCGCCCGCAGCACCCCCCGTATAGGCCGTGGAGGCTGCGTTGATCGTCACGCCGTAGCTGAAGAACACCTGGCCCTCGGGCGCGAAGCCGATGGTGTCGAACGCGGCGACGCCGCCGCCGGCCCAGGGCCGCTTGAAGGCCGTCAAGGCCCCAGCCGGTGCCGTGGCCGCGGCGATGAACTGCCCGTACTCGGTGAAGTACGCGTCCTCCGCCGTCGAGATCGCGGCCAGGTTCGTGCGAGCCTCGGTCATCTTGCTGCGCATCTGGAACTGGCGAAAGTTGGCGATCGCGGTCGCAGCCAGGATGCCGATGATCGCGACGACGATCATCAGTTCGATGAGGGTGAAGCCGTTCAAGCTCTTGGGGTTCTTCTTCATGGGGGAGGGCTCCGAGCCTCGAGTGCCGGGTGAAGCACGCTGGGCGATGGAATGTCCCCTCAATCAAAGCAAGGATCGGGCCAGTTCGTCTGGCTCTTCTCGCATCGGCAGGTCGGCCGGAAAGCTGAAGCCCCCACTGGTGGAATCAGGCCGCCCGGAACGCCCCTCCCCCGACGGGGCTGGGCCGAGGTGACGTGTTTCGCGCGCGAGGACGCGATCTTCGTCACCTTCTTTGGCCGGCCCGCAGGGCGGGCGAGCCCGCCGGCCCCCGAAACGAGGAGAGGGGGACCGGCTTGCGCCGATCCCCCTCTCGGGAGTCGAGAACCGGTTCGCTTAGAACTGGCTCTGGCCGTCCGGAGCGGCGCATGCGCCCACTGCGTTCAGCAGCGTCGCGGCACCCGCGCCGGCGTCCCAGACGCCCATGGCGCCGCAGGTACCGTCGCCGATACCGGCCGGAGCCACGCCAGCCGTTGCGGCCGGCACCGGGTGGATGTACGCGAAGTCGGAGAAGACACCGTCACCGTCGAGGTCCGAA
>JAJDAR010000139.1 GCA_029261775.1 Deltaproteobacteria bacterium | reverse complement strand
CACGCCGAGCCGATCGGCGTGCCAGTACCAGCGCGCCGGCTCGACCTTGACGTGCTTGCGGATCGTGTTGAAGCCCATCGCGAGAGTCGCCTCGAGGTCGAAGGCGAGGGCCTCGTCCGTCGGCGCGGTATAGAGCCCATCAGGCCAGAAGCCCTGGTCGAGCGGGCCCAGGTGCAGGACCGGAGAGCCGTTCAGGAACAGCCGCGGTGTGCCCTGCTCGTCGCGTTCGGTCCGGACCTCCCTCGCTCCGAAGTACGAGTCGACCCGATCGAGCACCTGTCCGTCGCGCTCGAGGCCGAGCTGCAGGTCATGGAGGAAGGGGTCGTCCGGGCTCCAGGGACGGAGCGCCGGGATCGTGAGCTCGATCTCTCCCCGGTCGTGCTGCAGCGTCGTCACGGCGGATGCGACCTCGTCGCTCCCGGCTCGAGCGCTCACCTGCAAGCTGTCCCCCGGAAGCACGCCCGACAGCTCGACCGAGAGAAGAACCCGGCCTCGGGCGAGATCGCTCCGGGCCCGGACGCTCTCGATGCACGCGACGGGCACCGGCTCCAGCCAGACCGTCTGCCAGATTCCACTGGTCCCCGTGTACTGGATGCCGAAGGGCGTGAGGGTCTGCTTGCCGACGGGCTGGGGCCCCGTATCGCAAGGATCCCAGACGGCGACGACGAGCTCGTCGGGGCCGCACGTGGCCAGTGCGTCGGTCACATCGAAGTGGAAGGGGTCGAAGCCGCCGCAGTGTCGGCCGACCGGTTGGCCGTTGACGAAGACCTCGGCCTCCCAGTCGACGGCGCCGAAGTGCAGGCGCAGCTGGTCCTCCGGTCCGAGCGCGGGGGCCTCGAAGCTGCGCCGGTACCAGGCGCGCCGCTCCGGTCCCGGAGTGTCCTCGACTCCACCGAGCCGCGATTCGATCGGGAACGGAACCAGGATCTCGCGGGGAAAAGAGGTGGGGCGCGGCTCGTCGCGGCCGACGAGGGCGAGCGCCCACGCCCCGTTCAGGCTCTGCCATCGAGGGCGACGCAGCTGCGGGCGCGGGTACTCGGGGAGCACACTCGCCGGGTCGACGTCGTCGGTCCAGCGGGTCGTGAGGGGGAGCAGGTCCATCGTTCACGTCACGGGGCGGCCACCGCCGCGCCGAGCTCCCTTCAGTCGATCTTGAGGATCCGCATGGCGTTCTCGCGCAGGAACTTCGGCCAGACGTGGTCCCGGAACGCGACCTTCGGCATGTCGGTCATGATCCGTTCGAGAGAGAGGCCCATCGGGAAGTAGCCGGCGTAGATGACTTTGTCGGCGCCCCGGGTGTTGGCGTAGTTCACGATCTCGTCGGGGTAGTGCTTCGGCGCGAAGGCCGAGGTGGAGTAATAGAGGTTGGGCCACTTGAGCATCAGCTTCATGGCCAGCTTCTCCCAGGGCTCGCAGCCGTGTCGCGTGACGAACACGAGCTCGGAGAAGTCGTACATCACCTCGTCGATGCGTTCGACGTGCTGGCAGTCCATCTTCAGCCGGGGACCGGGCACGCCCGCGCAGACGAAGATCGGCACGTCGAGCTCGCAGCACTTGGCGTAGAAGGGGTAGAACTTCTTGTCGTTGATGGGCACCTGGGGGTTGCAGCCCGCCGGAAAGGCGCCGAAGGCCTTGACGCCCCACGCTTCGTACTCGCGAACCATCTGCCGCAGGCCCTCGACCCCGTCGTTGGGGTCGACGTTTCCGCACGGGATGAAGCGGTCCGGGTGCTCCTTCAAAGCCTGCTGGGAGACGTCGCCCTGGCAGCCGATCAGGCCGCGCTCCACACCGAAGCGGTCCATCTCGTGGAGGGTCACGTCGATCGGGTTCTCGGTCCCGTACAGCTCCTTCGGCACGTTCTTGAACATGTACTCGACGGGAAAGTCGTACTCATCCCGCGACTGGGTGTCGCGGAGCTGCTTGCGGATGAACTCGTACTGCGAGAAGTCGGTGGCCGGAAAGCCGATCATGCAGTCGATGATTCCGAGGTCGGCGGGCATGCTCACGGAAGGATCCTCCAGAAGGCCGCACAGTCAAGGCGGGAAGGCGCCGGCGCGGTAGCCGGGCGCCGGAGGGCGTCAGGTCTCGAGACGCAGGTGGTAGGACTTCGGGCGGGTCAGGTGCTCATAGCCGATGGGCGAGAGGGTGGCGCCGTGACCGGTGTCCTTGACGCCGGTCCACGCCAGGGCCGGATCCAGGTAGTCGGCGCGATTCATGAAGACGGTGCCGGTCTCGAGGCGAGCGCCCAGGCTGCGGACCGCCTCGGCGTCGCGCGTCCAGATCGAGGCCGAGAGGCCGTAGGGACTGTCGTTCATGAGTGCGACGGCCTCCTCGTCGCCGCGCACGGGCATGATGCCGACGACCGGTCCGAAGCTCTCCTCGCGCATCACCGCCATCCGGTGGTCGACGTCGACCAGGATCTGCGGAGCCAGGTAGGCCGAGCCCCGCTCGCTCCGCGGGAACAGGCTGCCATCGACCAGGGCCCTGGCGCCGGCCTTCACGGCCGCGTCGATCTGGTCACGCACGAAGTCGGCAGCGGCGGGGCGGACCATGGGCCCGAGGGTCGTCTCCTCGTCGAGAGGGTCGCCGAGCCGGTATCGTGACGTCAGCGCGAGCGCGCCCTCGACGAAGGCGTCGAACGAGCTGGCGTCGACGTACACGCGCTCGATGCCGCAGCACGACTGTCCGGAATTGAAGAAGGCGCCGTCCACCACGTTCTCGATGGCGTGGTCGAGATCCGCGTCGGCGCGCACGTAGGCCGGATCCTTCCCGCCGAGCTCGAGTCCGGCCCCGGTGAAGGTCCCCGCCAGGGCTCGCTCGATCTCGCGGCCCGCCGGCACCGAGCCCGTGAAGTTCACGCGGTCGACCTTCCGACCCTGCAGCAAGGCGGCGGTCTGTTCGTGGGAGAGCACGAGATTCCGGAAGACGCCCTCCGGGAGCCCCGCCCGGTCGAAGGCCTGCTGGAAGCGCTCCCCGACCAGCAGGGTCTGGGAGGCGTGCTTGAGCAGCACCGCGTTCCCCGCCATCAATGCGGGGACGATGCTGTTCACGGCGGTCAGGAAGGGGTAGTTCCAGGGAGCGACCACCAGCACGAGACCGAGCGGCTCGCGTACGACCCTTCGCTCGAAGCCCGGTCGCGCCTCGGCCTCGAGGGGAGCGAGGGCGGAGGCCGCGATGCCGATCATGTGACGCGCGCGCTCCTCGAAGCCGCCCAGCTCGCCGGCGCCGAAGCGCACCGGGCGCCCCATCTGCCAGGCGAGCTCGGGCACGATCTCGTCGCGCATCGCCAGCATCGCATCGACGGCCGCCCCGCACAGCCGCGCCCGCTCGGCGAGATCCGTCTCCCGCCAACCGGCCTGCGCCTCCCGGGCCCTGCGCAGAACGCTCTCGAGCTCCGCCGCCGTCACCAGACCACGCTCGGCCACCACGGATCCATCGATCGGAGACACGATCTCCATGCCTTCACCTCAGCGAACGAAGAACGAAGAGCGGGGACGTTGGTTTCATTGTTGCACAAGCGCGCTCGAGCCAGACGCCCCGGTGGGGTGAGAGCAGCTCGATGTCTCGCGGCGTTGGCTGGGCTGGGCGTCAGCTCCGGCCCGCCTGACGTTCGACGTCGGCCAGGCGGTCCTTCCCGAAATACAGCTCGTCCCCGACGAAGAAGCTGGGGGAGCCGAACACGCCACGCGCCACCGAGGCCTCCGTGCTGGCGAGCAGCTCTGCCTTGACGTCCGGCTCCTGCACCCCGGCGAAGAAGCGGTCGGCATCGAAGCCGGACTCGACGAGAGCGGCCCGAAGCACCTCGGGGTCGTCCATCTTCTTGGGATCTCGCCACATGTGGCGGAACATCTCGTCGACGTAGCGCTCGAAGACCCCCTCCCGACCGGCGACGATCGCGCCGCGCATCAGCTGCAGCGTGTTCACGGGGAAGTGGGGGTTCCCGCGGAAGTCGTCGATGCCATGCTCGGCGAGGAAGCGGCGCGTCTCGAGCGCCTGGTACTCGGGCTTGTTCTTGATTCCCTGCAAGGACACCGCAGGAGAGACGTTGCCCGTGAGCTTGAAGACGCCGCCGAGCAGGACCGGGACGTACACCACCCGCGAGCCCGTGCGAGTTGCGATGGCGGGCAGCGCCCGGTGTGCCAGATAGGCGTTCGGGCTTCCGAAGTCGAAATGGAACTCGATGTCTGCACTCACGGGCAGTTCTCCGGCTGTCTGCGCCCGATCCCTGAGGTCGGAAGCGGGCCCCGGCGCGGGACCGTCGCCAGTGTATCCTGCCGTCGCCGAGGCCGGACGGGTGGGTCCCCTCTCGGCGAATGGACAGCGGGTGAGGAGAGCGCCATGGAGCTTGCGGATCGGGTCGCGGTGGTCACGGGCGCAGCGCGGGGCATCGGCCGGGCCACGGCAGTGGCCTTGGCCCGGGCAGGCGCCCGCGCGGTGGGCCTGGTCGACGTCCGCGAGGATGCCCTGGCCGAGGCCTGCCAGGCCGTCGAGAAGGCCGGCGCCGAGGCGCTGGCCCTGCCCACCGACGTGACCGACCTGGCCTCCCTCCGCGCGATGTTC
>JAJDAR010000138.1 GCA_029261775.1 Deltaproteobacteria bacterium | reverse complement strand
GCCGAGCGCAGGAAGCCGAGATCGTGCGGACCCGCATCCTCGAGCGCGGCCACGTCGGCCACCTCGAACGCGGCGTCGCCCTCCAGGGGGCGGCCCCCCAGCCGCTCCGCGAGCTCTGCGAGCCGGATGGAACCCCCTACCGTGCGAGCAGCACGGGCACCGGCGAGGTGCGCACCACCGCCGATGCGTTGCTTCCGAGAAAGTACTCGTTGATGCGGTTGCGGCCGAAGGCGCCCATCACGACGAGCCCGGCGCGGGCGGCCTTGGCCGTATCGACGATCTTCACGTCGGGCCGCCCAAGGGTGCTCGACGCCTCTCGCACCGGAACCGTGAGGGTGCCGAGAAGGCGGCGGACCTCGTCGAAGCGCGCGGCGGCGCGACCCTTGTCCTTCGAATCGACGAACACGTGCACGGTCTGCTCGAGGCGCGCCGCGAGCTCGACCGCGATCTTGGCGGCGATGCGCGAGCCGGGGGAGCCATCGAAGGCCAGCACGATCGGGCCGCCGAACTCGGCGCCGGGCGGCACGACGAGGGCCGCCTTGGTGGTCTTGCGCAGCGTGCCGTCGGCAGTGGACCCGATCAACGCCGTCCGGCACCCGGCGTGCTCGCCGTCGCGCCCGAGCACGATCAGGTCGACGGACTGGGCCCGCTCCACGATCCGGTCGTCGGCGATGCCGCGAACCGCCTCGGCGGCGCACTCGGAGCCTGCGGCGCGGGCCGCGTCCGCCAGGCGCCGGCAGGCGCCCTCGGCACGCGCCTTCAAGAAGCCCTCCACACCGTCGAGGCTGGGCGCGGCAATGCCCAGGGCGTCGGCACGGAGACCCTGCGCGACCTTGTCCTCGATCACCGAGAGCCCCGACAGCCGGGAGCGGAGGCGCGAGCCCAACGCCACGCCGAAGCGTTCGGCGGTATGGGCGGCATCGGAGCCATCGGTGGCCAGCAGGATCGTCTCGATCATGGAAATCTCCGCGCTGGAGCAGCGCTTGTGCGGTCTCTAGGTGAGCAGACGCCCCAAGGGCGTCCCCCATAGGAGCTTGAGCAGCCGGCGCAGCCGGCGGCCCTTGCGGGCGCGATACGGAAACCAGAGGTACTCGGACTTCGTTCCGAAGCGATCGACGACGATCGACTGGGCATGGCAGTAGCCGCGCAGGCCCGTCTCGCCGTTCACCTGCCCGAGACCGCTCTCCTTGCGACCGCCGAAAGGCGCTTCGGTCACCGCGTAGCTGACCATGCAGTCGTTCACGACCATGCTGCCGGCCCCGATCGCCTTCGCGATGGCCACGCCGCGCCGCTTGTCGCGGGTCCAGACACTGCCCGAGAGGCCGTAGCGGCTCTCGTTCGCCAGCTGGATGGCCTCCGATTCGTCGCGCACCCGCATGATCGGAAGGATGGGCCCGAAGGTCTCTTCGCGCATCACCCGCATTCCGTGGTCCACCCCGGCGAGCACCGTGGGCTCGTAGTAGAGGCCCTGGCAATCGGGATTGCGCCGCCCCCCGGCCAGCACCTGGGCGCCCCGTGCGCGGGCGTCCTCCACGTGGGCCTCGATCACCTCGATCTGCGGACCGTGGATGATGGCACCCACGTCGCTCTCGCCGGCTTCGCCCTGGCGCAGCTCGGCCGTCTTCTCGACGACCTTGCGTTGGAAGGCGTCCGCGACGTCCTCCACGACGTAGACCCGCTCGGTGGAAATGCACACCTGGCCCGAGTTGCTGAAGGCGCCGAAGACGGCGCCCGCGGCAGCGCGCTCGAGATCGGCGTCCGCGCAGACGATCATCGGGTCCTTGCCGCCGAGCTCGAGGGTGCACGGGATGAGCTGGCTCGCGCACTCGACCGCGACCTTGCGACCGGTCTCGACGCTGCCGGTGAAGCAGATCTTGTCGACGCCGCCTTCGACCAGGGCGGCACCGGTCTCGCCATCGCCGGTCAGCAGCTGGAACACGTCGGGCGGAAGCCCTGCCTGCTCGAGCAGGTGCTCCACCAGCCTTCCGCTGTGCGGCGTCACTTCCGAAGGCTTCAAGAGCACCGCGTTGCCGGCCATCAGGGCCTGCACGGTGGGGTTCAGCGCGAGCAGGAACGGGAAGTTCCAGGGCGTGATGATCCCGATCACGCCCAGCGGGCGGTAGCTGATCAGCAGACGCTTGGTCTTCAGCAGATGCAACGGAAGCGTGCGGTCCGCGAGGATCGCCTTCGCCCGACGCGCGTAGAACTGCAACGCGTCGCAGGCACCGACCAGCTCCATGGCCAGCGCCTCTTCCCTCGGCTTGCCGGTCTCTCCGACGATCACGTCGAGGAACTCGTCCTGGTGGTGCACCAGATGGCGGAGCGCCCGCTCGAGGATCCGACGCCGCTCGTCGATCGAAGTCTCGCCCCACTCGATCGACGCCTTGCGTGCGCGCCCGATCGCCGCCTGGACGTCGGCCGCGGTCTGCACCTCGATCTCGCCCAGGTCCTCACCATCGGCCGGACTGACGAGCCTCAGCCGCCGGCGTCCGCCGGCGGAAGGCTCGAGGGGCTCGACGAGGGCCATGAGAGAAGTCTCCGGTGCAGGCTCTGACCGGGGGGTCCGGCGGGAAACGAGGGTACGAGAGCCCCGCGGGAAATGTCAATTGGTAGCTGGGGACCCGGCGGGGGTCACAATCGGCCCTCGATCCCGCCGGGGTCCCAGGGGGCCTTCAGCCTGGCCCGGGGCGCACTCCCGCCACCCACTGGAGGATGTCGGTCTCGGTCACCATGCCGGCCAGCTTGTCGCCCTCGACCACCGGCAGACAGCCGATCTTCTTTTCGGCCATGATCAAGGCGGCCTCCTCGATCGTGGCCTCCGGCTCCACCACGATCGGCGGCGTCGACATCACCCGCTCGATCTCGACCACGTGGAGGAAGGCGCGGCGCTCCGCATCCCGGTGCTCCGAGAGGATCGAGAGCGAGGCTCTCAGCAGATCGCGCTCGGAGACCACCCCGACCAGCTTGCCGCCCTGGACCACCGGCATGTGCCGCACGTGCCCCAGCGTCATGATATCTTCGACCGTCGACAATCGATCGCTCGCCGAGATGGTGACGGGATGCGTCCCCATGATGTCGCGAACGCGATCCTCCACTCTGCCTCCTGATCTCGGGACGCGCCGTCGCGAGAAGGGGCATTCTAGACTGCGGGCGTCCGTGATGACATCGGAAACCGGCGAGACCCCGGGGA
>JAJDAR010000137.1 GCA_029261775.1 Deltaproteobacteria bacterium | reverse complement strand
GGCCAGCGCTGTGCCGAGTTCGGCGCCCGGCCTGGGGAGCTCGAGGCCGCGGACCCCGAAGGTCCGGAACCGCGGACGCGCCTCGAGATGGATCGCCGCCATGCCGCGGCGTCCGGCTTCGCGCAAGGACGTCGTGCGGAGTGCGGGAAACTTGAGCCGGCTGGCGCGGACGTCCCGGCCGCGGCCGTCGAGCAGCCGCCCGGCCGCAGAGCCGGGGGCCACCTGTGCCGCCACGTAGTCTGCGCGTCCGAGCGCGCGGGCGAGGCGGCGCCCGAAGCCGAGCGGATCGGTTCGCGTGTTCCCGCCCGCCGAGACCTCGAGCTCGTGCGGTGCGCCCCAGCCGGCACCGTGGCACTCGACGAGCAGCCGCGGCCTTTCGTCGCCGAATAGCGCCTGGCAGTACGGGCTGTCGATGTCCTTGTTGGGGTCGTGGTCGGTGGCACACACCGCGACGACGAGCCGAACGCGAAGACCCGTTCCCACGAGCGACGAGTAGGCGGCGAGCGCATAGAGCACGGCGTTCTCGTCGGCGACGCGCCCGCCTTCGGGGCGCCGCTCCGCGATCTGGTCGATGCCCGGCCCGGCGTGGTGGGGGACGGCGAGCAGGCAATCGGGTTCACCCGGGCTGCTCCGAAGCTCGACGAGCCGGTCGCGTCGACACAGCTCGCGGGCGAGCTGTGAGACCGGGCGTGGACCCTCCCAGATCGGTCCCTCGTAGGAAACGAGCGGGGCGCTGTCCGGTCCTTCGTAGGAGAAGAGCGGGGCGCTGTCGCTCGGCGAGGGAGGAACGGGCTTCATCCGGTCGGACTATAGTGTTCCCGCCCGCGGTCGCGGCTCGCGGCCGCCAGGGCAGGAGGGGAGAGCATTCATGCGCATCGCCATCCTGGGCGTCGTCGTTCTCATCGGGGGCTTCCTCCTGAGCGGCTGGCTCTCCCAGGACCGGGACAGGGCGCACTCGAAGGCGACCCAGGCCCTTCCCCTGTACGCAGCAGGTGTCGAGCGGGGCCTCGTGCGCGTGCCTGCGCGCGGCCTGGAGTTTCGCGCGCGGGTTGCCGGGCTTGGCCAGGAGGGGCCTGCGGTGCTGATGCTGCACGGCTTTCCGGAGAGCTCCATGATGTGGGAGCCCATGCTCGCCGCCGCCGCAAAGGCCGGCTTCCGTGCGGCGGCCTTCGATCAGCGCGGCTACAGCCCGGGCGCCCGATTCGACGCGCCCTCGGCGTACGGGATCGAGGAGCTCACGGCCGACGCGCTCGCCGTCGCCGATGAGCTGGGCTTCGAACGCTTTCACCTGGTGGGGCACGACTGGGGCTCGGTCGTCGGCTGGAAGCTCGCGGCGGAGGAGCCGGCGCGGGTGATCACGTGGACCTCGCTGTCGATCCCCCATCTCGCCGGGGTGGCGCAGGCCAGTGCGGAGGCGGGCGCGGGCACGCCGCTCTACATCCGCGCCTTCCGCGTGCCGGGACTGATGGAGTCCGTGTTCGCCTTCGGCGGCTTCAGCCTGCTCGACCGCATGATGGCCGAGGTCCCCGAGCCGCAGCGGGCCGAGTACCGCGCCCTGCTCTCGGAGCCCGGTGGCATGAAGGCTGCCCTCGACTGGTATCGCGCCATGAATCCGGTCGGTCTGGAGATCGGGCCGGTCGCGGTGCCGGTGCTCTACGTCTTCGGCAACCGCGATCTCCCCGTCTTCGTCGGGCCGGCTCCGCGCAAGGCCCAGGAAGCGTGGCTCACGGGGCCCTTCCGTAGCGTCGAACTCGACGCCGGGCACTGGCTCCTCGAGCAGGAGCCGGAGCGGGTAGTCGGCGAGGTGATGGCGCATCTCCAGGCGAACCGGGGACTCTGAGGGGTTCCCGTGCGAGGGATCGCGGGTGTAGAATCGCCACTGGAGGAACGATGATGGCGAGTTCGGATCCGTCCTCTCCCTCGGCCCCGACCCCGGACGCCCACTTTCTCGACCCCGGGCGACACCAAGAGGTGTTTCCCCGACCGGGTCTCGCCCTGCTGGTCGGCACTCGCAAGGGGGCCTGGATCCTGCGCCCCGACGAGAGCCGGGGAACCTGGGCGACCGAGGGCCCCGTGTTCCTCGGAAACATCGTCCATCACTTCGTGCTCGACCCCCGCGACCGTCGCACGCTGCTGATCGCCGCGCGTGCGGGACATCTCGGGCCGACCGTCTTCCAGTCGCGAGACGGGGGACGCTCCTGGCGCGAGGCGACCCGGCCGCCGGCTTTTCCCAAGGCCGGGCCCGGCGAGCGCGAGCGCAGTGTCGATCAGGTGTTCTTCCTCGCCCCCGGCCACGACAGCGAGCCCGACGTCTGGTGGGCGGGCAGCGCGCCCGAGGGATTGTTCCGAAGTGAGGACGCGGGTCTCAGCTGGGAGAGCGTGGCGGGTTGGAACGAGCATCCGAACTACGCCCTTTGGACCGAGAACCCGGACGAGCAGGGCACTCCTGACGGCTCGCCGCTCCACTCGATCCAGATCGATCCGCGCGATGCGCGCCACATGTTCCTCGCGACCTCCGGCGGCGGTGTCTTCGAGAGCACTGATCAGGGCGCGGACTGGCGGCCGCTCAACCAGGGCGTGGAGGCCAACTTCCTGCCAGATCCCTACCCCGAGATCGGACAGGACACGCACTGTCTCCAGCTCCATCCGGCGGCGCCCCACATCCTCTACCAGCAGAGCCACTGCGGCATCTATCGCCTCGATCAGCCGGCCGAGCGCTGGGTGCGGATCGGCGACCAGATGCCGCGTGACGTGGGCGACATCGGCTTTCCGATCGGCCTCCATCCGCGCGACCCCGACACGGCGTGGGTGTTTCCGATGGACGGCACCGACGTCTGGCCCAGGACCAGCCCCGGAGGCCGACCTGCGGTGTACCGGACCCGCGATGGCGGCAAGAGCTGGGAACGCCAGGATGCCGGGCTGCCGCCGGAGCAGGCCTGGCTCACGGTCAAGCGCCAGTGCATGGCCGTCGACGGGCAGGATCCGGTGGGGGTCTATTTCGGCACCACGAACGGCGACGTCTGGGCCAGTCGCGACGAGGGAGGCAGCTGGCGCTGCATCGCGCCCCACCTGCCGCACGTCTTCTCCGTCGAGACGGCGGACTTCGCGGCGTGATGGCGGATCCCTCCCGGGCGGGATTCGCGGCATGAAGGTCGGCATCCCCCAGCCGCTCCGTGGCTACACGAAGGAGGAGCTTGTCGAGGCGGAGGGCGCGACGGTGGACGAGCTGCTGCTCGATCTCGACCGGCGCTTTCCAGGCATCCGCTTCCGGATGATCGACGAGCAGGGCCGGCTGCGTCCGCACGTGCGGGTGTTCGTGAACCGCGAGCGCATCGAGCAGCTGTCCGCAGCCCTCGCCCCCGACGACGACGTGCAGATCCTCCAGGCGCTCTCGGGCGGCTGAGGGGTCGGTCAGTCCCGCGCGAGGCCGATCTCGCGCAGGCGCTGATCGAGGAAGACTGAGGCGGTGATCGGCGGGTGGTCGACGATCCGCTCGGGTGTCGCGAAGTGCGGGTGAACGGAGAGGTCGCACTCGGGCGCGGGGTGCGCGAAGAAGGGCAGGGAGGTCCGCGCGCGCCGCGAGGCCGGCGAGCCAGGCTCCGGGTTGACCACGCGATGCGTCGTCGAGGGAATCACGCCGCCGGTGACCTGTCGAAGCATGTCCCCTGCGTCGACCACGATCTGTCCAGGCGCCGTCTCGATCGCCTGCCATCCGGCCGGTGTCAGGATCTCCAGGCCCGCGTCGGTCGCCTCGCAGAGCAGGGTGATCAGGTTGATGTCCTCGTGGGGCGCCGCGCGCAGGGCACCGGGTGGCGCGCCGGCGGGCAACGCGGGGTAGTGGGCGGCGCGCAGGATGCTGTTCCCCTCCC
>JAJDAR010000136.1 GCA_029261775.1 Deltaproteobacteria bacterium | reverse complement strand
CGTGCGCTTCTGCTACGCCGCGACCGAAGAGGAGCTGGCGCTGGGCCTCGCGCGGCTCGGCGAGGTCCTCCGACCCGCCCACTGACATCGCCTCCCGCGGATTCGAGCGGGGACGGTCGGACGGGTCGGACGGGGACGTTCCTTTCATTGGTGCACCGACGACGGCAGCGTCATGAGCACATGGCTCGCCGGTGCAACAATGAAACGAACGTCCCCGGGTCTGCCTCCGGGTCTCCCTCCGGGTCTCCGGGGGCGGGGCTAGCAGACCTCGACGGACTCCTCGAAGCCCTTTGGCTCGACCTGGATGGTGACGTGCTCGATCGAGAAGCGTTGGCGCAGGACGTCCTGCAGGCGCCCCAGCAGCTGGCTCGGGGGGTCGTGGTCTCGCGCCGTGACGTGGCAGGAGAGTGAGACCATGCCGCTGGTGATGGTCCAGACGTGCAGGTCGTGGACCTCGGCCACTCCCGGGACGCCGCACAGGGCGGAGCTGATCTCGTCGACGTCGAGATGGGGCGGTGCGGATTCGAGCAGCACGTCGACGGTCTCTCGCAGGAGGGCCCAGGCAGACCACAGCACGAGCACGGCGATCAGCGCCGAGGCCAGCGGATCGGCGAAGCTCCAGTCGAACAGCCAGATCGAGATCCCCGCGGCCATCGCTCCGACGCTGCCCAGCGCATCGCTGAGCAGGTGCAGCCAGGCGCCGCGCAGGTTCAGGCTCTGGTCCTTGCCGCGGTTCAGCAGGGCGAGGCCGATCACGTTCACGACCAGGCCGCCGGTTGCGATCAGCAGCATCGGGAGGCCCCGCACGGTGGGCGGCGCGCTGGAACGCTCCCAGGCCTCGAACAGGATCAGCACGGCCACCACCACCAGGGCCGTGCCATTCGCCAGCGCGGCCAGGATCTCGATGCGCCGGTAGCCGAAGGTGCGCGCCGTGGGGGAGGGGCGGTCGGAGAGCCACAGCGCGAACAACGTGAGCGTCAGGGCGCCTACGTCGGAGAGCATGTGACCTGCATCGGCCAACAGCGCGAGCGAGCCGGTCCAGAAGCCGCCCACCACCTCGGCCACCATGTAGGTGGCTGCCAGGGAAAGCGTCCAGCCGAGCCGACGGCGCTGCTCCGGTCGGTCCAGGCCCGCGCCGGGCGCCTGGTGGTGGTCGTGCACCGTCTCCTCCCGCGCGCACTCGCCGCCGCATGGAGAGAATCTGCCCTACCCGTGTGGATCGCGCCGCTTCGGCGGCTCGCGGACGCCTGCTGCCTCTGGGGTGCGTCGGCGCGCTACCCTGCGCGTCGACCCCACGGAGACGCCCATGGCCGACCTTCAGATCCATCAATTTCCCTGTCTCAGCGACAACTACGGCTTCCTCGCCCACGATGCGGATTCCGGGGTCACCGCCTGCATCGACACGCCGGAGGTGGGGCCGATCCTGCAGGCCCTCGACGCCACCGGCTGGTCGCTGACCCACATCCTGAACACCCACTGGCACCCCGATCACGCCGGGGGAAACCTCGCGATCCAGGAGAAGACCGGCTGCGAGATCTTCGGTCCTCTCGCCGAGCAGGAGCGCATTCCCGGCATCGAGCGCGCCCTTGGGGATGGAGACGTCTTCGACCTGGGCGGTCACGAGGTGCGGGTCTTCGACGTCCCGGGGCACACGGCCGGGCACATCGCCTATTGGCTGCCCGCGGATGGCGTGGCCTTCGTCGGCGACACCCTCTTTGCGCTGGGCTGCGGGCGATTGTTCGAGGGCACCGCTGCACAGATGTGGCACTCGCTGCAGAAGCTGATGGCCCTGCCGCCCGAGACCCGGGTCTACTGCGCGCATGAGTACACGCAGGCCAACGCCCGCTTCGCACTCAGCGTCGATCCCCGGAACGCGGAGCTCGTCGCCCGTGCAGAAGCGATCGATGCGGCGCGCGACCAGGGCGAACCGACGGTCCCCACCACGCTCGGTCTCGAGCTGCGCACCAACCCCTTCCTGCGGGCCGAGGCGCGCAGCCTGCAGGAGACCCTCGGCCTGGTCGGTGCAGACCCGGTGGAGGTCTTCGCGGAAACGCGGGCCCGCAAGGATCGCTTCTAGGGCTCCGCCCCTACCGCAGCAGCGAGCGGTGATAGTCCTCGGGCGCCTCGTAGCCCATCAGGTGCAGCACCGTGGCCGCGAGGTTCGCAAGGCCGGGCGAGGGCAGGTCGCGCAGCGTGACGGATCGGCCCGGGGCGTGGATCCAGCACGGCACCGGATTCAGGGTATGGCTGGTCTTCGCCTGCAGCCGACCCGAGGCATCGCGCTTCGGCTCGCCGGTCTTCTTGTCGAGCTCGAACATCTCGTCCGCGTTGCCGTGATCGGCGGTCACGATCAGCGCACCGCCGAGTGCGTCGATCACGGGCAGCAGGCGGCCGATCTGCAGGTCCACCGCCTGGACGGCCTGGATCGATGCTTCGTAGTGGCCGGTGTGGCCGACCATGTCGCCGTTGGCGTAGTTGACCCGGGCGTGGTCGTAGCGCCCGCTGCGGAGCTCGGCGATCAGCCGGTCCGTGATCTCCGCCGCCTTCATCCACGGCCGTTCCTCGAAGGGCAGCGTGTCGCTCGGGATCTCGACGTAGGTCTCGAGGGCCGGGTCGAACTGGCCGCTGCGGTTCCCGTTCCAGAAGTAGGTCACGTGGCCGTACTTCTGGGTCTCGCTGATGGCGAGCTGCCGGCGGCCCGCCCGCGCGAGGTACTCGCCCAGGGTCCGGTCGATAGCCGGGGGCTCGACGAGGTACCGACGGGGGAGCTGCAGGTCGCCGTCGTACTGCATCATGCCGGCGTAGGCGACGTCGGGCCGGGGCCCGCGGTCGAAGCCGGCGAAGTCGTCGTCGTCGAAGGCCTGGCTGATCTCGATCGCCCGGTCGCCGCGGAAGTTGAAGAGCACCAGGGCATCACCATCTCGCACGGGGCCGACCGGCTCGCCCCCGTCGGCCACGACGAAGGCGGGCAGGTTCTGGTCGATGATGCCGGGGCTCTCGTCGCGGAAGCTCAGCACCGCGCTGCGGGCGTCCTTGAAGGATCGCCCCTCGCCACGCACGTGGGTCTGCCAGCCCAGCTCCACGATCCGCCAGTCGGCCCCATAGCGGTCCATCGTGACGAGCATGCGCCCGCCGCCCGATGCGATCCGGTAGTCGCGCTGCGGCTTGCGGTTGATCGTCTCGAGCAGCTCCTCGAGGGAGTCGAGGTAGTCGAGCGCGCTCGTCTCGGGCACGTCGCGGCCGTCGAGGAGCACGTGCACGCGCACCCGTCGGATCTCCTCCTGGTCACAGCGGCGCAGCAGCGCGAAGAGGTGGTGGATGTGGCTGTGCACGTTGCCATCGGACAGCAGGCCGAGGAAGTGGAAGGTGCTTCCGGCGCTGCGAACCCGCTCCGTCAGGCCCTGCCAGACGGCCCCGGTCGTGCCCTCGAAGAGGCTGCCCTTCTGGATGGCGCGCTGGACCAGCTTGGCGCCCTGGTCGAAGATCCGGCCCGCTCCGATGGCGTTGTGGCCCACCTCGCTGTTGCCCATGTCGTCGTTGCTGGGCATCCCCACGGCCACGCCGTGGGCCGCCAACGCGCGCCCAGGGGCGTGGGCGGCCAGGGCGTCGAGGTGGGGGGTCCGGGCCAGGTGGACGGCGTCGCTCGCGTCTCCCCGTCCGAAGCCCACGCCGTCCATCACACAGACCACGACGGGGCCGGCCGTGCCGGGCGCGTCCTGCCTCTTCTTCAGCTCGAACTCGCTCGCGCTCATGGCTCTCGCTTCGGGCTCGGGCCGGCCCCCAGCCTTCGGGCGGAGGCGGGGCCGCGGGCTTCCGGCTCGCGCGGGACCGTAGCAAACGGGCCCTTT
>JAJDAR010000135.1 GCA_029261775.1 Deltaproteobacteria bacterium | reverse complement strand
GATCGACCTGCGAAGCGATACCGTCACCCGACCGACGACGGCCATGCGGGAGGCCATGGCCCGCGCCGAGGTCGGCGACGACGTGTTCGGCGAGGACCCCACCGTCAACCGCCTGCAGGATCTCGTCGCCGAGCTGCTCGGCAAGGAGTGCGCGCTCTTCTTTCCGTCGGGCACCATGGCGAACCAGGCGAGTCTCAGGCTCCACACGCGGGCCGGCGACCTGGTCGTCGGGACGGCCGATTGCCACGTCCTGCGTTCCGAGGGCGGCGCTGCGGCGGGTCTCTCCGGGCTGCAGATCGAGACCCTGGGCGACGCCGACGGCTTCGACGCGAACGCCTTGCGTCGGGCCCTGCCGCCGGACGACCCGCACTACGCGCCGCTCACGCTGGTCTGCCTCGAGAACACCCACAACGCCGCGGGCGGGCGCGTGCAGCCTCCCGAGCAGACGCGCGCGATTGCCGCGTTGGCTCGTGAGCGCGGCATCGCCCTTCACCTCGACGGGGCGCGTCTCTGGAATGCGGTCGCCGCCAGCGGCCAGCCTGCGGCGGAGCTGGCGCTGCCCTTCGACTCCGTCTCGGTGTGTCTCTCGAAAGGTCTCGGCGCGCCGCTCGGCTCGGTCGTCGCCCTGAACCGTGATCGGCTCGGGACCCTGAAGCGCATCCGCAAGATGCTCGGAGGTGGCATGCGCCAGGCCGGCGTCGCGGCGGCCGCCGGGATCTACGCGCTGGAGCACCACCGCGAGCGGCTGGCCGAGGATCACGCCAACGCCCGCTTCCTCGCCCACGGCCTGCGAGCGCTCGGTTGCGATGCACCCGAGCCGGAGACCAACATCGTGATGTTCCGCGTGGCGGAGCCGGCGGCCTTCGCGCGGAGCGCCCGGGACCGGGGTGTCCTGGTCGGTCGTTTCGACGCAGAGCGTCTACGCGCCGTGACACACCTCGATGTCACACGCTCCGACTTGGAGGAAGCCCTCAGCAGGCTTCGAGAGCTTCCTCGCCCTTGATCCCGGGCCGCCCGGGGTTACGCTCCTTGGTGACACCCGGTCGCCCGATCTCCCCCGCCGAGCCCAGCCGTGTGTCACGCCGAGGTGCGGGCTTCTTGTGATCAAGCTGGTCATGGGTGCGGAGATCGAGGCGGAGCGCGACGCGGTCTGGTCAGCGCTCGCCGATCCCGTGCAGATCGTCAGGTGGCGTCCCGGCGTGCTGTCGATCGGCAGTCCGGAAGCATCGTTTCCGACGGAGGGACGCCGCTTTCGCTGGAACTGTCGACTCCACGAGATCCCGCTGGCACTGGTCGAGACACCGAGCCGGGTGATTCCCTCGGCGCGTCTGGAATCGGAGATCGGTCTCGGTCTCTTCCGCTTCCGCCAGACCTTCACGCTGGCGGCCGCTGCCACGGGGACGCGTCTCGTGATCCAGATCGAGACTCCGAATCACATGCCCCTGGTCGGGGGTTGTCTCGACCGGTTCGCCGTGCGGCGCTTTGCCACGGATCTGGCGTCCACCTACCTCCAGGCGCTTCGCGACTGGTGCGAGCGCGGGCTGGAGCGAAGCGCGACCCTCGACGGCGCCGAAGCCCTGACCATGGGATCCAGCGCGGGGTTCTGACCGCACTCGCTTCCGACTCAGCAACGGACTCACCCGTGGTGAGAGCTATGGTGCGCCCATGTCGTGCCCTGGCCCGGCCGCCACAGGCCTGGCGGTCCTCGCGCGGACCCTGCTGCTGTCGATGCTGGCGCTCGCCTGTGCCGCGCCGGTCCCGGAGGGCCAGCCGGCTCCGAGTCCCGATTCGCGCACGATCCCGCCGCTGACGAGCCGCCAGCAGCAGATCGCAGGCGATCTGGCGTGGCTCGCCGCGCCCGACCGGGAGGGACGGGGCCTCGCCACCCAGGGTCTGGCCCAGGCCGCCTCCTGGTTGGCGGACGGGTTCCGCGCGGCGGGGCTGGAGCCCGGCCTGCCCGAGGGGTTCCTGCAGCCGTTCGAGACCACCCTCCGCACGGAGGTCGCTGGGGCCGAGCTGCACGCCCACGGTCTCGGGTTGAGCTTCGAGAACGGGCGCGACTTCGTGCCGTTGCTGCTGAGCGAGTCCGGGACCTTCGAGGGACCCGTCGTCTTTGCCGCCTACGGCATCCGCGCGGAAGAGCACGGCCACGACGACTACGCCGGTCTCGACGTCCGCGACAAGATCGTGGTCCTGCTCGACGGGCGCCCCGAGCAGGGTCCGCTGGCCGGCAGGCCGGGCGTCGACTTCCTGGAGCGCCGCGCCAAGATCGCGACGGCGCGCAACGAAGGCGCCATCGCCGTCCTCCTGCTCTCCGACGTCCGGATCGACGGCACCCCCGAGGCCGAGCTGCTCGCCTCGGTCCACGCGACCGATCCCACGGTCCGATCCGTCGGTCTCTTCGCGCTGCGGATCGGGAGCCGGACGGCCCGCTCCCTGGTGGATGCGCTCGGCCCCCGCCTCGCCGACCTGCGCGCCGCGGCGCGCCGCGGCGAACGCGCCTCGGCCGACCTGCGGATCCGCGTGCAGGGCGCCGTCGAGGTCGTTCGTACCCGCGGACGGGTCTCGAACGTGGTCGGGGTGCTGCCCGGCCAGGATCCAAGCGTCGCGGACGAGGCGATCGTGATCGGCGCGCACTACGACCATCTCGGTCGCGGCGAGTTCGGTTCCCTCACGCCCTCGCGTCGGGGAGAGATCCATCCCGGAGCCGACGACAACGCGTCGGGCACCGCGGCCGTCCTGACCCTCGCACGCACCCTCGCCGCGGGCCCCCCTCTCCGTCGCAGCGTCGTGTTCGCCGCCTTCACGGCCGAGGAGGTCGGCCTGCTCGGATCGGCCCACCTGGTCGATCACTGGCCCGCGGGTCTGCCGCGCGCGGTCGCCATGCTCAACCTCGACATGGTCGGGCGCCTCCGCGAGGACCGCCTGGTCGTCTTTGGCAGCGAGAGTGCCGACGAGTGGCCCGAACTGCTCGCCCGGCAGGCGGCACCGCTCGGGATCCGCCTCTCCTTCGAAGGCGGGGGACCGGGTCCCTCGGACCAGACCAGCTTCTACGTGAAGGAGGTTCCCGTCCTCCACTTCTTCACCGGCACCCATCCTGCGTACCACACACCCGACGACGTGGCGCAGCTTCTGGATCCCCGAGCCCTCGATCGGGTCGTGGCGTACGTGGAGCGGGTCGCGCGAGCCGCCGCCGATGCGCCTGCCACCTTCGCCTTTCGCGGACGCGCAGTGCCCCACGCCGGGGGCAGCGCCAGCAGCGGGCCGGGCTACGGACCGGATCTGGGAACGATCCCCGCGTTCGGCGGCGAGCCCGTGATCGGTGTGCGTCTCTCGGGTGTGCGGCCCGGCAGCCCGGCCGAGCGCGCCGGGCTTCGCGGGGGGGACGTGATCACCGCCTTCGGCGGGACTCCCGTGCGCGATCTGGCCGAGTTCGCCGCCCTGCTGTTCGCCGAGCGGGCGGGGCGCGAGGTGGAGATCGAGGTGCAGCGCGAGGGCAGCCGCCAGGTCCTGCGGGCCGTCCTGGGCGCGCGCCGGTGAGGCGAGCCGCCGTTCGCGCTGCACGGTGCCGACGGGCTCCGTGAGCCCGACGATCGTCGGCGCAGGTGCGGTCGGCCTCGCCCTCGGTGCGAGGTTGGCCGGGGCCGGGCATCGCGTCCGCTTCGTCACCCGGCGTCGGGAGGTGGCGGACGCACTGCGGCGCGAGGGCCTCGTGGCCGAGGACGCGGTTTCGGGCGCGGTCGCGCGCCACGCCGTCGAGGCCGCGGCCTGGGAGGACCTCCCGCCGTCGTTCCTCGAGCCGCCCATCCTGCTCTGCACGCGGGGCGATGTGGTGGGGGAGGTCGCCGCAGAACTCGCGGAACGTGCGCCCGAGGCCGACGTCGTGACCTTCCAGAACGACGTCGGCTACGAGGAGGTCGCGGCCCGGCACCTCCGGCACGTGATCGGCGGGGTGTGGCGGGAGACCTGCACGCGCCTCGGCGACGCGAGCGTGCGCTTCCTGACCGGGCGACCGGGGCGAGCGATCGTGGGGCTGCATCCGGAGGGTGAGCAGCCTGCCGTGAGAGCGCTCGCGTCGCTGCTCGAGAGCGCGAGCATCCGCACCGGAGTCTCGAGACGCATCGCCGAGGACAAGTGGCTCAAGCTCTGCGTGAACCTGATGAGCGCGCCCAACGCGCTCGTCCGCCGCGAGGACCACACGACGGAGGCCTTCGTCGAGGTCAAGGCCCGTCTGCTGGAGGAAGCGCGCGATCTGCTGCGCGCGGCTGGCATCACCGCCGCGTCCTGCGACGGGGCGGATCGCTCCCTCGACGAGGAGATCGCGCACCAGCGGGCCGCCCTCGGAGCGGGCACGAGCGCGCGAACGCTCGCCCTCTACAACCAGGTGTGGGCCGCCCTCGAGACCGGCGGCTCCCTGGAGGCCGACCACTACCACGAGCGGATGCTGGCCCTGGCGCGAGGCCTGGGACGCGCCGCGCCGCAGAACCAGCGCGTGCTCGACGTGCTGCGGGCCGCGGCACGTGAGCGTCGCGGGGCGGAGTCGGAGGCGGCGGCCTCGCTGCTCGTGTCGGACGCTTGATCTAGGGCTCGGACGGGCTGCCCGGATCGTGCCAGATCTCCGTGTCGGGGAACCAGGCCTTCCACGCCAGCCAGTAGGCCTCGATCACCTCGACGGCTTCGGGCACGTCGTAGCGGAAGGTGCCGGTCTCGGTGTCGTAGCGGAACCGGATCGCGTGCCCCTGGAAGCTGTCCTCGACTTCGCCTCCCGCCGCCGTGGCCAGCGAGCCGAGGTAGGCCCGGCTCTTGCCTCCCGCGCGCACGCCCAGCACGAGTTCCTTCAGGTGGAAGCGCTTGTCCTGCGCGGTCAGCGGGAACAGGCCCTGATTCGTCTGCCAGTAGCGCTGGAAGGGGCTGATCGAGTAGTCGTGACGCGGCGGCGTGGGCGGCGCCAGGACCTTCGCGCGCGGGCTGCGTGCCAGGGCCGCCGCGAGCGGCTCCTGCCGGACACGGAGCGGGGTGAGCCGTGCACCGGCATGTCGCCCCGAGATGGCTGCGCCGGTGATCTGCTGCCAGAGCGATTCCGTCGCGCGATCGTAGAGCAGGAAGTTGTGGTTGCGGACCAGCCCGGGCACGCCGAACTCCAGTCGCGTCCCTCCGACCTCGGCGAGAAAGGCCCGGGGGACCCCGGCGAGGGGGTCGTAGGTGAGCACGACCGGCTTGTCGCCGATCCGATCGTTCACGATCTGGTGATACTCGAGCAGGTGGACGGGATGCAGATGCGTCGTCTCGTCGACGGTGACCGACACGACCGGATCGTCCGGCCCCACCCACATGGCTTCGGCGGACGTCACGAAGCGCGGCTCGTCCACCGAGCGCACGGCATCGCGTTTGGGGCCGCCGCCGAGGATCTCCGACGTCGGCACCCGCGCCGCCGACAGGTCGAAGCCGTTCGTGGCAGGTCTGGGCTCCGCGAACGCCACCGCGGCCACGAGCCACGGGACGAGCAGGGCGAGCCGTCGAGACCGCGCCGGACCGATCGCCTGACCGAGCCCGGGAAAACTCATCGGGTGACCGTTTCGATCGAGTCTCATCGGGTGACCGTTTCGATCGAGTCGCGCACGATGTCGAGCAGACGGTCCAGCACGGCGTCCTCGATGTTGAGCGGGGGCGTGACGTAGACGACGTTTCCCATCGGCCGCAGATAGGCTCCACGCGCCCTCGCCTCGTCGTAGACGCGCCAGCCCGCCTGGGCCAGGTAGCCGTCGTCCCCTGCCAGGTCGAGCGCGCCGATCATGCCGCGCGCGCGCCAGCGCGCGACCCCGGGCAGCTCGCCGAGTGCTTCGAAGGCGGCGGCGATGCGCTCCGCCTTCGGCTTGGCCTGCTCGAGGATGCGCTCCTCTTCGTAGATGCGCAGCACCTCGAGAGCGACGGCCGCGCCGAGTGGGTTGCCGCAGAACGAGTGGCCGTAGTAGAACGCGCGGTCCGGGTCTCCCAGGAAGCCGTCGAAGATGCGGGCGGTCGACAGGGTGGCCGCCATCGGTAGCATGCCGCCGCAGAAGCCCTTCGCGGTGCACAGCACGTCGGGTCGGATGCCGGCATGCTCCGAGGCCCACATCGGCCCGCTGCGCCCGTACCCGGTGAAGACCTCGTCCACGATCAGGAAAACGTCGTGGGCGTCGCAGAGGGCACGGGCCTCGCGAAGGTAGGCCGGGTCGTACATCTGCATGCCCGACGCGCCCTGCACGACGGGCTCGACGACGACGGCTGCCAGGCGATCGGACTCGGCCTCGAGCACCGCACGCAGGGCCTTCACGGCCGGCTCGAGACCGCCCGCCTGGGTCGGCGTCGGCACGAACCAGTTCTCGAGCACGGCCCCCTGGAAGGGTGCGCGGAACACGTCCACGCCGCCGATCGAGGTCACGCCCAGCGTCTCCCCATGGAAGGCGCCCTGCAGGGCGACGAAGTGCTTGCGCGCCGGTCGTCCGTTCTGGGCCCAGTACTGCAGGGCGAGCTTCAAGCCGACCTCCACCGCGGTGGAACCGTCGTCGCTGTAGAACACGTGGTCGAGGCCTTCGGGCGCCACGGCGCAGATGCGCTCCGCCAGCTCGGCCGCCGGCTCGTGGGTCATGCCCGCGAGCGCCGAGTGGCAGTTGCGGTCGGCCTGGGCCTTCAAGGCCGCCACCAGCCGCGGATGGTTGTGCCCCAGGCTCGCGACCCACCACGACGAGTTGGCGTCGATCAGCTCGCTGCCGTCGCGATCGAAGAGGCTGGCACCGCTCGCGCTCTCGACCACGATCGGATCGACCTCCGCGCGATACCGATCCATCGGGGTGTAGGGGTGCCAGACCCGCTGCTTGTCGAGGGCGACGATGCGGTCGCGGTCCACTCGGATACCTCTCTGCAGGGGGCCGGCGGCTACAGGAGCGCTTCGGCCAGCACCTCGAGGAGCTCCGGCTGACCGGCGCTCATGATCATGTCGGTGACGGGCGATTCCTTCCAGGCCTCGAGCCGGTCGAGGATCCGCTCCTTCGGCCCGACGAGGGAGACCTCGTCGACCAGGGTGTCGGGCACGGCGGCCATGGCCTCCGCCTTCTTGCCGTCCAGGTAGAGATCCTGGATCTTGCGCGCCTCAGCCTCGTAGCCGAGCCGGGTCGCGTAGTCGTTGTAGAAGTTCTTGCCACGCGCTCCCATTCCACCGATGTAGAGGGCGAGCATGCCCTTCATCGGGGCGCGGCACTGCTCGAGGTCGTCTCCGATGACACCGCCCACGAAGGGCGCGATGCAGAAGCCGTCGAGCGTCCGCCCCGTGCCGGACTTCGCGAAGCCCTTCTGCAGATGCGGCTCGATCAGATCCATCCGCTCCGGGTTCATCCAGACCGGGATCAGGCCGTCCGCCACCTCGCCGCTGCAGGCGATGCCGTTCGGGCTGATCGAGGCGGTGAAGATCGGAAGGTCGGTGCGAGAGTGCAGGATGCTCTTCAGCGGCTTGCCCAGACCACTCGCTCCCTCGCCGCGGTAGGGGATCTGGTAGTGCACGCCGTCGTGGGTCAACGGGGCCTCGCGCTCCAGGATGCGTCGGATGATCCCGATGTACTCGCGGGAGCGGGTCAGCGGCTTGCCGTAAGGCTGCCCGTGCCAGCCCTCGACCACCTGCGGACCGGAGGGCCCGAGGCCCAGGATGAAGCGGCCGCCCGACAGCTGGTCGAGGCTCATCGCGGTCATCGCCGTCATGGCCGGCGTGCGGCCCGACATCTGGAGGATCGCGGTGCCGAGGCGGATGCGGGAGGTCTGCCCGGCCAGCCACGCGAGCGGGGTGATCGCGTCCGAGCCGTAGGCTTCGGCCGCCCAGACCGAATCGAAGCCGAGCCGCTCGGCGTGCAGCACCCGCTCGAGGTCGACGCTCAGGTGGGAGCCCGAGTAGCCGAGGTTCAGGCCGAGTCGCATGGTCGTCTCCTTCGGTCCTTCCCGGTGCGCGAGCCGGGCGGGCAGCCCGGCGACGCCCGCCGGATCGGGCAAAGGGCCCACCGTAGCATGAGCCCTTCACCGGGCGGCCACGGCGGCACCTGGCCTGCAGAGCCGCCGGGGCTCAAGCCGCCTGCGCTGGCCGACCGATGTCGAAGCGTGTCCCGCGTCCGCGAAGCCCATGAGTTCGAGCTGATCGAGCGCATCTCCCCCGAGGCCCTGGCGAGCCATCCCGCCTGGACCCATTTCGAGGTGGAGGTGGATCGCGCCCGGGTGCTCGCCTGGGGCGTCCCTGCTCCCGCCCTCGACGACCAGGTTCGTCAGTTCGAGCACTGCGGCCTCGTGCCCCTCTGTCCGGTGATCGAGATCGGTGGGCTGGCGCGGATCCCCGACGTCATGCTCGCGGCGCGCTTCACCGCTCCGGGGGGTCCGGTCTTCGACGGCTACCTGCTGGATCCCCACGCCTTCGGTCTCTTCCACGAGACCGAGGAGTACTCGTTCAACCGGAGCCTGCCCGGCTTCTCGGCCCGCGAGGCGCGGCGTCTGGCCGCGACGCTGGGCTGCGAGGTCGGGGACCTCTTCCCGCTCGTGTGGCAGCTCGACCCTCGCGCGACGAAGGACGGGGAGCTCACGGCCGCGGGCTCGGTCGCGATCTTCTGGTAGCGCGGCGGGGAACGCGCGACCGCCTGAGCTACTTGGGTGGCAGCGTCCTGGCGAACGAGACGCCCCGATCGATCCACGCGCGCAGCTGCTTCTCCGTCGCAAAGCCCTTCCTGCCCACGAAGACCATGCCTTTCGACGGCCGTCCGGTGATGTCCATGGGACGCGCATGCGGCCGGGCGAGCGAGGCTTCGTGGGCGTCCGGGCCGACCCGCACCATGATCTCGTCCTTGTGGACTCCACAGCTCATGTTGCCGTCCACGAGGAAGGTCAGGCCCCCGAACATGGGCTTCTCCTCCACGCCACGCCGTCGCTTCAGGATCGAGCGCATCCGATCGGCCAGCGCTTCGTCGTAGGCCATGGGTCGCCCCTCTCAGCCGCCCGTCGTCTCGTCGGCCGGCGGGCGCGCGACGAGGGGCAGGTCGACGGTGAAGACGGTGCCACCACGTCGGGGAGTGTGGACCTCCATGCGCCCCCCGTGTCGCTCGACGATTCCGTGGGAGATCGACAGCCCGAGGCCCGTGCCCTGGCCGACCGGCTTGGTGGTGAAGAAAGGCTCGAAGATCCGGCTCTTGACCGCCTCGGGAATGCCCGGCCCGCTGTCCGCGAACTCGATCCGGACGCCGTCTTCGGTCGTGCGCGTCGCGATGCGCATGGTGCCCCGACCGTCGATCGCATCGCAGGCGTTCATCACGAGGTTCATGAAGACCTGGTTCAGCTGGGCGGGGTAGCAGCGCACACGGGGGATCGGCCCGAAGTCGCGCTCCACCTCGATCTCGCCCTTGAAGCGCGGCTCCATCAGGCCGAGCGTGCGCTCGATCTCCTCGTTGAGGTCGGCGTCGGCCAGCTCCGCCTGGTCCATGCGCGAGAAGGTGCGCAGGTCGAGGACGATCTTCTTGACGCGCTCGGTGCCCTCGCGGCTGCGAGCCAGCAGCTTGCGGATCGCGTCGCGGGGCTTGACCACGTCGCCGCCCTCACCCTGCGCCTGGGCCAGCCTCGAGATGTAGTCCTCCAGCAGCTGGAGGTTGGCGTGCACGAAGCCGATCGGGTTGTTCAGCTCGTGGGCCACCCCGGCGACGAGCTGACCCAGGCTCCGCATCTTCTCGCTCTGCATCAGCTGGGCCTGGGTCTCCTGCAGCTCTTCGGTGCGCTCCTCGACGCGGGCCTCGAGGGTCTCGTTGAGCTTGGCGATCTCGTCGAAGGCCTGTGCATTCTCGATCGCGATGGCGCTCTGGTTGGCGAGCGTGCGAAGCAGCTGCCGGTCGTCGTTGCCGAGCTGCTCGCCGGAGAGCTTGTCGCCGACGGCGATCACGCCGAGCAGGTCGACGCCGAAGAGGATGGGAACCAGCAGCTGGATGTGGAGCTGGTCGAAGACGTCCCAGCAAAGCTCCCGGGTCTCCGGGTCCTCGAGGTCGTCGAAGTCCTCGCGTGAGAGCTCCTGCCTTCGCATCCACAGCTGCTTGCCGATCGGGTGGTCGATGGCGAGGTCGAGCTCGGACGCTTCTTCGTCGAAGTCTCCGCGCCAGGCCACGGGCGTGAGCGCGCGCTCGTCTTCGGCGAGCAGCAGCACCATCGCGCGCTCCACCCCCATCGTGTCCGTGACGGCGAGCAGGAGGCGGTCGCTCACCTCTTCGAGGGAGAGCATGGAGACCATCGCTTCGGAGATCTCGCGCACCGCCGTGCGGTAGCCCGCCCGATCGCGGTCGAAGATGCGATCGACGAGGGCCTGCAGCCGATCGCGCAGCGGGTTGAAGGCGAGGATCGCGAAGAAAAGGAAGGTGACCGAGAAGATCGGCGAGTCGGCGTTGACGTTCAGCGCGCGGAAGGCCGCATCTGCGAAGGTGATGAGCGCGGCGAAGAGCCCGGTGATGGCCAGGGTGGCGGCCCCATAGGCGGCTGAGGAGCGCGCGAGCCCGCGGATGTCGAAGAGCCGGCGGCGCACGATCCCGTAGGCGATCGCACAAGGGAAGACCGCGAACCACACCATGGCGGCGGAGAGGGGCAGGGGCAGGCGGGTCACGCTGTGCGCGACGAGCGCGAGCAGGACCGGCACGAAGCTCACGAGCGCACCGAGCAGGACCACGTCGGCCGCGTCGTTTCGGCCCGTGCCCCGGACCCTCCAGCGCTCGGCCACGAGCACGCCGAAGGCCACGGTGCAGGCCAGGACACCCAGACCGTAGGCGAGGGCCGAGACGAGCTCCGGCGGAAGGTCGAGCGGCCGTTCGAGCAGCACACCCAGGGCGACCGCTCCCGCCGCCAGGTAGGGGAGGAGCCGCACCCGATGTCGCCGGGTGACCCAGGGAGGCTCGAGGGGGAACAGGCTGATCAGGTGGAAGAGCGTGGCCCCGATCAGCGGCATCGTGATCATCATCCGCTCGTAGCCGGCCCACGCGTCGTAGGTGTTCACCCCGGAGAACAGCGCGCTGGCCATCGCGCAAGAGAAGAGGAGGAAGGCCCAGGACTCGGCCTGGCCCTTGCGCGCGCGCCAGACGAACAGGCCCACGAAGAGATAGATGCCGCCCGCCAGCGCGAGCGCGAGGAAGGTCGGAAGGGTCAGGAGCTGGTAGGCGGAGCGACGGGTGCGCGGCTGCAGGACCAGATCCTGGACGCCCGAGGCCAGCTCGATCCGGTAGCGGACGGGGACCTCTGGAGCGATCCGCTCCCAGCCGCGCTCGCGGTACCAGCGCTGGATCGGAACCCCATCCACGGCCAGCACCGGGTCCCCCTCGCGCACGCCCTGCTCGCGGGCCTCGGCCGAGAGATCGCTGACCACGACGGCGCCGCCGATCGAGGCGGTGTGGATCGGCGGATCGATGGTGCGTGGGTTCGCGACCTGTCCCCAGAACGCCAGGAACAGCGCGGCGACGGCCCACCCGACGGCCAACGCCGACGTGATCCGGCGCAGACGGAAGGTGGCCTCCGGATTCAGGGCGGTTCTCCCCGCTGGGCGCAGCGGCCATCGGAGAGTAACCGAGCGGCGGTGCCATCCGTTACCCTGCGCCCAACCCCGGGGGGAGCCGCGTGACCTTCCAGCCCAGCTCCGTCCGCTCCTTCCGCTTCGAGTCGGTGCGGTACGACGAGGCGCGGGCGACCGCCGAGCTGCGCTATGCGCTCGATCCGGGGCCCGAGTTCGTGGAGCGCATCCATTTCCCCGGCGCCCCCACCACCCTCGCCCCCGACCAGCGCGCCGCTCTCGAGCGCAGCTTGCGACTCGTCTTCCTGGCGGCCGGGGTCAGCTACTACAAGGCCGCCGCCCCCCCGCTCCTCGTCGTCGAGCCCTTCGGTCTGGGGCCCGCCAGCGCCGGGTTCTTCGGCGAGCTCTACCGGCAGGGGCTCGGCGAGATGGCCCACGAGAACGGCCTCGACCTCTCCGGGCTGCGTTTTCCGGTGGACCCCGCCGCGGTGCCCGATCCGGTTCCCCTCGCGCTGCCCCGGCGCACCGCCGTCGCGCTGGGGGGAGGCAAGGATTCGATCGTCGCGCTCGAGCTGCTCGCGCGCGCTGGCGAGCCCATGCTGATGATCTCGGTCAACTCCCACGGCCCCGTGCGGGACGTCGTCGAGGTGGCTCGAGCCCGCCACCCGCAGCTCGCGTACGCGGAGGTGCAGCGCACGATCGCGCCGGAGCTGCTCGCGCTCAACGACCGCGGGGCCCTGAACGGACACATCCCGATCTCGGCCGTGTTGGCCTTCGTGCTGGCTGCGGCGGGTGTGCTCCACGGCTTCGACGCGGTCGCCGTCGGCAACGAGCGCTCGGCGAACGTCGGGAGCCTGGTCGGGGGGCGCGAGGTCAACCACCAGTGGAGCAAGAGCTTCGTGGCCGAGCGGGGCATCGCCGATCGCATCCGAGCGGAGGCCGTGCCCGGCTTCCTCTACTTCTCGGCCCTGCGACCGCTCTCCGAGCTTGCGATCGCGCGGGTCTTCGCAGGGCTCGGCGACTACCACGGCGCCTTCTTGAGCTGCAACGCGGCCTTCCGCCTGCGCGGGGCACGGGATCGCTGGTGCGCTGCGTGTCCGAAGTGCCGCTTCGTGTTCCTGGCCCTGGCGCCCTTCCTCGAGAAGCAGCGTCTGATCGCCATCTTCGACGGGCGCAACCTGCTCGCCGAGCCGGACCAGGAGGCCGGCTTTCGCGCCCTTGCGGGTCTGGGCGCGCCCAAGCCCTTCGAGTGCGTCGGTGAGATCCTCGAATCGGCCGCCGCCTTCGAGCGGCTGCTCGCGCACGAGGACTGGCGCGAGGAGGCGGTCGTGCGGGCGCTGGCCGACGACATCCAGGCGTTCGTCGCGGGTCGCCGGCACGAGATCGACGCCTGGAGCCGGCCGAGCGACGAGCACGCCGTCCCCGAGCGCGTCCTGGGTCCGATCCTTGCGACCGGTTGAAGGGGGATCGGGCCGCGCCCCCGCCGTGCTGCGGCTCGCCGATCTGCGGGGTCGCCGGATTGCCGTGCTGGGTGCGGGGCGCGAGGGGCTCTCCGCCGCGCGGCTCCTGGTGACTCGCCTCGGGATGCGCGCCACCGTCCTCGGTGAGAGCGAGCCGCCTGCGCCGGTTCGCGAGGCGCTCGCACAGCTCGAGGGCATCGAGGTGCGCATCGCCCCCGACGTCTTCGCGGATCTCTTCGGCTACGACCTGGCGATCCGATCCCCCGGGCTTCCGATCCGCCGGCCCGAGCTCGCGAGGGCGCGCGCGGCGGGTCTCCGGTTCACCTCGCTCACGGATCTCTTCCTGGCCGAGCACGCCGGGGATCGGGTCGTCGCGGTGACCGGCACGAAGGGCAAGAGCACCACAGCCTCGCTGATCGGCCTCGCGCTGGAGGCGTCGGGTCTGCCGACTGTCGTCGCGGGAAACATCGGCACGCCGGTCTTCGACGCCGACCCCGAGGGACGCGCTCGTGTCCACGTGGTCGAGGTCTCGAGCTATCAAGCGAGCGATCTGCGCAGCGGTCCCTCCATCGCCGTACTCACCAGTTTGTACCCCGAGCACCTCGACTGGCACGGGGGACGCGACGCCTACTACGACGACAAGCTCAACCTGCTGCGTCGCGCGACGGGCCCCGTCGTGGTCGACCCTTCCTGTTCCGAGGCGCGAAGACGAACCGAGGGTCTCGCGCAGCGATGCTTCTTCGGGGACCCGGACGGGATCCACGCGGAGGGCGGTGAGATCCGCGACGGCACGCGAACCCTCGGCCGCGTGGACGACCTGCCCCTGCGCGGAGCGCACAACATGTCGAACGTGTGTGCCGCGCTGACCGTCGCGGCGCTGCTGGGGCGGGATCTCGAGGCCGCGTGGCAGGGGATCACCCGCTATGCGGGGCTTCCACATCGCCAGCGACAGATCGCCGTGCGCGACGGCATCCGCTTCGTGGACGACAGCCTCTCGACGATTCCCCAGTCCACCCTGCACGCGATCACGGCCTACGACGACGGACCGATCGCACTGATCCTCGGCGGACGGGATCGAGGCGTGGACCCGGCGCCCCTTCTCGACCGTCTCGTCGAGGGCGGCGTGGTCCGGGTGGTGCTGATGGGGGAGATGGGAAGGGTGCTGCGCTCGGCGCTGTCGGGGAGGCTCGGCGCTCCCGAGCTCCTCTCGACGGACGACATGAGCGAGGCGGTGGCCTTCTGCGTGGGCGGGCTGCCGCACGGAGGCGCCGTGCTGCTCTCCCCGGCCGCCGCGAGCGGGGGCGAGTTCGCGGACGCCATGGCGCGCGGCGCGGCCTTCGCCGAGGCGGTCGGGCAGCCGGAGGGCTGAGCAGGGCACGCGCTGCCCCGACTACTCCCGTGCGAGCGCCTCCGCCGAGGGCTCGAGCGGCAGGCGCAGCGTGAAGGCCGTGCCCTCTCCCGGCGTCGAGGCCACCTCCATCGTGCCGCCGTGTCGCTCGATGATGCCGTGGGACAGGGAGAGTCCGAGACCCGTGCCCTGACCGACCGGCTTGGTCGTGAAGAACGGATCGAAGATCCGCTGCCGCACCTCTTCCGGCATGCCCGGCCCGTCGTCGTGGAATTCCAGGCGCACCCCGTCCGGCTCCTCGCGGGTGCGCACCGTGATCTTTCCGCGGCCTTCCATCGCGTCGCAGGCGTTCATCAGCAGGTTCATGAAGACCTGGTTCAACTGGCCGGCGAAACAGCGCACCGGCGGCAGCTCTCCGTAGTCCCGCTCGACCTCGACGCCACCCTTGAGGCGCGGCTCCATCAAGGTGAGGGTGCGATCGATCTCGTCGTTGAGGGAGACCTGCTGCAGGTCGGCCTGGTCGGTGCGGGAGAAGGTGCGCAGATCCTGGACGATCTGTTTGACGCGCTCGGTGCCCTCGCGGCTCCGCGAGAGCAGCTTCTCGATCGCCTCGCGAGCCTTGATGCGGCGCGCCTCGTCGGTGTCGTCCCGGGTCAACCGCTCGACGTAGTCTTCGAGGAGCTGCAGGTTCGCATGGACGAAGCCGATCGGGTTGTTGAGCTCGTGCGCCACGCCCGCGACGAGCTGGCCGAGGCTTCGCATCTTCTCGCTCTGCACGAGCTGCGCCTGGGTCTCGCGCAACGCGTGGGTGCGCTCCTCGACCCGGGCTTCGAGGGTCTCGTTGAGCTTGGCGATCTCGTCGAAGGCCTGGGCATTCTCGATGGCGATGGCGCTCTGGTTGGCGAGCGTGCGCAGGAGCTGGCGCTCGTCGGAGCCCAGCCGCTCGGCGGCCATGCTGGGTCCGACCGCGATCACGCCGAGCAGATCGACGCCGAAGAGGATGGGCACCAGCAGCTCGACCTCGAAGGTGTCGAAGACGTCGCGACACTGCTCCCGGATCTCCGGGTCGGGCTCGTCGTCGAAGTCGCGGCGCGCCAGCTCGATGCGCCGCATCCAGAGGTTGCGACAGATCGGATGCTCGACGTCGAGCTCGGGCTCCTCCAGGTCGTCGTCCCAGTCGCCGCTCGCGGCCTCGGTGATCAGGCGGCGGCCGTCGTCGTCGACCAGCAGCACGAGGGCACGCTCCACGCCCATCGTGTCCGTGACCGCGACCAGGATGCGCTCGACGATCTCGCGGACCGAGAGCATGGAGACCATGGCCTCGGAGATCTCCCGGACCGCATCCCGATAGGCGACGCGGTCGCGGTCGAAGAAGCGATCCACCAAGGTCTGCACCCGGTTGCGGACGGGATTGAAGGCCAGGATCGCGAAGAAGAGGAAGACGACCGAGAAGAGCGGCGAGCGCGCATCGACCCGGAACCGGCTGACGGCTGCATCGGCGAAGGTGATCGTGAACGCGAACAGACCGGTGATGGCGAGGGTCGCAGCGCCGTAGGCGGCCGAGCTGCGGGCGAGCAGCCGCAGGTCGAAGAGCTCGGCTCGCACGATCCCATAGGCCACCGCGAGCGGGAAGAGGAAGAAGCCGAGCAGCGCCAGCGTCCACGGGTACCGGGTGCCGGTCGTCGTGTGGAGGGCCAGCGAGACGATCACCGGCAGGAAGCTCAGGATCGCCCCCGCCATCATGATCGATGAGCGCGTCGCGGTGGGGCTGCGTCCGAGCCGGCTCCGCTCGAGGAGCAGCATGCCGATGCAGATCAGACCGAGCCCTGCGGCGAAGAAGGCCAGCGCCGGGTTGACGACCGCCATCAGCCCCGGCGAGAAGGGCGCGGTCAGGCCCAGCGCGCCCAGCACGAACGCGATGGTGTAGAGGCCCCCCCGGAGCTCCGGCCGCCGCGCCACCCAGGAAGGCTCGGTCGGGTAGATCGTGAACAGATGGAAGGCCGACGCGCCTACGAGTGGGATGGTGGGCGCGATCAGGAACCAGTTCTGCGGGTCGACCCGGCCCGCCAGGAAGAGCAGCGCCGCCGCGAAGCTGCAGAACAGCAGCAGGGCCCAGGATTCGCGACGATCGCTCTTGAGCTGGAAGACCACTGCCCCGATCGCCAGGTAGATCAGGCCGACGGCCGGAAGGGCCCAGCCCACCAGTCTCTCGCTGGCGAAGAGCGGAGCGCCGGGCGGGCGGGGAGCGAGCATGGCGTGATGGCGCTCGCTTCCACGGACCACGTCGTAGCGGTTCGGCACCCCCGGGATCAGATCCAGGCCGCCCAGCGATAGCCACTCGTCGACGGACAGACCGTCGATGGCCGCCCAGCGATCGCGCGGCCGCAGGCCAGCGTCATGGGCGGCTCCGGTCAGCCCGTGGATCACGTGGCTGCCGGCCGCACTCGAGAACGAAAAGGGCGGCAGGCTCTTGTCGCTCAGCTCGAGCTGGGACTGCACGCCCGCGAGCAGGGCCAGCAGGGCCCAGAGCAAGGCCAGGCCGGCAGTCAGACGTCGAAATCGAGCCGTCGAGCCCGGGCCCATGTCACCTCGGGGAGCACCCGGGCCGAGTCTAGCCGAGAGGAGCGGGCGGGCCCCGGGCCTGCGTCAGGGCGCGGTCAGGGCCGCAGGACGTGGCATCAGGGCGCGGCCCGGGCGGGCCGACGTGGCATCCAGGCGCGGCTCGAGCGCCGACGTGGCGTCAGGGCGTGGCCCCATCCTGGTCGCGCCGGATCTCCTCGCGGATGCGGCGGATCTCGGCGAGCGCGTCGTTGCCGTTCCTGTAGTTGTGCCCCGTGCCGTCGAAGACCACGGCGTCCTGCGGAGCCGCCTTGGCGAGCTGCTCGAGGGCCTGCGCCACCTGGCCGGCACCCGGCAGCTGTCGGTCCTCGTCACCGATCTGGCAGCTGCCAG
>JAJDAR010000134.1 GCA_029261775.1 Deltaproteobacteria bacterium | reverse complement strand
CTCGTGCTCTGCGTGGTGCGGCTGGTCGCCTTCGACGACCCGTTCAGCGACGGGGTCGCCGAGCGCGAGCGCGAGGGCGAAACCGTGCGGTCCAAGGACTTCGCCACGACGTACACCTGGTGGATGGCGCTCGTGAACGGGCTCTTCCTCTCGGGGCTGCTCCTGACCTGGCGCCGCTGGTCGGGACCCGATGCGGTGCCCCGGGACGAGCGCTTCGCGGCGCCGATCGGCGGCCCTCCGCGTTGGCTGCAAATGGGCATCGCGCTCGCGATGATCGGACTCGCCTGGTCGGCCATCCCGCGGCTGTCCCACTCCCTGTGGGAGGACGAGGAGTACATGGTCGTGCGCTCGATCGCGGGGCGCTACGAGCCTGCCGAGGACGGTCTCCGCTTCCACGACGTGCCATGGACGGACACGTTCTTCTACTACCGCAAGCCGAACAACCACGTGCCGTACTCGGTGGCCGCTCGGCTCAGCCACGATCTCTGGACCGCGGTCACACGCCCGACGCACGAACTGGCCGACGAAGCGGCGGTGCGTCTGCCGGCCTTGCTCGCCGGCATGGCGGGGCTCGCCAGTCTCGGCTGGCTGCTGTGGCGTCTCGGACTTCCCTTTGCCGGATTGGCCGCCGCATGGCTCCTCGCATTGCACCCCTGGTACGTCCGCTTCGCCAGCGAGGTCCGGGGCTACGCGTTCCTCCTCGCCCTCATCCCCGCGGTGGTGATCGCGGCGTGGCGGGTGCTCGAACACGGCAGCTGGGGACGCTGGGCGGCCTACGGTGCGGTGCAGGCCCTGATGCTCTGGACCTATCCAGGTGCCTTGACCGTCCTGGTCGTCGCCAACCTCGCGGTGCTCTACGAGCTGTTGCGCCGCTCAGGGGACTGGAGATCCGTCCAACTGACCCGGTTCTTGATCGCCAACAGCGCCGCCGCGCTCGCGTGGCTGCAGATGAACCTGCCGAACATGATGCAGTTCCTGCCGTACACGGAAGTGTGGACGGGCGAGATCTCCCTGAAGCTCCTCACCGAGATCGGCAGCCTGCTCGCCCTCGGCATGCCGGCAGCACACGCCGCCGAGGGCTTCGTGTCGGTCTCGGACCGGCTGGCGGCCGCGCCCGTCGCGACCCTCGCCCTGCTGTCCAGCCTTGGCGTGGCGTTGCTGCTGGGCAGCGCGCAGCTGGCCCGCAGCCCGGCAGGCCGGGTCGCCCTCGCCATGTTCCTGCTGCCCGGGCCCCTGACCCTGCTGCTCGCTTCCGTCCGGGGCGACCACCTCTACCCGTGGTACTTGATCCACGCCCTGCCGGGTGGGGTCGCCCTGGTCGCCGCGGGCCTGATGACGCCGATCGCGTTCGGATCCCGGGGCCGGGCCCCGGCCGTGGCCCTCGCACTCGGTTTCCTCGGGCTCTTCGCCTATGTCGCCGGGCCGATGTGGCACGACATCCGCGAACGGTCGATGCAGCCCTCCAGCGACATGGTCCGGAGCATCCGCCCCAACCCGAACCCCCTGGCGGACGAGCACGACGAGATCCTGACCGGCGCCGTCTACGGGGCACCCCGCTACTACGATCCGAGGGTCATCGACCTGCCCACCGCCGAGGACGTGACGGCGTTGATGCGCCGCGCCGATCGGGAAGGTCGACCGCTCTTCGTGACCGTCGCGAGGCCCGAGCTCGCAGCGAAGCGCCGCGCCGAGTCGCTCGCCATGCTCCGTCGCGATGACCTGTTCGAGCGGATCGCCGTCTTCGACGGAGTCCAACCGAAGGCACGGCACGAGGCCTATCGGTACCGGGCTGGGGCCTGGCGGGACTGAAAGCGAGCAGTTCGTGGTGAAGGCCGTGGGCCTGTCAGCCGATGGACCCGTTCATGCCCCTTCGCGTACTCATCGTCGACGACGACCCTACCGTGCTCGCCATCGCCCAGGCCGCGCTCGAGCAGATGGGGCACCGGGTCAAGGCCCATACGGATGCCTTCGGAACGACCGACCGGATCCTCCGTGAAAGACCCGACGTGGTCCTGATGGACGTCAACCTCCCCGGCCTCTCGGGAGGGCGCCTGGTCGAGCTGGCTCGCGGGCGCGACGGCGTGAAATCTTCGTTCGTCCTCTGGTCGGGCATGGACGAGAAGGATCTCGACGAGTTGTGTCGCGAGGTCGGCGCCCTGGCCTGGATCCCGAAGAAGCTGCCCCCGTCCGCCTTTGCGCAGCGGTTCACCGCGGTGACGGCGCCTCTCACCGCCCGCTCATCCGCCTAGCAGGGTCCCGCCCTCGCTCGCCGCGCAGCTCGCCCCGCGCACGAAGTCCAGCATGGCCGGACCGGCCGTCTTGTCCTCGCGCGACAGCGTGAGCACGATTCGGCTGTGGTCCTCACCGGGCACCTCGACGAGTCGACTCGCCGCGCCCACGGCCTGGTAGCGCTCGTGCAGGGCGTGGGCCTGCCGGATCAGGACGCTCGACTCGCCACCGGCGTAGAGGATGAGCGCCGGCGGAGCACCGGCCGCGACGAGGGGGGAGACGGAGGCGTGGCCGCGCCAGACCTCGGGCGGCTCCTCGCTGCCGAAACGCGTCTCGTAGTAGGATTCCGACTGCCCGAGCTCCCAGCTGCGCGCGTCGTTCAGGTCGAGGGCGGCTCCGCTCACCGGGATGATCCCGCAGACGCTGGACGCTGGAACGCCCTGCGCCTCGAGGCGTGCACGATCCAGACCCGCGTAGGCGGAGAGATGGGCTCCGGCGGAGTGTCCGGCGAGGAAGAGGCCGTTCGGATCGCCGCCCTCGGCGACGACTTTCTGACGGACCGCACGGACTGCATGGGTGACGTCCGCGACCTGCTCCGACCACGGGACCTCGGGTTGCAGCCGGTAGCTGATCACTGCGGCCGCCACACCACGGCTCGCGAAGAAGCGGCCGATGTTCCGGTAGACGTCGGCCCCGCCCACGGTCAACGCCCGGTCGCCGCTGCGCCAGCCTCCGCCATGGACGAAGACGACCGTCCTCCAGTCCCGACCTTCGGGCCGATACCAGTCGAAGCGCAGCTTGTCGGGGTCGGCGGCCGGTACCTCGCGGTAGCTCAGGTCGCGTTCGACCCGCTCGTCCGGGACGACCGCTTTCTCATACAGGAAAGGCATCGCCGCATGGGTGACCAGCGTGGCGCACCCGAAGAGCATGGAGCCCAGGAGGGAGAGGCCCAGGACCGGAACGAGGCGCAGGCGTTTCATGGCGCGGAGGATGACAGGGGCCGGCCCGCTTGGCGACGGCGAGGGTCCGCCCGCGCTCCCCGGCGCGCCGCAGCTCTCTCAGCCGAAGCCGCCGTCGAGATCCTCACCGTTCATGCCCGCGTTGAGCCGGGCTTCGCCGACCATCTTGCGGACGATCGGGCCGAGGATCGTGGGGTCCTTGACCGGCTCGACCCGCGGACCCCGGTGCCAGCTCTCGGCGACGGCCAGC
>JAJDAR010000133.1 GCA_029261775.1 Deltaproteobacteria bacterium | reverse complement strand
CAGATCCGCGTGCCGCGTACCCTCGACGACGAGGCGCGCGCCGCCCTCGAGACCCTCGCCCGCTTCGACGAGCCGGAGATCCGGAAGGAGCTCTTCTCATGACGCGAAGACGCATCCGCACGCAGGAGGTGCTGGTCTATCTCGGTGTGAAGGACGACGCCGGGTTCATCCAGCACCTCCGACGGGAAGGCCTGTTCGAGGAAGAGGAGATCGAGCCGGAGCAGGCCGACGAGCTGCGGCTCGCCAAGGTGCTGATGGACGAGCTCGGCGTGAACGCGGCCGGGGTCGACGTGGCCCTCCACCTGCGGCGTCGGCTGTTCGCTCTCGAGGAGCGCACCCGGGCCCTGGCCCGTGCGCTCGAAGGCGAGCGGAAGAAGGGCGGCTGAAGCAAGACGTGGGGCCCAGGGCGCCGAAGCTGCGGCGCCGGGGGAGCCGCCCTTGGACTCCTAGGTCTCCGGGCCCAGCATCCGCTCGGGGTCGGTCAGCCGGTCGAAGTCCTCCGCCGAGACCGCGCCCAGGGCGAGGGCAGCCTCCCGGAGCGAAGTCCCTTCGGCGTGGGCCTTCTTGGCGACCCGTGCGGCGGCGTCGTAGCCGATCTGGGGCGCGAGAGCCGTGGCGAGCATCAGCGAACGATCGAGGTGCTGCCGCGTGACGACTTCGTCCACCTGCAGGCCCTCGATGCAGTGCTCGCGGAAGCTATCGACGGCATCCCGCAGCCAGCCCGCCGAGGTGAGCAGGTCGTAGGCCAGGAGCGGCTTGTAGGTGTTGAGCTGCAGATGTCCCGCGCTGCCCGCGAGGCCGACCGCGACGTCGTGCCCCATCACCTGGGCACAGACCATCGCCAGCGCCTCGCACTGGGTCGGGTTCACCTTGCCCGGCATGATCGAGCTGCCCGGCTCGTTGGCCGGCAGGATCAGCTCCGCCAGCCCGCCGCGCGGGCCGGAGCCGAGCAGCCGGACGTCGTTCGCGATCTTGGTCAGGGCGACGGCGACCCCACGGAGTGCGCCGTGCGCCGCGACGATGGCGTCGTGGGCGGCGATGCCGGCGGGCTTGTGGTCGGAGGCGCGGAAGGGCAGGCCGGTCGCGGTCGCGAGCTCGGCCGCGACGTGCTCGTCGAATCCCGCTGGGCAGTTGAGGCCGCTGCCGACGGCCGTGCCGCCGATCGGCAGCTCGAGCAGTCCGTCGCGGGCCCGCTCGACCGCGTCGGCGGCCAGCTCGACCTGGCGCGCGAAGGTGGCCCACTCGTCGGCGACCCGCAGCGGTGTCGCGTCCATCAAGTGCGTGCGCCCGAGCTTGACCAGGCCCGCAAAGGCCGTCGCCTTTCCCTCGAGGCTCCCTTGCAGCGCGCGCAGCGCCGGGCCGAGCGCACCGTCGAGCTGCTCGGCACCGGAGACCCGCATGGCCGTCGGAATCACGTCGTTCGAGGATTGGCTGCGATTCACGTCGTCGTTGGGGTGGATCGGATCCTTGGAGCCGAGCACGCCGCCGAGCTGCTCGATGGCGCGGTTCGCGATCACCTCGTTCGCGTTCATGTTCGTCTGGGTGCCAGAGCCGGTCTGCCAGATGACCAGCGGAAAGTGGTCGTCGAGCTCGCCGGCGATCATCTCGTCGGCCGCGCGGCAGATCGCCTCGGCCTTGCCCGCGTCGAGCGCTGCGAGCACGCTGTTGGCGCGAGCGGCCGAGCGCTTCACGAGGCCGAGCGCTCGAAGGAACGCCCGCGGAAAGCGCTCGCTGCCGATCGCGAACTGGCGCCGGCTGCGCTCGGTCTGGGCGCCCCAGTAGCGGTCGGCGGGCACCTCGATCTCGCCCATCGTGTCCGACTCGGTCCGCGTGTCCATCGGCCCCTCCCGCCGCGCCGGTCCGGAGGGTCCGGCGGTGGCTCACCCGGCGTCGCCGGAGCCGTCCCGCAGCCTACCAGCCCGGGACGGAGTTCCCGGACGGCATGCAGCTCTTGCAAGGGGCGCCGATCGGGGGTACAAATGATTTGTTCGATCGAATAATCCACCCGATTCGGCCCCGGAGCCCGGGACCGGGCTCGTACCGCCGGCCCACGCCGGAGAGAGGATTCCATGATCAAGGTCGCCGACCTCGCCTGGGTGCGCTTCACGGCTCCCGATCTGGACGAGATGGAGAGGTTCCTGCTCGAGTTCGGGATGGTGCGTGCGGAGCGCACCGACGAGGCCCTCTACATGCGCGGCAGCGATCCCGATGCCTGGATCCACGAGACCCGACTCGGCGAGCCCGGCTTCGCGGGCCTGGCCTTCGACGTGGACAGCGAGTCGGATCTCGAAGCGGCCACGCAGATCGACGGGGCGTCGGCCATCGAGCTGGTCACCGAGCCGGGCGGCGGTCGGCGGGTCCGGATGACCGACCCGGATGGCGTCCCCGTCGAGCTCGTGCACGGGCGTGCTCCCGCAGAGTCGATCCCGATGCAGTCGACGCTCCCGCTCAACGTGCAGGGTGCAACGCCGCGCGTGGGGGCCCGACAGGTCGTGCCGAAGGGACCGGCCCAGGTCAAGCGGCTGGGGCACGTGGTGGTGGTGTCCGGCGATTTCGCCACCACGTCGGCCTGGTACGAGGCGAACCTGGGCTTCCTGCGCTCGGACGAGATGGTGCTGGGAGACCCGGACAACGTGGTGCTCGTCTTCTTCCGCTGCGATCGCGGCTCGCGGCCGGCCGACCACCACACCTTCCTGTGCGTCGGCGTCGGCGAGCCGGGCTTCGAGCATGCGGCCTTCGAGGTCCACGACATCGATGCGGTCATGGCCGGGCACGACCACCTGAAGGGCGCAGGCCGGGATCACCTGATGGGCATCGGCCGTCACTTCCTTGGCGGCCAGGTCTTCGACTACTGGAAGGATCCCTGGGGTCACACCGTCGAGCACTTCACGGATGGAGACCTGTTCGACGACAGCCACAAGCCCGAGCGGCACGAGCCCCAGGTGGTCCTCGGGACGCACTGGGGCAGTGCCGCCCGCGAGAGCTGATCCGGTGAGCGAGCCCCACGACGTCGCGATCTGTGGATTCGGGCCCGTCGGGGCCACCCTCGCCGGGCTGCTCGGGCGCAACGGTGTTCGCGTCCTGGTCGTCGAGCGCGACCCCGAGGTCTACCAGCTCCCCCGCGCCGTGCACTTCGACCACGAGGTGATGCGCATCTTCCAGACCCTCGGGATCGCAGAGTCGGTGTTGCCCCTCACGCGGGCGACGCCCCGGGCCCAGTTCTGGGGAGCCGACGGGCAGATCCTGGTCGAGGTGCCATGGGACGCGGACACCAACCAGGCCTGGCGCTCGGACTACATGTTCCATCAGCCGAGCCTGGAGCGCGTGCTCCGCGACACCGCCGAGGGGATGCCTTCGGTCGGAGCGCGGATCGGCAGCGAGCTGCTGGGCTTCCGAGACGCGGGCGATCGGGTCGAGCTCGAGATCCGGGATCGCACGGGGGGCACCGCCTTCGCCTCGGCCCGCTATCTGGTCGGATGTGATGGTGCGAACAGCTTCGTTCGCCGGAAGGCCGGGCTCGAGCTCGAGGATCTGATCTTCGACGAGCCCTGGGTCGTGGTGGACGTGCTCGGCGCCAAGGGTCTTCCGGAGGCGGCGGTCCAGGTCTGTGATCCGGCCCGCCCGACGACCCTCGTTCCCGGAGCCCTGGGTTTCAACCGCTTCGAGTTCATGCTGCGCCCGGACGAGCGCGACGAGGACATGGCGCGCCCCGAGACGCTCCGCGAGCTGATGGCGCCGTGGGTCGACGTGGACGACGTGGAGATCGTGCGCGCTGCCGTCTACCGGTTCCACGCGCTGCTCGCGCGTCAGTGGTCGGTGGGCCGGGTGCTGCTGGCTGGGGACGCCGCGCATCAGACGCCCCCGTTTCTCGGGCAGGGGATGTGCGCGGGCATTCGCGATGCCATGAACCTCGCCTGGAAGCTGCAGCGTGTGGTCGAGCGCCGCTCGCCGCCCGCGATCCTCGCGAGCTATGGCTCGGAGCGCGGACCGCACGTGCGTACCTTCATCCAGCGCGCGATCGACGCGGGGCGGATCATCTGCACCCAGGATCCGGACGTGGCTCGCGGGCGGGATGAAGCCATGCTCGCCGCTCGAGAACGGGGAGGGGCCCAGGCGGTCGAGACGGGGCTGCCGCCGCTCGGCGACGGGCTCTTCCAGGCGACCGAGGCCGGCGAGCATCCCGTCGTGCGGCGCCTGGCACCGCAGCCGAGGGTGGCCAGCGCCTCCGGCGAGGCCCGGCTCGACGACGTGATCGGTACGGGGCCGCGACTGATGCTGGCGGTCGAGCCCGATGCCGAGCTGGGAGGGCGTCTCGAGCGCGCGAACGTCGTGGGCTACGCGTGGTCGAGCGAAGAAGGGCAGGCGTGGTTCGCCCGACACGGGTTGCAGGCCATCCTCGTGCGACCGGATCACGTGGTCTTCGGTGTGGCGCGCAGCGCTCGGGAAGTGCCCGCGCTGCTCGCCGACTTCGAGGCAGCCCTGACGGCCTGAGGCGCTCGCTGACGGCTGGATCTGGATCCGGCTCAGCCGACGTGCAGGACCTGCTTGCCTCGCGCAGTTCCCTGGTCGAGGGCAGCCAGCGCCCGAGGCAGGTCGTCGAAGTCGAAGCTCGCGACCGGGGGTCCTCCGATCCGACCCTCACGGTGCAGCGCAAAAAGGGTGGACCGCATCTCCTCGGCGACCGCCGGATCGGGGGCCACGGCGATCACCCCGACGACGGTCAGGTTGCGTGCCACGAGCTTCGAGGTCGGTGCGTCGGCCCAGGCACCACTCGCGAACCCGACCGCCAGGAGCCGACCGCCCGTGGCCATGCAGTCGAGGGAGCGGACGAAGGTGTCGCCACCGACGGGGTCGAAGACCAGATCGGCGCCGCGTCCCCCGGTCTGCTCCTTCACCGCCGCGACGAACTCCTCGTCGTCCCGGTCGATCGCCACGTCGGCACCCAGCGCGCGACACATCGCGCACTTCTCGGGCCCAGAGGCGACCGCCAGGACGCGGGCGCCGAGCGCCGCGCCGAGCTGGACGGCCGCGAAGCCCGTGCCACCGGCTGCCCCGTGGACGAGCAGCGTCTCGCCCGCGCGAAGCTGCCCTCGGGCCACGAGGCCCAGGTAGGCGGTGCGGAAGGGAATGCCGAAGCCCGCGGCCTCGGCGTCGGACATCGTGTCCGGGATCGGCCAGGTGGCGTCGGCCACGAGCACGGAGCGCTCTGCGAACCCCCCGTGACCCCGGTAGAAGGCGGTCACGCCCATCGCGCGTTGTCCGGTGCGCAGGCTCGACCCCAGGGGCTCGGTCACGATGCCCGAGACTTCCTGTCCGGGAGTGAACGGCGGCTCGGGCCTGAACTCGTAGCGACCGAGGCACAGGAGCAGGTCGGGGAGACCGATCCCGGCGGCCTGGACGACCACGCCCAGCTCTCCCGGGATGGGCTTCGGCTCGATCCGGTCGGCGATCCTGAGCACGTCCTCGGGGCGCCCGTTTCCTTCGGCGATCCAGGCCTTCAACGTCTGTCCTCGCAGGTGATGGAATGCACCGCGCCGAGCGTAGTCCAGCCGATCTCCGGGCACGCTGTCGGCGGGTCGCGCGATGGGCGAGGATCGCAGCATGCTCCCGCCCGACCGCTTCTCGCGACTGCGGGTTGACGTGCCGCTCGCGGTCTACGTGGATCTGAAGAGCCCCTACGCCTTCATCTCCCTGGAGCCCACCCGCGCGATGGCCGCCGCCCGGGGCGTTCCGATCGACTGGCGACCCTTCACCCTCGACATCCCGAGCTACCTGGGCTCGGCCCGTCTCGATGCGCGCGGAAAGGTCGCGAGCAGCGATCGGACGCCGCAGCAGTGGAGCGGTGTGCGGTACGCGTACCGCGACGCCCGTCGCTACGCGACGTTGCGCGGCAAGACCCTGCGAGGCACGGAGAAGATCTGGAACTCGAGCCTGGCCGGCATCGCCATGCTGTGGGCGAAGGCGCAGGGGCCGGCCGCTCTCGACCGCTTCCTGGACGAAGCGAATGCGCGCTTCTGGCGCCGCGAGCTCGACATCGAGGATCCATCGGTGCTCGCCGTGTTGCTGCAGGAGCTGGGCCTCGAGGTCGACGGCTTCCAGTCGTTCCTCGAGGGGAGCGGCAGGACCCTCCACGACGAGATGAACCAGGCTGCCTTCGACGCGGGGGTGTTCGGCGTGCCGACCTACCTGGTCGAGGACGAGATGTGGTTCGGGCGAGAGCATCTGCCGCGGGTCTCGTGGCTGATCGGAGGCCGGGTGGGCGCACCTCCCGACGTCGCGAACCGGAGCTTCGATCCACCGTCGTCCCCCGCCGCGCCGCAGGGCGGGGCGCTCACCGGGGCCGGGAGCCCGGCACGGGGCGGGGAGCCCCTGCTGGCGGTGCTCGACCTCCGCCATCCACTCGCGGCCCTCGCGTTGCGACCCGTCCGGGCCTTCGCCCGGGAGCAGGCGCTCGCGCTCGACTGGCTCCCTCTCACCACGCCGACCTTGCGCGCTCCCGGACCCAGCGCTCCCTCGGACGATCGCGGAGCCCGTCACCGCCGTTTCCGCGCCCAGGCCATCGAGCGGGAGATCGAGGTCTACGCTCGCGGGCAGGGCCGGGAGCTGCGCGAGCCCCATCGCGATGGCTCCGCCGAGGCGGCGCATCTCGGCTGGCTCTGGGTGCGGGAGCGAGCGCGCGATCGCCTCGAGGACTTCCTGGAAGACCTCTTCGAGGCCTACTGGAGCCTTCGAATCGACGCCGCGGACCCTGCCCAGGTCGCGGCGCGGGTGGATGCCGTGGGCGCCGACGGCGCGGCCTTCCTGGACTGGTCGAAGAGCGAGGGGCCGGCCGCCGCCCGGGACGTGGAGGCCGGCTTGCGGGGCCGCGGTGTCTCCCAGGTTCCGAGCTTCGTGCTCGGCGACGAGATCTTCCAGGGCCGGCAGCACCTGCCGATGATCGCCTGGCGGCTCGACGGAAGGAGCGGTCCGATCCCGATCTAGGCCTCGGCTCAGACTCCCGGGTGGCCGGCGAGCATGCCGCCGTCGACCAGGAACTCGGCGCCGGTGCAGAAGGCGGACTCGTCGGAGGCGAGGAACGTGGCCATGGCCGCAATCTCCTCGCCGGTGCCCATCCGGCCCTGGGGCGACATGCCCTCGAACGCGGCGCGGATGGCCGGATTGGCGTCGGCCAGGGGCAGGGTGAGGCCCGTCTCGATCGCGCCGGGAACGATCGCGTTGCAGCGGATGCGGAGGCCCGCACGCGCACAGTGCACGGCCACCGAACGGGTCAGACTGCAGACCGCGCCCTTGCTCGCGCTGTAGGCTGGGTCGCTCGGCAGGGCGGCGCGTGCAGAGGTGGACGCCACGTTGACGATCGAGCCGCCCGGACCTTCGGGGTTCGCGCGCATCCGGGCGATGGCGTGCTGGCAGCCGAGCATCACGCCGGTCAGGTTGACGCCCAGGATGCGGTGCCAGGTCTCGAGGTCGAGATCCTCGATACTCTGCTGCGCCACCACCCCGGCGTTGTTCAGGACCACGTCCAGGCGCCCGAAGCCGTCGTCGAGTGCGGCCATCGCGGCCGGCCAACCTGCCGGGTCCGCCACGTCCTGCACTTGGAAGGTCGCGCCGGTCTCGGCCGCCACGGCCATGCCCTTCTCCCGCTGGAGGTCGGTGAACAGCACCCGCGCGCCTTCCTCGACGAAGCGCCGGACACTCGCCGCGCCGATGCCCGAAGCGCCGCCGGTGATCAGCGCGACCTTGCCTGCCAGCCGGGTCACGGTTCGCGGCCCCCGGCCGAGCCGTCTTCCCAGAA
>JAJDAR010000132.1 GCA_029261775.1 Deltaproteobacteria bacterium | reverse complement strand
GCGTGGATGACACGAGCCGCCACGAAGACGATCGAGGCCGTTGCGGCAGTGCCTGGATTCGCTCCGCCCAGGTGCGCCACGACGACGGCCGCCGTGAAGAGCGGCAGCGCCTCCCACGCGTTCTGCTGTGCGGCGTAGGTTCGGGCCGCCACCCCCTCGAGCTGCTGCGCCTGGATGCGGGGGTGGTTGTTGTCGAGGCTGCCGAGTTGCTGGATCCGCAGGTAGCCGCCGATGCCCGCGAGCACGAAAGGAATCACGGCGACGATGACGAGGCACCAGAAAGGAGTGGTCATCTCTTCTCCTCGAGCCGCACTCGGCCGAAAGCTGAAGCGCTCGTTGACCGCATGATCTCACGGCTGCTGCCGGAAGCCAAGCCAGGTCCGTGTCGCGTAGGGGTGCGAGCACCGCCACGTCAGCGGCCTCGCGCCACCTCGGTCACACCGGTCGATCGGAGACGTGCGTCGAGTTGAACTTGACCGTGTGACCTGACGGGCAAGCGATCGTGAAGGAGCGGTGGATCCTGCCCTGCTCGATCTCCGACGGCTCGAGACCCTTCTCCGCGAGCTCGCGGTGGGTGGCCTCCAGATCATCAACCATCAGGTCGAACGGGGTCGGCCCCGTTGCGAACTGATCGTTCGGCAGCAGGACGAGATGGGTTCCGCCACGCAGCTCCAGGACGCCGAAATCTTCGCCTCGAGCGATGTCCCGCATGCCGAGCTGGATCATGAAGTCGTGGGTCGCCGCGAGCTCGGGAGTCCGCAGGGTCACGTGGCCGACCCAGATCGGCGGTCGCGCGTCGTCGCCTGCCATGCTGCCTCCTCCGCGGATCCGTCGGATCGAGGGTACCCGGTCGGCCCCGCGTCGAACGCGTCCCGGGAGCCTCACGCGATCCTGGGCTCGCGACTATACCGTCCGGACGGTATAGTCTGGCCATGGAGCAGGCGCGGGAAAGAGTCCTGAACGCGGCCGAGGCGCGCCTTTTGGCCGGTGGCCCGGCCGCCCTGGTCCTGGATCGTGTCGCGGCGGACGCCGGCGTCAGCAAGGGCGGGCTGCTCTACCACTTTGCTTCCAAGGAGGCGCTCGTCGGCGGGCTCTGCGAGCGCATGCTCGAGCGCTTCGACCAGCAGCTCGAGGCGCTGTTCCAGGCCGAGCCCGTCGGGCCCGGCGCGTGGACGCGCGCCTACCTGGCGTCGACCGTGACCGACGAGGGCAAGCCGGCCGACACCTCCGCTCAGCTGATGGCCGGGATCCTGGCCACGCTGGGGCGGGACTCACAGCACCTGGAGAGCGTGCGCCGGTGCTTCGCCCGCTGGCATGCCCGGCTCGAAGCGGACGGCCTCGATCCCGGCACCGCCACTCTCGTGCGGCTGGCGGCGGATGGGCTCTGGCTCTCGGCGATGCTGGGTCTGCCACAGGTCGAGGACGAGGTCGGACGCGAGACGCTCCGTTGCCTGCGGGCACTCACCGGTGCTTGAAGCGACCTCGCGAGCATGAGCGAGGCCCACTACGACTTCGTGATCGTCGGCGGGGGATCGGCCGGTTGCGCACTCGCCCACCGGCTCAGCGAGGACCCGGACTGCCGGGTGCTGGTGCTCGAAGCCGGTCGGCCCGACGCCTGGTGGGACGTACTCGTCCACATGCCTGCGGCGTTCTCGTTGCCCCTCGGCAACCGCTTCTACGACTGGGGCTACCGGTCCGAGCCCGAGCGGCACATGGCCGACCGCCAGATCTATCACGCCCGCGGCAAGCTGCTCGGCGGATCGAGCAGCATCAACGGGATGATCTTCCAGCGCGGCAATCCGCTCGACTACGACAGGTGGGCGTCTCAGCCGGGCATGGAGCGGTGGAGCTACGCCCACTGCCTGCCGTACTTCAAGCGGATGGAATCGTGCGAGGACGGGGACCCCGAGCATCGCGGACGAGAGGGCCCCCTGGTCCTCGAGCGCGGCCGCGCCGAGGGCCCCCTCTTCGAGGCGTTCTTCGCCGCGGCTCAGCAGGCCGGGCATCGTCTCACGGACGACGTCAACGGCTACCGACAGGAAGGGTTCGGGCGCTTCGATCGCAACTTGCGCCGTGGTCTGCGCTGGAGCGCGTCGCGCGCCTATCTCCACCCCATCCGGCATCGTCCCAACCTCGAGGTCCGCTGCCGCGCTCTCGCGCGGCGCATCCTGTTCGGGGGGCAACGCGCCGTCGGGGTCGAGTTCGTCCGTCGTGGGCGCACGGAGCGGGTCCAGGCGGACGAGGTGATCTGCTGCGGCGGTGCGATCAACTCACCGCAGCTCCTGCAGGTGTCCGGCGTCGGCCCGGCACACTGGTTGAACGAGGCCGGTGTCGACGTCGTCCACGATCTGCCGGGCGTCGGCCGGAATCTTCAGGATCACCTCGAGGTCTACGTGCAGCATGCCTGCAAGCAGGCCGTGTCGATGGCGCCTCACCTGCGTTGGCGCCGGCGCCCGTGGATCGGCCTGCAATGGCTCGCCGGAACCGGACCGGGCATGACGAATCACTTCGAGGCGGGTGGGTTCGTCCGCAGCAACCTGCACGTCGACTACCCGAACCTGATGATCCACTTCCTGCCCCTGGCCGTCCGCTACGACGGGACCGTCGCGACGCCGGGGCACGGCTACCAGCTCCACATCGGCCCGATGGTCTCCGACGCACGCGGCACCCTGCGGATCCGCTCGGCCGACCCGGCCGCGCCGCCGAAGCTGAGATTCAACTACCTGTCCACCGATCAGGATCGTCGGGAGTGGGTCGAGGCCATCGCGTGCGCTCGCGAGCTGCTGTCGCAGCCGGCCTTCGAGCCCTTCGACGGCGGCGAGCTGTCCCCGGGTCCGACGGTCCGGACCCCGAAGGAAGTCCTGGGGTGGGTTGGCCGCGAAGGCGAGACGGCCCTGCATCCCTCGTGCACCTGCCGGATGGGCACCGATGCGCTGGCCGTCGTCGATCCGGACTCGCTGCGCGTGCGCGGCCTCGATGGCCTTCGGGTCGTGGACGCCTCGGTCCTGCCCACGATCACCAACGGCAACATCTACGCGCCGGTAATGATGGTGGCGGAGAAGGCCGCCGATGCGATCCTCGGGCGCGAGCCCTTGCCGGCCGAACCCGTCCCGACCCATCGGCACGCCACTTCCTTGCGGAGCCTCGGCTAGGCTCCGGCCCGATGTCCGAGTCGAGACCTGTCCCCAGGAGGCTCTCCTTCGAGGGGTTCGGGCTCCCCAACCGCCGCTCTCTGCTGGCGGCCACGCTGCTGCTGGTGTTCGTGCTCGCTGCCGTGGCCTCGATCGAGACCGCCAACGCGGCGCTGGTGGCGACCAAGGACTGGGTGATCGGTCGCTTCGACTGGCTCTTCGTGCTGGTTGCGACCTTCTCGGTTCTCGCGGTAGCCGTCCTGGCGATCCACCCGCGCACCAACCTCAGGCTGGGACCGCCGGACTCCCGACCGGAGTTCGGAACCCTGGCCTGGTTCGCGATGCTGTTCTCGGCCGGCCTCGCCTCCGGGCTTCTCTACTGGGCGGCCGCCGAGCCGATCCTCCACCAGCAGGCCAACCCCTTTCTCAGCGAGGCGGGCGGCCCGCAGCAAGGGACGGCCGTCACGACGGCCATGCGGCTCACCGTCTTGCATTGGGGGCTGCACGGCTGGGCCTTCTACGTGCTGGCCGGGCTCGGCATCGCCGTCGCCGCGTATCGCCACGATCTGCCGTTGACCTTTCGCTCCGCGCTCCTTCCGATCCTCGGCAAGCGCAACCTCGATCGCTGGCCCGGGCACCTCGTGGACCTGATCGCTCTCTTCGGCACCGTCTGCGGCGTGGCCACGTCGATCGGCCTTTCGGCCGCCGCGCTCAATGCCACGCTCGGCTCCCTCGTCCAGCTCGACGTGAACGTGCAGAACCAGATTGTGATCGTGTTCGGCGTGTGCATGCTCGGCATCCTGTCCGCGCTCTCCGGCCTGGCGCGGGGCATTCGTCGCTTGAGCGAGGTCAACCTGTGGGTCAGCCTGCTGCTCCTGCTGGCCTTCGTGGCCTTGGGGCCAACGGGCTTCCTCGCCGATCTCTTCGTCGGCACGGTCGTCGACTACGTCTCCAACGTCGTCCCCACCGGCATGTGGCTCGCCGAGACGGAGGCCAACCAGGCCTGGCAGGCCGACTGGACGGTCTTCTACTGGGGCTGGTGGCTCGCATGGACGCCCTTCGTCGGGGTCTTCATCGCACGAATCTCGCGGGGTCGAACACTTCGTGAGTTTGCGATCGCCGTGATGTTGGTGCCGACCTTCGTCACCTTGGTCTGGATGACCGTCTTCGGGGGGACGGCCCTGCATCAGGAGCTGGTCAGCCCGGGCGCCGTGAGCGCAGCCGTCGACGAGGACTACAGCCTCGGCATCGTTGCGGTGATCGAGAACCTCGCGCGCCCGGGGATCTCGACCCTGCTGATGGCGACGGCCACCTTCCTGTTGTTCACCTGGCTGATCACGTCGCTCGACTCCGCGACCCTGGTAATCTGCCATCTGCTGGGCGCCGGCGAATCGCAGCCAGCCAAAACGTTCTGGGGACTCGCATTGGCGGCGGTCACCGCGGTGCTGCTGCTCGTGGGGGGCCTTCAGGCGCTCCAGGCCGCATCGATCGTGATCGGCCTGCCACTGGCGGGGATCGTGCTGCTCCTCGGGTGCGGGCTGCTCTGGGATCTGGGGCGACGCCCGTCCGGGCCTCAGCCCGCCCGCAGCTCCCAGCGCATCGGCGCCCGCTTCACGCCACCGACGAAGCTCGACCGCTGACGCACGATCTCGCCCGTGCGCTCCATCGAGACCAGTCGCTCGCGGAGCTGCTGGTACATGGAGCGCAGCTCGAGACGGGCCAGGTGCGCCCCGAGGCAGACGTGCTCGCCGCGGCCGAAGCCGATGTGGTCATTCGGGTTGCGGTCGATGCGGAACGTGAAGGGATCCTCGAAGACGTCCTCGTCTCGATTGCCCGAGGCGTAGAACAGGCAGACCGACTCGCCCTCGCGGATCGCCTGGCCGCGCACGACCAGATCGCGGGTGGCGGTGCGGCTGAACTGGATCACGGGGGTGGTCCAGCGCACCGTCTCCTCGATCGCTCCTTCGACGAGCGCCGGGTCGGCGACCAGCCCCTGCCACTGATCGGGGTGGTCGAGGAAGCACTGCACGCCGCCGGTCATGGCGTTGCGGGTCGTCTCGTTTCCGGCGACGACGAGCAGGAAGTAGTACGAGAGCAGCTCGTGGTCCGGCAGCGGCTGGCCGTCGATGCGTCCCTGGATCACGGCCGACAGGATGTCGTCCTGGGGGTTGGCGCGGCGCTTGCCGGCCAGCTCGTAGAAGTAGGCGAACAGCTCGGCCTGCGCCTGCTCCGAGGTTTCCTGGACCGTACGCCCCTTGGCGAACTCCGGATCTTCGGGGGCGATCGTCTCGTTCGTCCAGCGGAACAGCAGGTGCCAGTCCTCCTTCGGGACCCCGAGCATGAGCGCGATCACGGCGATGGTGATCGGCGCCGAGACATCGGCCACGAAGTCGATCTCGCCCTTGGCCCCGGCGGCATCGAGGATCTCGCGGGTGACCTGCTGCACCTTCGGCTCCCACCTCTGGACGGTGCGAGGCGTGAACCACTTGGAGGTGAGCTTGCGGAAGCGCCCGTGGTCTGGAGGATCCATGGTCAGCAGATGTCGGGTGGTCGGCTCGTCGGGGGTGTCGCGGCTGAAGACCGCGATCCGGGGCGCGATGATCCAATCCTTCGGGTTCTTCCCGATCGATACGATGTCCGCATGCTTGGTGATGGCCCAGAAGGGATCGGCGTAGCCCTGCGGGACGTAGTGCACGGGGTCGTTCTGGCGCAGCCAGGTCCACTCGGCGTGCGGGTAGCCCTCGCGCTCGTACTTCTCGGGGGTGATGACGTCGAGGGCCGCGGGATCGAAGGGCTCGGCGAGCTGGCCTGCGGTCATGGGAGGATCCTCC
>JAJDAR010000131.1 GCA_029261775.1 Deltaproteobacteria bacterium | reverse complement strand
CGGGGCCGCCACGATCCGCATGGACGAGGGGGCGGTCGAGGTGAAGCGCGAGGACCGCAGCCGCCAGATCGAGGTGCTGGCCAATACGGCGGACGACGTCTCCCTCGGCGAGGCCGTGGCCGTGCTCGAGGCCTGGGCGGCGGAGCTCGGGATCGAGCGACCCTACGCGTTCAGCCGCGGCGGGCAGGCCGAGTCGATGACCGAGGCGCTGACGGACATCGTCTTCGCCCTCGGTCTCGGGATGCTCTCGATCTACATGATCCTGGCCTCGCTCTTCAACTCGCTCACCCATCCGCTCGTGATCATGGTCTCCGCGCCGCTCTCCTTCATCGGCGGGTTCCTGGCGCTGAAGATCGGGGGCCTCTCCTTCGACATCATGAGCGCCATGGGTCTGCTGGTGCTGATGGGCCTGGTGATGAAGAACGGCATCCTGGTCGTGGACTACACCAATCAGCTGCGTGCGCAGGGCCTTTCGAAGCGCGAGGCCATCCTGCGGGCCGGTCCGGTGCGGATGCGGCCCGTGCTGATGACGTCCGCCGCCCTGATCTGCGGGCTGCTGCCGATGGCGCTCAGCAACGACGCCGGTTCGGAGTTCCGCGCCCCGATGGCGGTGATCGTGATCGGCGGCCTCGCGACGTCGACCGCGCTGACGCTGGTCGTCGTGCCCGTCGTCTACAGCCTGGTCGACTCGGCCACCGCGGCCGTGGTCGGCGGCTTCCGCCGGCTCCGGGGGCGGCCGACCCCCGAGACGGCGGCAGTGGCGGGCGGTCGCTAGGCCCGTGGAGAAGCTGGCCTATGTGCTCTGGAAGCGCGGCGAGGAGCCCGACGGCGCCTTCGCCGAGCGGCTCCGCGGCGAGCTGGCGCCCCGACTGCGCGTGCTCGGCGCGCGATTTCTCAAGTGCTCGGTCGTCGACGGGCACGTCGAGGGCGGGACGGCGCTGCGGATCGGTCGCATGGATCCCGCCAAGTCCGCGCTGGCGACCTTCTGGGTCGACCAGGCCCAGGAGAGGGAGCCGCTCGAGGACGCCCTCCGCCAGGCCTCCGGCCGCGTCGCCGGCTACCTGGTGGTCGAGTCGCGTCCGCTGGTGCCCGTCGCGGAGGTCGCCGAGCCGGGCGAGCGCACGCCGGGCTTCCATCTCGTCACGTGCATCACGGCGCGGGAGGGCCTCTCCCACGATGCCTTCATCGACTTCTGGCACCACCGCTTCCGCGACGTCGCGATCGAGACGCAGAGCACCTTCGACTACGTCCGCAACGAGATCGTCCGCGCGCTGACCCCGGAAGCGCCCGCCTGGTCCGCGATCGTCGAGGAGGGCTTCCCGATCGGCGCGCTGACCGATCCCGCGGTGTTCTACGACGCCGTGGGAGATCCGGCGAAGCAGCAGGCGAACCAGACCCGCATGTTCGAGCACGTCCAGCAGTTCCTGGACCTCGCCGTCATCGAGTCCCACCCGATGAGCGAGTACGCGTTCGAACGCCTGCCCTAGCCGCAAGCACAGCGCGAAGACAGCGGGGACGGAAGACAGCGGGGACGTTCGTTTCATTGTTGCACTGCGGACCCTGGCGGGCGCTCGGTGCAACGATGAAACGAACGTCCCCGCTGGTCCCGTCCCCTCTGGTCCCCTCTTCCTCGCTCTTCCCGTTCTTGTGGGGAGGGGCTAGCGGTAGGCGCGTTCGATGGGGTCTTCGCCTGCGCGTCTGCGGTCCTGGGCCACGCAGGCCAGCAGACGGGCGGTCGCGCCCACGAGGGCGCGGAGCGAGTGGGGCAGGCGCGAGTCGTAGTAGATGGCGTCGCCGGGGCCGAGCTCGTGCAGGGCGCCCCCCACCTCGACCTCGATGCGCCCGGCGAGCACGAAGAGGAACTCCTCGCCTTCGTGGGTCGAGCGCTTGACGGCGGACTCCTGGCCGGGCGGAACCTCGACCAGGAAGGGCTGCATGAGCTTCTCGGTGATCCCGTGAGAGAGCGCGTGGTAGCGATAGCCGAGGCTCTCGCCGGCCTCACCGCGCGGCCTCACCGTGAAGCGCTCGTCGGAGCGCACCACCTCGACCCGGCTCTCGGGCACCTCGGTCTGGAAGAAGTGACCGATGCTGACGTCCAGACGGCCGGCGATCCGCAAGAGCTCACCGACGGAGGGTGCCGCCCGGTCCGACTCGAAGGCGCCGAGCTGGGATTCCTCCATGCCCACCTCGCTCGCGAGCGTGGCGAGGCTCTTGCCGCGGTCTTCGCGCAGACGGCGCAGCTTGCGTCCCAGGGCGAGCTCGTGCACGGCGACTTCCGGCATGGTCAGGTCCCCTCTCCCGCTCGCCCGAACACGTCCGGGTAGTCTGCGCCCTCGAGGATGCGCGCGAGGTCCTGGACGAACAGGGCGGCGTCGTGGCCGTCGGCGATCCGGTGATCCACGCTGATGGACAGGTTCATGAGCTGCCGCCGCGCGATCTCCTCACCGACGTAGCGAGGCTCGGCCCGGATCGCATTCACACCGAGGATCGCCACTTCGGGATGGTTCACGATAGGCGTGGAGACGATGCCGCCGAGCTTGCCGAGCGAGCTGATCGTGAAGGTGCCGCCGCGCAGCTGGGCGGGCACGAGCCGCGCTTCGCGGGCGCGAAGGCCGAGGTCGGCGATCTGGCCGGCCAGACCCCGCGTGTCTAGGAGGTGCGCGTTGGAGATGACGGGCACCACCAGCCCGTCTCGAGCTGCGACGGCCACCCCCAGGTGGATGCGCTGCTTCAGCACGATCTCCTCGCGCTCGTCGTCGATGCTCGCGTTGAGCCGCGGGTGATCAGGCAGCACCTGCACGACGGCGCGCGCGATGAAGGCCAGGGGCGACAAGTCGGAGCCCGCCTCGCGTCGGAGCTCCATCAGCTGCGTCACGTCGAGCTCCTCGACGTAGGTGAAGTGGGCGGCCCGGCGCCGCGCCTCGCTCATGTGCCGCGCGATCGCACGCCGCAGGCCGCGCAAGGGCTGCCGCTCCCAGTCCTCGGGGTCCGCGACCTCGGCACGCTGCGAACCGGCCTCGCCGTCCGCTCGGGCGGGCGCCGCCGAGGTGCCGGGCGGGTCGGTAGCGACCTCCGGGTGCGCCTCTCGCCCCGCCTTCGCGGCCTCTACGTCGCGCCGCATGATCCGCCCGTCGGGTCCGCTGCCCGCCAGCTTCGTCAGGTCCACGCCGAGCCGCGCGGCCAGGGCGCGCACGGCCGGCACGGCGCGAACGCCATCGGCGCTGGTGGCCGAGGTGGCTCGCTGGGAGCCCGCGGGGCGCCCGGGGCGCGTGGGAGGCGCTGCGGAGTGGGTCGACGGGGCCGGCGCGGGGTCGGGGCGCGCCGCGGGTTGCGGCGCCTCGACCGTGGCCGCGGCCGGCTCCGGTGCCGACGGCTTGGCCTCTGCCCCGTCGTCGATCTCGATCAGCACTTCGCCGACCGGCACGACGTCGCCCTCGGCGTAGCAGAGCTTGGCCACCCGCCCCGCCGCGGGGGACGGAATCTCCACGTTCGCCTTGTCCGTCATCAGCTCGACGAGCACCTGGTCGAGCGCAACGTCGTCCCCTTCGGCCACGTGCCAGGCGATCACCTCGGCCTCGACCACGCCTTCGCCGATGTCGGGCAGCTCGAAACGGAACACGGCTAGTACCCGATCGCCTGGACCGCGGCCGCCAGCACGCGCTCGGCGTTGGGCAGGTAGTGGTCCTCGAGGATATAGGGGAAGGGAGTGTCGAAACCCGTCACGCGCTCGAGCGGAGCGCGCAGGTGCTCGAAGGCCGCGGACTGCACCGCGGCGATCAGCTCCGCTCCGAACCCGCAGGTGCGCGGCGCCTCGTGCACCACCACCATGCGGCCCGTCTTCTCGACCGAGCGCACCAGCGTGTGCAGGTCATAGGGCGCGATGCTCTGGAGATCGATCACCTCGATGTCGTAGCCCTCGCCCTCGGCGAGCGCCGCGGCCTCGAGGCAGATCGGCATCATCGCGCCCCAGGCCACCAGGCTCAGGTCCACACCCTTGCGGGCGATCCGCGCCCGCTCGAGCGGAAGGGTGTAGTAGTCGAGCGGGATCTCACCCTTGGCGGCCCGGTAGATGCGCTTGGGCTCGAGGAAGATCACCGGATCGTCGCACTCCAGCGCGCCGAGCAGCAGGCCCTTGGCCTCGTAGGGGCCCGAGGGCACCACCACCCGCAGGCCGGGCGTGTGAGCGAAGTAGGCCTCCGGGCTCTGGGAGTGGTAGTGGCCGCCCCGAATGCCGCCGCCGTAGGGGGTGCGGATCAACACGCGGGGCGCGTACTGACCCCCGCTGCGATAGCGGTACTTGGCGAGCTCGTTCACGATCTGGTCGAAGGCCGGGAAGATGAAGTCGGCGAACTGGATCTCGACGATCGGCCGGAGACCTCCGAGGCCCATGCCGATCGCCATCCCGACGATCCCGGCCTCGGCCAGCGGCGTGTCGAAGACACGCTCCGACCCGTACTTCTCCTGGAGCCCCGCGGTCACCCGGAACACGCCACCGAAGTGTCCGACGTCCTCGCCGAGGATCACGGCGGTCTCGTCCCGCTCCATCGTCTGATCCAGGGCGTCGTTCAAGGCCTGGATCATGTTGAGGGTGCCGGTCTCCGCCACGCTCAGGGCACCTCGTAGCCGCCCTCGGAGCGGCGGCGGTGCATGGCCAGATACTCGTCGCGCTGGGCCTCGAGCTGCGGGGAGACCGTCTCGAGCACGCCCTCGAAGAGGGTCTCGACGCGCGGCGGCGGGATCTTCTCGCACTCGGCCAGCGTGGACACGACCCGCTGATCCAGGCGGGCGTGGGTCTCGGCTTCGAGCTCCTCGTTCCAGACGCCTCGCCAAGCACCGTGCCGCTTGAGGCGCTCGAAGGGGTCGAGCCGGGTCCAGGCCTCGGCCTCCTCGTCGGAGCGATAGGCGCTCGGATCGTCGGCCGTCGAATGGGCGCCCATCCGGTAGGTGAGCGCCTCGATCAAGGTCGGTCCGTCCCCGGCGCGCGCGCGCGCGGCCGCTTCGCCGACGACCTTCACCACGGCCAGCAGGTCGTTGCCATCCACCTGGAGGCCGGGAAGGCCGTAGCCCTCGCCGCGCACGGCGAGGCTCTCGGCGGCCGTCTGGACCGATTCGGGGGTGGAGATCGCATAGCCGTTGTTGCGGATCAGGAAGATCGACGGCGATGCGAACACACCCGCGAAGTTGAGGGCCGTGTGGAAGTCGCCCTGGGACGCGGTGCCTTCGCCGCAGAAGGCGAGGGCTACCTGTCCCGTTCCTCGAAGGCGGGCCGCGTAGCCGAACCCGGCCGCGTGCGGCAGCTGCGTGCCCACCGGCGCAGAGACCGAAGGGATGGACCACTCCCGATAGCAATAGTGCACCGGCATCTGGCGGCCGAGACAGACGTCGCGCCCGTTGCCGATCAGCTGGTTGAAGATCATGGCGAGTGGGATCTGTCGCCAGAGCAGGCAGCCCAGCTCCCGGTAGGAGAGGAAGATCGGATCCTCGGGCTCCAACGCGACGGCGGCGCCGAGGATCGTCGCCTCCTCGCCGCGGCTCGTCATCCAGAAGCCGAGTCGTCCCTGGCGCTGGAGCATCAGCAGGCGGCGATCGAGGATCCGGTTCAGGACCATCGCCTCGAGAGCCTGGACGACCTGCTCGTCGCTGAGCAGCCCGCGGTGCTCGTCGGCGCAGCTTCCATCCTCTCCGAGGATCTGGATCGGAGCGGCGGAATGGATCGGGGACGGCTCGGTCACGTCCCGAGAATCTGGTTCGGAGACGACTCGGTCACGTCCAACCTCTGGCGCAAGACGAAGTATAGGACCCGGACGCACAGACGATCGGAAGCCCGGCCCGGTTGCTGAAGCCAGCAAGCCCGATGATGGGCTGAAAAACCTACGGCTCACCCTGTCGATCCAGGGACCACCAATGCAGGGCCGCGATCACCAGCGCGTGGTCGATCTCGCCGGCCCGGACCCGTGCGGAGATCTCGCCGGCCGGGACGCACTCGACGGCCGTCTCCTCCAGACCGGGGTTGGTCACCTCGCCGACCTGCGTGCAGCCCTCGGCCAGGAAGGTGTGGACCCGGTTGCCGAACAGCGCCGGGTTGGGGTTCAGGGCCCCGAGCGGCCGGACCGAGCCGGCCTGGTAGCCGGTCTCCTCGAGCAGCTCGCGCGCGGCGGCGGCCGCAGGCTCCTCTCCGGGATCGACGATGCCGCCCGGGATTTCGAGCGTGAACGCCTGCAGCCCGTGCCGGAACTGACGAACCATCACGACCTCGCCGTCGGCCGTGAGAGGCACGACGTTGACCCACGGATCGGCGTCGATGCAATAGAAGGGATGGGTCTCGGCGGTCCTGGGCACGCGCACCCAGCTGCGGCTCACGCTGAAGACCCGGCAGTCGGCGAGCTGCTCCCGCCCGACGACGGGCCAGGGGGCGAGACCCGGCTTCTCTTCCCGGGCGCCCATCACGGTCCTTCCGGGTTGCGAGCCGGCTTGCGAGCCTGGCTACGAGCGGGGTCGCCTGTGGCGTCGCCAGTCCGCAGGTCGCCAGAACGCCTGCATCGTCGGGAGGGGCCCGGCACCCGCCGAGCGTAGCAGCGCCTCTTCCTTGCAGTAGGATGCCCCCCTCATGTCGGTGGCACAGGGGATCCGAGCGGGCGCCGGATGGC
>JAJDAR010000130.1 GCA_029261775.1 Deltaproteobacteria bacterium | reverse complement strand
GGGCTCGCGTAGACGAGTGTCTCGAGATCGTCCCCCACGTCTGGCTTGCGGAGCCGGAAGCTCCGGGCGCCGTGGAAGAAGGTCATGCGGTTCGCGTCGAGGCCCTTGCCGACGGGATGGCGACGGCTGTAGGTGTAGGCGAGCGGCGCCAGCCCGCGGGCCAGTCCCTCGAAGTCGCCGGAGGCGGGATCGACCACGAGCCCGGGCAGCGGGTCGATGCCCCACTCGCGAAGGACGACTTCCAGCCCGGTCTCGCGTCCGGGCTCGAGCAGGGCGAGCAGACGGCCGCCCCCTGCGAGGTGGGCTCGCAGCGCGTCGAGGGCATTCGCTGAGATCTCGCGCTCGGGTGCCACCCAGAGCACCAGGCTCGCATCCGTTGGCAGGTCGCGCGCCGCGGCGCTCACGAACTGGTTCACGACGTAGCCTTCGGTCTGCAGAGCGGCGGTGAGGCCGGAGAAGTCGGTCTCCCCCGTCGCCTCGAAGTCTCCCTCGCCTGCGCCTCGGGCCACGTAGATCGTGCCGCTCTGGAGCTGGCGCAAACGGAAGAGTGCTTCGAACAGCGCCCCCTGGGTCGGCCGCTCGACCCGTTCCCAGCCCTCCTTCCCGTTCTTCTGACGCAGGAGGACGACGGTGTTCGAGGAGGCGATCCCGAAGCGATCCTCGTCGTCCGGGTGGTCGTCGATCCGGCGCTCCTCGACGCCGAGACAGCTCTCGAGGGCGAGGGTCTCGAGCTGTACCCGGGTGCTCCGTCGGCGCGCGTCGCCATCGTCGTAGTAGAGACGGGCGTCGAGCGGTCCCTCGGCGCACAGGTCGGCCAGGGCCGCGAGCGTGGCCTCGGCGGGCTCGAACTTGCCCTCGAAGCTCAGGTCGTACTGCAGCTTCAGCGAGTGCGCGCCGCGCTCGGCGGCGATCGCCGCGAGCAGCGTGAGGACGACCCGCAGCGAGGCCCGCAGCAGCGGACCCCGGAAGGCCGGCGAGCCGGCTCCCCGCGCACGGGCCAACCCCCGCGCCGCGGCGACCGCCAGCAACAGCACGCCCCCGATCCCGTTCGCCCACGAGAACCAGGTCGCCGTGCCGCTGCCCGCCACGGATGCGCCGCCGAAGGCCAGGGCGATCAGGCCCGCGAGTGCGAGGCCCCGGTTCACGACGGGCTCCAGGAACGGGCAGGCGCGGTCATCCCGTGACCCTCCGCCAGTCGAGGGCGAAGCGCGCGGCGGCGTAGCTCACGGCCACCACGCCCGCGAAGTAGACCAGATCCTCGACGCGCACGACACCTTCGGCGAAGACCGAGTAGCGGGGGTGGATCGAGATGCCGTCGACGATCGCCGCCAGCGCGGGCGCGTCGCGAAGGAAGGGGGTGAGCCAGCTCCAGTCCCAGAGCACGAAGCAGAACGCCCACGACGAGACCACCGCCATGAACTGGCTCTTCGTGAAGGCGGAGCAGACGAGGCCGATCGAAGAGAGCGACACGGCCAGCAGGGAGAGGCCGGCGAAGACGGAGACGAGATGCTGCATGCCGACACCGCCCTGCAGGATCGCCATGGCCGGGTACACGAAGCTCGCGAGCATGGCGAGCACGACGAAGGCGTGGGTCACCAGGAACTTGCCCGCCACGATCTGCGCGGCCGTGAGTCGCGTCGTCGTCAGCAGCTCGTCGGTTCCGCGGGCCCGCTCCTCCGCGAAGACCCGCATGGTGACCATCGGAATCAGGCCGATCAGGATGAAGCCCAGGTTCTCCATCACCGGGAAGAAGACGGTCTCGCGCAGATTGATGTGATCGGGCACGGTCCCGCTCTCGAAGCCGCCCATCGTACTCGTCTGGAAGAGGAAGAGGATCTGGTTGTAGGCGCGCAGGTGATCGAAGAAGAGGAGCCCCGCGACGAGCACCACCAGGGCCAGCACGATGTAGGCCAGCGGCGAGGCAAAGAGCACGAGCAGCTCTTTCTGCACGAGGCCATAGAAGCGGGTCATCGGACCGCCTCGAGGGGCGGCGAAGGCGGCGGGGGGTCGGCCGGGGCCTCTCCTCGGAAGAGTGCGAGGGGATCGGCGCCGCCGAGGACCGTCGCAGTCGGGCCCTCCGTCACGAGGCGGCCCTTGTGCAGCACGGCGCATCGCTCCGCGAGCTCCCGGGCCTCGGACAGATCGTGGGTGCAGAGGATCAGCGTGTGCTTCCCTCGCAGTTCGTGAAGCACCGCGCGCACCTCCTCCTGCTGCAGGGGGTCGAGGCCGCTGGTCGGCTCGTCGACGATCACCAGAGGCGGGTCGTCGAGGAAGGCCTGGGCCAGGGAGACGCGCTGCTGATAGCCCTTCGAGAGCTGACCGATCCAGCGATCGGCGACGTCCTCGAGGCGGAAACGGCCGATGGCGTGCTCGATGCGCCGTTCCAAGGTCGGCCCCGAGAGGTCCCGGGCCCTTCCTGCGAAGCGCAGGAAGGCGCGGACGCGCAGATCGGGATAGATCCGCGAGGTCTCGGCCACGAACCCGAGCCGCTTGCGAACCTCGACCGGATCGCTCGCGGGGGAGTGGCCGTCGACGGTCAAGTGGCCGCCCGACGGGAGCAGCACGCCGGTCACGAGACGGATGAACGTGGTCTTGCCCGCGCCGTTTGCACCGAGCAGACCGAAGGCCTCGCCGGGCTTGATGGAGAGATCGAGGCCGTCGAGTGCGACGTGATCGCCGAAGCGTCGGCACAGGCCCCGGGCTTCGATTCGCACGCCGGTCGGCGTGGCCTCGGCATGGGCGTCGCGGGCCTCGTGGCCCTCGCCCGGCGAGCCTGTCCTGGTCGTCACGTCGTCACCCCGAAACCGCTTCCCCACCTCATTCTACGTTTCCCGGCACTCGTTCGTTTCAGACGGCTCGGCTGCGGGCTCAGAGCCGATCCAAGGCATCGAAGAAGTCGGGCCAGGTCTTGGCGACGCAGCCCGGATCGCGGATCTGCACCCCCGGCACCCGGAGGCCCGCCAGGGCGAAGGACATCGCCATCCGGTGGTCGTCGTAGGTCTCGATCGTGGTGCCGGCCAGCTCGCGCGGCTCGATGCGGATCCAGTCCTCGCCGGTCTCGGCGCCTGCCCCGAGACGGCGCAGCTCGGTGCGGAGGGCCTCGAGCCGATCGGTCTCCTTCAGGGGGAGGTGCCCGAGCCCGCGCACGGTGGTGGGGCCCTCTGCGAACAGGGCGACCACGGCGAGCGCCAGCACGGCATCCGGGAAGGCGTTGCCGTCGAACTCCACACCCTGGAGCCGACGGGCGGGGGGGCGTCGGAGGACCACGGCATCCGCACGGCGCTCCACCTGGCAGCCCATCGCCTCGAGGACCCCGAGCAGCCGGAGATCGGTCTGCTCCGAGTCGGGCGGCAGCCCCTGCACCACCACCTGGCCGCCGGCGATCGCAGCCGCGCAGAGCGGGTAGACCGCCGACTGGGCATCCGGCTCGATCGGGTAGCGGCGCGCCGCATAGCGGGTCCCGGCGGCGACGTGCAGCCGATCCCGCCCGTTCCACTCCACGGGTGCGCCGAAGTCTTCCATCACGGCGAGCGTCAGCTCGAGGAAGGGTCGCGAGACGAGCCGCCCCTCGAGCAGCTGGAGGGTGACGGCGCCGCTGGCGCAGGGGGCCGCGAGCAGCAGGCCGGAGACGAACTGGCTGGAGCGGCTGGCGTCGATCGTGACCTCGCCGCCGGACAGGCCGCCTCCCGCGATGTCGAGGGGCGGGCAGCCGTTCTCTCCCAGGATCTCGATGCGTGCGCCGAGACCGTGCAGGGCCTCGCACAGCTCGGCGATCGGCCGCTGTCGCATCCGCGGCGTACCGTCCAGCTGCGAGGGGCCCTCGGCGAGCGCGGCGAGCGCCGTCAGGAACCGCGCCGTCGTGCCGGAGGCGCCGACGTCGAGACGCCCCGCCGCGCGCAAGATGCCCCCTCCGCCCTCCACCGACCACCCGTGCTCTTCGCGGCGCACCGGGATGCCGAGGGCCTCGAGGCCCCGTGCCATCGCGAGTGTGTCGTCGCTCTCGGTGGCGCCGACGAGCAGGCTGGTGCCCTCTGCCAGTGCGGCGGCGGCGAGCGCCCGGTTGGTCACGCTGCGCGATCCGGGCGGCCGGATCACCGCGTCCAGGGGGCCGCGCGGGTGGATCGGGAGGGGGTCGGGGAGCCGAGGCGCGGCCATGGCGGCCGGACGGTAGGCGAGGGTGCCCCGCGTTGACACCCCCCGGGACGTTGGCCACCCTTCGCCGGTTGGGGGATCCGGCAGCGCCCGTGCGCCGGCCCTCGCTGCGTGCTCGCGCCTCTCGTGCTCCCGCGTCCGACGGGTGCCAGGAGAAGCCCGGCCCGAGAAGCCGGATCCGCGCGGGCCAACGCACGTCTTCAAGGAGGGAGCCCCTTGCCCCGCGTCCTCGTCACCGATTCGCTTGCGCCCCAGGGGCTCGAGATCCTCCGGGCCGCGCCCGGTCTCGAGGTCGTGGAAGCGCCTGGCCTGGCGCCCGGTGACCTGCTGGAGGCGATTCGCGAGGCGGATGGCCTGGTGATCCGGAGCGGTACGAAGGTGACTGCCGACGTGATCGCGGCGGGCGATCGGTTGAAGGTGATCGGGCGCGCGGGGATCGGCGTGGACAACATCGACGTCCCGGCCGCCACCCAGCGCGGCATCGTCGTGCTGAACACCCCCGAAGGCAACAACATCACGACGGCCGAGCACGCGATCGCGCTGCTCGTGGCTCTCGCGCGGCACATCCCCCAGGCGACCGCATCGATGAAGGCGGGCAAGTGGGAGAAGAAGCAGTTCCAGGGCCTCGAGCTCTTCAACCGGGTGCTCGGCGTGATCGGCCTCGGCAACATCGGGCGCATCGTCGCTGATCGGGCACGCGGGCTGGGGATGAGGGTGATCGCGGCGGATCCGCACATCGCTCCCGACGTGGCGAGCAAGCTCGACGTCGAGCTCGTCTCCGTCGACGAGCTGATCGCGCGAGCGGATGCCATCACGGTCCACGTCCCGCGTACCAAGGAGACCACCGGCCTGCTGGGAGCGGCGGCCTTCGCTCGCGCGAAGCCCGGGGTCCTGATCATCAATGCAGCGCGCGGTGGCATCGTCGACGAGGCGGCCCTGCTGACGGCTCTCGAAGAGGGCAAGGTCGGGGGCGCTGGGCTCGACGTCTTCGTCGAGGAGCCCCCGCCGGGCGATCACCCGCTGCTGCTCCACCCGAACGTGATCTGCACCCCCCACCTCGGGGCCTCGACGGAGCAGGCACAGCTCAACGTGTCCGTCGCCGTGGCGGAGCAGGTGCGCGACTTCCTGGTCGACGGCACCGTGCGCAACGCGGTCAACGTCCCGTCGGTGTCGCCGGAGCTGCTGGCGCAGGTGCGGCCCTACCTCCGTCTCGGCGAGAAGCTCGGCCGCTTCCAGGGCCAGCTCTGCCCGGGCGCGATCGAAGAGATCGAGATCGAGTACGCGGGCGAGGTCGCGGAGCTTCGCGTCGCGCCGATCACGATCGCCGTGCTGAAGGGCATGCTCGAAGAGGCCAGCGACCGGGTCAACATGGTCAATGCGCCGCTGATCGCCCAGGAGAGGGGCATCCGCGTCGTGGAGACCAAGTCGACCCGCCCGATGGACTTCGCGAGCGCGATCACGACCCGTGTCCGTGGCGGGACCGATCGGCTGATCGCCGGCGCCATCTTCCACGGAGACCAGCCGCGCATCGTGCGCATCGACGACTTCATGCTCGAGGCGATTCCCGAGGGTCCCACCATCCTGCTTCAGAACCACGACCAGCCCGGTGTGGTGGGCGCAGTGGGCAAGGCCCTCGGCGACGCCGGTCTCAACATCTCTCGCATGCAGCTCGCGCTCGTCCGCGAGCGCGCGGAGGCCGCCATGCTCGTGAACGTGGACCAGGCACCGGACGACGAAGTGATGGAGGGCCTGCGCAACCTGCCGCACATGATCAGCGCCCAGCTCGTGGATCTCGGCCAGTGAGCTCGCTGGTCGCAGTCGGCGCCCAATGGGGCGACGAGGGCAAGGGCAAGGTGGTGGACAGCCTGGCCCTCTCCGCCGATCTGGTGGTGCGCTTCCAGGGCGGCAACAACGCCGGCCACACCCTGATCGTCGACGGCGAGAAGACGGTCCTGCACCTGGTGCCCTCGGGCATCCTGCAGCCGGGGACGGTGAACCTGATCGGGCCCGGCGTGGTCGTCGACCCCAGGGTCTTCGTCAAGGAGCTCGACGAGATCGTCGCCAAGGGCGTGCTCGACGATCCTGCCCGCCTGCGTCTGTCCGGCCGCGCCCACGTCATCCTCGACTGGCACGTGGCGCTGGACAAGGCGCGGGACGAGGCCCGCCGGGAGCGGGCGATCGGCACGACGGGTCGGGGCATCGGTCCCGCCTACGAGGACAAGGTCGCCCGGCGCGGCATTCGCGTGGCCGACCTGCTGGATCCCGGCATCCTCCGGGAGGTGCTCGAACGGACGGCCGTCGAGAAGAACTTCGAGCTCACCCAGGTCCACGGCTGGAAGCCGATCGACGTCGAGGCCCTCTTCGACGATCTCGTGGCGCTCGGCAAGCGGCTCGAGCCCTACGTGGACCACACGGGCCGCATCCTCGATCGCGCGCTGCGCGCCGGCAAGAACGTCCTGTTCGAGGGTGCCCAGGGCACCTTCCTCGACATCGATCACGGCACCTACCCCTACGTCACCTCCAGCAACTGCGTGGCCGGCGCGGTGTGCACGGGAGCGGGCGTCGGGCCGACGCGCATCGACCAGGTGCTCGGGATCACCAAGGCCTACACGACCCGCGTCGGCGGCGGGCCGTTCCCGACCGAGGACGGGGGCGAGGGCGGGCGTTGGCTCGCCGAGAAGGGGAACGAGTTCGGCGCCACGACGGGTCGACCGCGCCGCTGCGGATGGCTCGACATGGTCGTGCTGCGGGAGGCGGCGATCGTCAACGGCTTCACGTCGCTCGCGATCAACAAGCTCGACATCCTCTCGGGTCTGTCGGAGATCCCGGTGGCGCGGGCCTGGCGGATCGACGGCAAGCTGGTCGAGGACTTCCCGATGACCCTCCAGGAGGTGGAGCGGGCCGAGCCGGTCGACGAGGCGCTGCCGGGGTGGTCCGAGGATGTGACGGCGGTCCGGGCGTACGAGGACCTGCCGGACAACGCGCGTCGCTACATCGAGCGGGTCGAGAGCTGGGTGGACGTGCCGGTGGAGGTGATCTCGATCGGGCCGGGTCGGGATGAGACGATCTACCGACGGGAGCTGTTCGGGCGGTAGGGCCGGAGGCTTCGAGCGGAGGCGTTGCCTTCGCAGGGCGTCCTCGCGCGGAGCCTGACGGGGCGTCCTCGCGCGGAGGCGTTGCCTGACCGCGGAGGCGTTGCCTGACGGGGCGTGCTCGCGCGGAGGCGTTGCTTGATCAGGGCCCGGTTCGCGGAGGCGCGTCGCCGGCGCGGGGCGCGCTCCGGCGGATGGCTCGCCCGCCCTCCGGTAGCCCTCGCCTCGAGTGGCAGCGGGGACTCCCGGGACGCAAACCCCGTCGCGGGACTGGCTGCGCTTGATTCCGCCGGAGCGCGCCCCGCGCCGGCGACGCTTGTGCGCGCACGGTGCGGCTTGTGCCGTGCATGGTGCGACGCTTGTGCGCGCACGGTGCGGCTTGTGCGTGCATGGTGCGGCTTGTGCCGTGCATGGTGCGCCGCTTGTGCGCGTATGGCGGGTGGCAGATCTCGGGCAGCTTGGTGCCACCACCAACGCGGGCTGGCGAGCGTTCTGGGCTTCGACCTTGGCTTGGCAGCACTTCCCAGGTCGGAACTCCCGGGTGACAGGGCCCGGGTGATCGATTGCCGGGTCCGCGGGTCCGGTTGGACCGTTGGGCCCCGCTGGCGGGGCGTCTCGCTCCCGCCGGCTTCGATCGATCTCACAGTCTTGATTCGCTCGCCGCCCGCGGCCCCCGCCCGAGGAATGCAATCCCTGGCCTCTCCACCGAAGCCCGGGTCGCCCGGGCGGGGTAGGGGGTGGCATGAACGGCACCCTAGGCGAAGGTGGGGCGAAAGTCAAAGAAAAAGCGAAAGTCGCGCGGCGTTCTTTTGCGGGCCCTCCGCGGGCGGGCGTCGACAGCGGCGGGCGCCGTTGGTACTCGACGGGACTCGGGTGGAGTGCGGGCCGTTAGCTCAATTGGCAGAGCAGGGGGCTTTTAACCCTCGGGTTCTGGGTTCGAGTCCCAGGCGGCCTACCACCCGCCTCGCGCCCGCACGGGCCTGCTCCTCCGCGCTTGGCCTACTCCTCCGAGCCGGGCGCGAGATCGACGTACCCGAAGTCCTCCCACATGCGGGCGTACGCGTTGTCGGTGGGATCCGCGATGTCGCCGAAGGCACCTCCCAGGCGGAGGACACCGGCGAGGGTGAGGGCGCAGACCAATCCGACCGGGAGCCAGAAGCCGGGTCCCGTCCGGAGGGCGGCGGCGAGGGGGCGGCCCCAGCTGGAGGCGAACAGGAAGAGCCCGTTCCAGCCGTGGTATGCGGCGGAGAAGGCGAAGAGCGTGTAGTACGGGTAGAAGACCCAGGGCATCCACCAGAGCGAGAAGGCGAGGCCTCCGGCGTCCGGATGGAAGTCCAGGAAGAGGGAGGGGCCACGCACGGCCAGGATGTGGCCACCGATCACGACCAGCAGAACGCGCCCGGTCGCGCGGTGCAGGCGACCGCGCAGGCTGCGATCGCGGCGACGGAAGCCGTCCCGGCGCAGGCGCTCGAGCGCGGCGGTGAAGTGGACGGCGAGGGGGAGGGCGATCGCGACGATCTCGACCCAGGGGATCTGGTAGACCGCGCGAGCCCCGCGTTGGAAGGCGTCGTAGGTCTCCGGGCCGGCCGCTCCGCTCGCGGTGTTGGCGAGATGGACGAGGGTGAACACGAGGAAGATCGCGCCGGAGCTGGCCTGGATGCGGATCAGCGTGCGATCGGTCATGGGCTCCCCGTGACGGCGGAGGACGGCAGGCCTCGCCTGGGAAGAGGACTCCTGGGACCCCCCCAGGATGGCACTGCCGCTGGCCGGGTGCCGGCGCGAGCCCTCGGCGCTCGTGCGATAGACTGCGAGGGCCTTGGGAAGGGCGACGCCTGGAGGCTCCCGTGCGCCCGCGCCTGCGAATCAAGCTGCTGCTCCCGCTCCTCTGTCTGGCCCCGGCCCTGCTCCTTGCCTCCGTGCCGGCGTGGGCCCAGTTCTCGGCGGTGCGGGTCACCGACCAGCTGACGCGGCCCGTGCTGGCGACGGCACCGGCCGGCGACCCGAGGATCTTCGTGGTCGAGCAGGGCGGGCGGATCCGCATCTGGGACGGGGTCGGGCTCTCGACCTTCCTGGACCTGAGCCTGCTCGTCTCGGGTGGCAACGAGCAGGGGCTGCTGGGCCTGGCCTTTGCGCCCGACTACGCGAGCAGCGGCCTCTTCTACGTCCATTACACCGACCTCGCGGGCGACTCGGTCATCTCGCGCTTCGAGGTCAGCGGTGGCGACCCCGATCTCGCGGACCCGCTCAGCGAGGAGATGCTGCTCGTCGTCCCCCAGCCTTTCGCCAACCACAACGCCGGCCACCTCGCCTTCAGCCCCCTCGATGGCTTCCTCTACATCGCGATGGGGGATGGTGGCCTGGGGGGCGACCCGGGAGAGAACGGGCAGGATCCCTCCACCTTGCTCGGCTCGATGCTGCGCATCGACGTGTCCTCGGCGCCAGGCTTCACGATCCCGGCCAGCAATCCCTTCGTCGGTGGTGGGGGAGACCCGCTGGTCTGGTCGTACGGCTTCCGCAATCCCTACCGGTTCAGCTTCGACCGCAGTACCGGCGACCTGTGGATCGGAGACGTCGGGCAGGGAACGATCGAGGAGATCGACTTCCAGCCGGCGAGCTCCACCGGCGGCGAGAACTACGGCTGGGACTGCTGGGAGGGCTCGGTGCTGTTCGAGCCGGCCGGCTGTCCCCCGACGGGCTTCGTCTTTCCGGTGATGGAGTACGCGCACACACTGGGCCTGCCCTTCTACGCCGTGATCGGCGGCTACCGGTACCGCGGGCCCGAGCCGGGGTTGGACGGGATCTACTTCTTCGGCGACAACGGCGGCGCCCTGTTCACGGGCGTCGAGGTCGCCCCGGGTGTGTTCACCCAGCAGACCGTCAGCGTTTCGGCCGACGTGGGCTCGATCGACAACGTCGGCGGCTTCGGCGAAGACTCGGCCGGCAACCTCTACTTCCTCGATCTCTTCGACGGCGAGATGTTCCGGCTCGTCGCGGGGGCGTCCGGTGCCGGCTGTCCGGCCGTCGAGGACTCGATGTGCCGCGAGGACGCCCTGTCGATCGCGGTCCTGAAAGACCGGGAGGCGCCCACGGACCCGATGACCACCGGCCCGAAGGCGAGGCTGACCTTCCGTTGGGTGCGGGGCGGCACCCAGGGAACGCCCGTGAGTCAGTCCGACTTCGGCAACCCTGTGCTCGCCGACGACATCGACCTGTGCTTCTACCGGGACAGCTTGCTCGACTTCTCCCTGCGTGCACCGGGGGGCAGCGCGGCGTGGAAGGAGCTCGGCACGAAGGGCTACCGCTACTCGGATCCGAGCACGTCGAGCGACGGCATCCGCATGGTGGTGCTCTCGGGCGGCGCGGCCGGCCGCGCCCGCGTCGTGGTCTCGGCGAAGGGGAGCGCGATCCCGCTGCCGGCCTTCCCGGTCGCTGGCACTTCGTGGAGCTTCCAGGTGCGGAGCAGCGGCAGCAGTCAGTGCTGGGCCGGAAGCTTCACAGCGCCGGACCTGAAGGCGAACGACGCGAAGGGCATCTTCCGGGCGAAACGCCAGGGGCCGTAGGGCCCGCGCCCGGGCGCGTCGCGTCCTGAGGGCCCGTCCGGTACGTTGCGGCCTTCGCCGGACCATCCCGCCCGCGCCCGGGCGGCCTTGGCCGGACCGTCCCGCCCCCGCCTGGGATCCGAAGCCGCCGCGCATGCAAACTGCTGCCACGCCCCTGCTCACCGAGCGCGGGCAGGATCGCCTCTCGGTCGTCTTCCTGCTCGTGCTGACCCTGCTGCTGACGCGGTCGTTCTGGCTCGACCCGTTTGCCGCGCCTGCGCCCACGGTCGATCCCGACGCGTTGCAGCAGCTCTCGTTCTCGTTCTCGATCGTCGACGCCGTGACCCGGCATGGCGAGGTTCCGCTCTGGAACCCCTACTTCGGCGGCGGAGTGCCGTGGGCGGGCTTCCACTACAACCCGGGGCTCAGCCTGATCACCCCCTTCCACCTGCTCTTCGGCGAGCTGGTCGGCGTGAAGCTCCTGATCTGGACTGCGCTTTTCCTCGGCGCCCTCGGCTGTCACTTCACCCTGCGCCGCAGTCTCGACCTGGCGCCCCTTCCCTCCTGCCTGGCGGGCGCCGTCCACGCGGCGGCCTTCTGGATGCCGACCCGGATGCGGGGCGGCGGTCACGACGAGATCGTGCTGCTGCTCGTGCCGCTCGCCGTCTTCCTCTTCCACGAGCTGGTACGGGGACGCTGGCTCGGGCTCCTTCTCCCCTTGCTGTATTCCGCCGCCTTCGCGCAGGCCAAGTTCACCGCCTTCCTGTTCGCCTTCATCGCGCTCCTGTCCTGGTTTGCGCTGCGTCCTCCCGGCCAGCCGACCTGGCCGGGCCGGCAGCGCGCGGCCTGGGTGGTCGCCGCCTGGGCGCTCTCGTTCGGCGCGGGGGTCTTCCTGTCGATGGGGAAGCTGCTGCCGCTCCTCGATCTCGTGTCGCGGGACCTCGTGGATCAGCAGACCTACGGGCCTCGTGGGTTCTCGAGCGTTCGTCAGCTGGTGCGGTTCATGGCCCACTCGACGCCACCCGAGACCAACCTGCCGTTCGGGATCGGGCTGCACGCGTCACTGGCGTTCCTGGCTCTGCTGCTGCGGCCCCGGATCGCGTTCCCAGCGGCCGCGATCGCGCTGGTGGCCGCGCTGTTTGCGCTCGGCCCGAACTCTCCGATCCCGCTCTATCTGCTGACGAAGGATCTGCCGGTCTTCTCCATGATGACCTCCTACGGCAAGTACTGGAACAGCACGCTGCTGTTCGGTCTGTGCGTGCTGGTGGGCATTGCCTATGCGGCGATCCAGCGGCTGGCGGCCGCGCGCGGCGGCCCGCGCCTTGCCGCCGCGCTGTGCTGCGTGCTCTTCGCCGGGCTGATCGTCTCGCCGGCCCTCACCTCGACGCGGATCTACGACGGCCTCTTCCCCGAGCCCGAGGTCGCAACGGATCACAGCGAGCCTTTCCACCACGTGGCGATCGCAAGCTTCTGGGGGCTGGCCGACCGCTATCGCTTCCACCACGCGGACCTGCCGCCGCTCAACCAGTACTACTACCTGAAGCGGGGCGTCGGCATGATCACCTGGTACGGGAACCTGGTCTTCGCGGAGCATGCCGTGCCCAGGCTGTGGATCTCCGACGCAGGCGAGGTGAGCCCGAACGGCGCCTATCGTGGCGAGGTGTCGTGCTCGACCGGAAGCTGCACGGGGCGGCTGGCAGGCCTGTCCTACAACGAGATCCAGCTCGAGGTCGACGTCGAGGAGCCGGCCTCGACCGTGGTCGTCAACTTCAACCACGACGACCGCTGGCAGACCACGGCCGGCCGTGTGATTGCCGACGAGGGGAGGCTGGCTCTCTCGGATCTGCCCGTCGGGCGGCATGAGGTCGTCCTGCGCTTCCGGGACCCGCTCTTCCTGGTCGGCCTGGCGCTGGCGGGAGCGACCCTGCTCGGCTGGTTCGGTGCGGGGCCCTCGCTCCTGCGCCGGCTCCGCTCGGGCGCCGCCGAGGTCCGCGGGACGGGCTAGCCTCGGAGCGGAGGCTCCTCATGGCAGACCTGAAGCGTTTCGAGAGCAAGGAAGGCGCGGACGCGATCGTCTCGGCGCTTCGCGAGGATGGCGCCGTGGTGGTCCTCGACCTGCTCGCACCGGACCTGGTCGGGGCGCTCAACGCCGAGGTCACGCCGCATCTCGAGGCGGCGGATCCGGGCATGAAGCACCTCAACCCCGCGATCGCCTGGTTCTTCGG
>JAJDAR010000129.1 GCA_029261775.1 Deltaproteobacteria bacterium | reverse complement strand
GAGAAGGGGCCGAAGCAGCGCGCCCATGCGGAGGGCGGCGATCGCATCGACCGGCTGCTCCGGCGCCTGGGGCGCTTCGACGTCGAGCGGCGAAGCCTGATCCTCTGGGTGGGGGCGGGGCTCGCCCTGGTCTCGATCGCGGCGATTCCCCGGATCACGCTCAGCACCAATGTGCTCGACAATTTTCCCGAGCATCTTCCGGTCCGGCAGTCCATCGACGCGATCAACGAGTACCTGGGAGCGGCCGACCAGCTCTATGTCGTGCTCGAGACCGACTACAAGAACGCCTTCAAGGAGCCGGAGAACCTCCGCCTGATCGCGGAGCTGCAGGCCTGGCTGGACCAGCAGCCCGAGGTCGGAGGGAGCACGTCGCTCGTCGACTACGTGAAGCTGATCAACCGCGGCTTCCACGACGACGATCCCGAGTTCTTCCGCATCCCCGAGAGCAAGCGCATGGTCACGCAGCTGCTCTTCTTCGGCGCCAACGACGAGATCAAGCGTCTCGTCAACTCGCAGTACCAGATCGCCAGCATTCCCGTGCGCGTGCGGATCTTCAACTCGAGCGAGGTCGTGGCCTTTGCGGATCGCGTCGATGCCGTCCTGGCGGAGCTGCCGGAGAGGGTGAAGGGCAGGGTGACCGGGCTCTCGGTGCTGGTGGCCCGGACGAACGACGACATCGCCTACGGCCAGGCCCTGAGTCTGCTGAGCGCGTTCGTCGTGATCTACGGGATCCTGGCGCTGCTCTTCATGTCCTTCCGGGTCGGACTGATGGCGATGATCCCGAACGTCCTGCCGGTCGTGATCTACTTCGGCGCGCTGGGCCTCTCGGGGATCACCCTCAACGTCACCACCGGGCTCGTGGCCTGCCTCGTGCTCGGGATCGCGGTCGACGACACGATCCACTTCTTCGCGCGCTTCAACGCCCTCGCGAAGGAGAAGGCGGACTCGAAGGAGGGTGTGCGCGAAGCGCTGTTGGAGGTGGGGCGGCCCGTCACCTACACGACGGCGGCCCTGTGTCTCGGCTTCCTGGCGATCACGGCGTCCACCCTCCAGCAACAGGTCGAGTTCGGCGGCCTCGCCGCCTTCACGCTGGCCGTCGCCTGGGTCGTGGACATCACCTTCACCCCGGCCCTCGCCTCCGGGATGCGAATCGTCACGCTCTGGGATCTCGTCTCCCTCGACCTCGGGGAGGACCCGCACCACTCGATCGGACTCTTCGAAGGGCTGCGAGCAGGGCAGGCGCGCCTGGTCGCGCTGATGGGCACGTTGGTCGACGTCCCGGCCGGGCAGTCGCTGTTCCATGCCGGGGAGAGCGCCGAGGGGCTGTTCGTGGTGATCGGGGGCAAGGTGCGCACCTGGAAGGACCCCCACGACCAGAACCAGGGAGCCGTGGTCCACGAGCGTGGAGACACGATCGGCGAGGTCGGCCTCTTCCACGGCGAGCACGCGCTGCATGCCGAGGTGGTGGAGGACGCACGCCTGTTGCGTCTCACCCAGGGCTCGATGGAGCATCTGGCTCGCCGCTACCCCCGCATCGCGGCGATCGTGTTCGGCAACACGAACCGCCTGCTCGCCGGCAGGCTGGCGTTCCACACCACCGGGCAGACCCTGGTCGAGGCTTTCGACCCGCGGCACACGGCGGATCGGGTGCTGGCCGGGGACTTCCACCTGGGCGACGACGCGCTCCGCGAGTCGCTGCTCGCTCTGGGCATCGCGCCCCAGGCCCAGCGGGCACTGGGTCTGATCCCGCTGGTCCAGGTGGCCTGGGCCGATGGAACGCTCGCGGACAAGGAGCGCGAAGCGATCCTCGAGGCCGCCGAGGCGCTGGGTGTGCAGCGGGGAGGCGAGAGCCACGCCCTGCTCTCGGAGTGGCTCGCCGCACCGCCGGATCCGGGTCTCTTCGAGACCTGGCGCGAGTACGTGACGACCCTGCTCCCGCAGCTGAGCGTCGAGGGCAAGCTGCGCCTGAAGGACAACGTGGTCGCCAGGGCCAAGGTCGTGGCGGAGGCCGCCGGCGGTGTGGTCGGCCTGCGCAGCGTGTCACGGCACGAAGAAGGCGTGATCGGTCGCCTCGAGTCGGTGTTCCGGGATCCTTCGCGCTGAGCGCTGCCCGGCGCCGGGCAGCGGGTGCCGCCGGCTCAAGTCCGCGGGTCCGACCCGCCGATGTCGGACCCGGTGCGCATCGTGGCCTTCCATGACTTCATCGTCCGGGTCGAGTCCCTGCTCGATCCGGCCACCTGCGCGGGGGTCCTCGAGCGTTTCCAGGCCGATCCCGCTGCGCGCGAGGGGCGGGTCTTCCACTCCGAGGGCGGCGACCAGGTGAACGACGACAAGGTCTCGCGGGACCTGCCGATCCCGAGCGACGGGGCCTGGGCCGAGACCTTCGACGGGCTGCACGCGGCGGTCTCCGAGGCGGTCGCATCGCTCGTGCCGAGCTTTCCGAGCCTCCAGGTCCATCCGCTCGCGAGCACCGGCTACAAGATCCAGCACTACCCGAAGGGCGAGGGCCGGTTCACATGGCACTTCGACGCGCTCGGGCCCCTTGCCCAAGGTCGGGTGCTGGCATTGATCCTGTACCTGAACGACGTGGCGGAGGGCGGCGAGACCGAGTTCCACCATCAGGGTGTCTCGGTGGCTCCCCGTGCCGGGCACGCCATCTTCTTCCCGACCGCCTGGACCCACATGCACCGGGGCAAGATCCCCCTGTCGGGCCCGAAGACCGTGATCACCTCGTTCTTCCAGTTCCAGATCGAGGCCCCCACCCGGTCCGCCGCGAGCTGAGCGACGATCCCGCGCACCGCATGGAACGACGGCCGCGACGCTCTATCCTGCCCGCATGGCAGGTGCGAACGACGAGCAGATCGACTTCTGGAACGGACCCGCAGGCGAGCGTTGGGCGAAGGCGCAGCAGCAACTCGACGCGTTGCTCGCGCCGCTGACCGAGCGGCTGCTCGACGGAGCGGCCAGCGACCGGAATGCGGTGCTGGACGTGGGCTGCGGATGTGGCGAGACCTCGATCGCGCTGGCCCGACGAGCCATGCGCGTCACCGGCCTCGACATCTCGAAACCCATGCTCGAGGTGGCCCGGCGCCGCGCGGGAGAGTTGGAGAACCTGGAGTTCGTGGAGGCGGACGCCTCCGTCCACCATTTTCTCTCGGCCTACGACGTCGTCTTCTCGCGCTTCGGCGTGATGTTCTTCGCGGATCCGATGGCGGCGTTCGGCAATCTCCACGACGCGCTGATGGACGGGGGTCGCGCCCACTTCCTGTGCTGGCGCGGAGTGCCCGAGAACCCCTGGATCGGCGTGCCGGCCCGGATCGTGCTGGCGGCGAACCCTCCGCCGGAGCCCCCGGACCCGCGGGCACCGGGCCCCTTCGCCTTCGCCGACGCGGACTACGTGAAGTCGGTCCTGTCGGGGGCCGGCTTCCACGACGTCACCCTCACCCCGGTCGACGAGAAGCTACGGGTGGGCCGCACGGTCGAGGAGGCGCTTTCGTTCCAGGCCACGATCGGCCCGCTCTCGCGGGCGCTGGCAGAGCTGGACGAGACGCGGGGACGGGAGGTGCGCGAGCAGGTCCGCATCGCGCTCCAGCCCTTCGAGGGGGAGAACGGCGTCGAGATGGACGCCGCCTGCTGGCTGGTGGAGGCCCGCGCCTGAGCGCGTTGCCGCGTGCGGGCCGGATCGGAAGGCGCCGTCGGGGCGCATGGAGGCAGCGTGGATCTCGGAATCGCAAACCGCCGGGCGATCGTGTGTGCATCGAGCCGGGGCCTCGGTCGCGCGTGTGCCGAGGCGTTGGCCCGCGAGGGCGTGCACGTCACGCTGAACGGCCGGGATGCGGAGCGACTCGAGGCGACGGCCGACGCGTTGCGCGCGGCGCATGCCGTGACCGTCCAGTCGGTGGCAGGAGACATCGAGCTGGAGGCGACCCGAGAGGCGCTGCTCCTGGCCTGCCCCGAGCCCGACATCCTGGTCAACAACAACGGTGGCCCGCCGCCCGGCCGCTTCCAGGACTGGGATCGCAAGGCCTGGCTCGCCGCGCTCGACGCGAACCTGCTGGCGCCGGTGCTGATGATCCGCGCCGTGCTCGACGGCATGGTCGAGCGCCGCTTCGGCCGGATCGTGAACATCACCTCGGCGATGGTGAAGACACCGATGGCCCCGATGGGGCTCTCCACGGGTGCGCGCGCGGGGCTCACCTCGGTCAGCAAGGCGCTGTCGCGGCAGGTGGCCTCGGCGAACGTGACGATCAACAACCTGCTGCCGGAGCGCATCGACACGGATCGGCAGAAGGGGATGGCGGAGCTGCGCTCCAAGCTGGGCGGCGTGAGCATCGAGCAGGCCTACGAAGAGATGAAGGGGACGATCGCCGCCGGCCGGCTCGGCCGACCCGAGGAACTCGGCGACGCCTGCGCCTACCTCTGCAGCGCCCAGGCCGGCTTCATCTCCGGCCAGAACCTCCAACTCGACGGCGGCAGCTACCCCGGCCTCATCTAACCGATGTTGACGAAGGGGTCGGGTCTCTCGGTCAACAGTTGACGAAGGGGTCGGGTCACTCGGTCAACTGTTGACGAAGGGGTCGGGTCACTCGGTCAACTGTTGACGAAGGGGTCGGGTCTCCCGGTCAACTGGAGGCGTTGGCCGGAGCATGGGCGCGGGCCCAGCGGCCGCTGAGCAGCCAGGCGATCATCAGGAACGCGTTGACGGCGGCGTAGGCGAGGTTGGCGATCCACATCCCGGTGGCGCCGTAGTCGCCGCGCAGTGCGAGCAGCAGCGCCAGTGGGATGCCGAGGAAGGCCGCGACGCCGATCGAGATGAGCATGGGGGAGCGCATGTCGCCCGCCGCCTGCAGTGCGCGGAACGACGCGAAGTAGAGGCCGTAGAAGCCGAGGATCACCGAGGAGTAGGCGAGGTACTCGGCGGCGAGGCGGGCGACCTCGGGGTCTTCCGTGAATGACCCGACCAACGCGTGACGGAAGAGGTAGATGATCCCCGCGGCGGGCCACATGACCACGAGCTCGACGGCGTAGGCGACGCGGATCGCGCTCCAGGCGCGCGGGAGGGAGCCGGCGCCGAGGTTCTGCCCGACCATCGTTGCACAGGCGTTGGCGATCGGGAACGCGATCATGATCGGCAGCATCTCGATGCGCAGCCCGATCGTGTAGGCGGCCTGCACCTCGCCGCCGAGTCGTCCTGCGAGGGTCATGAAGAAGACGACGATGGTCGTGCGGGCCAGCATGTGGAGAGCGGGCTGCCACGAGAAGAGCAGCACGGCCAGCATCTCCGGCGGATCGGGGCGCAGGTGGCGGACGCGGACGTGGACGCGACCGCCGCTCCGGAACAGGGCGGCGAGCAAGACCAGGCTGCCCGCGACCCCGCCGAGCCCCGCGCCCCAGGCGATGCCGGCGAGGCCGAGGTCGGGAAAGCCGAGACGACCGAAGCCGAGCACCCATTCGAAGAACAGGGCGACGGGTGTCTGCACGAAGCTCGCGACCATCGGCACGGTGGTGTCGCCTGCGCCGCCGAGGACCGCGGCCGCGAGCTGCGTGAAGATCGCCGTCGCGAGGAAGGGAAACGCGACCCGCACGTACGCGACGCCGAGCTCGATGACCGCCGGATCGCTGGCGACCAGGCTCACGAGCGGACGCGCCGCAAGCAGCCCGAGCGCCGAGACGACGACCCAGATCGCACCTCCCATCAAGAGCGTCTGCCCGGCAACGTGCTCCGCGCGGTCGATCGAGCCCTCGCCGACGTAGCGCGCGACGAACATCTGCGTCGCCGTCGTGAGACCGAGGATCACCATGAACAGCAGCTGGCGGAGCGTCTGGTTCGTCGCCCCGGCGGCAGCCAGGCTGTCCGGGCCGAGCTGACCCAGGAAGTAGAGATCGACCAGCTGGAAGAGCCCGACCGCGCCGAGCGACGTGAGGATGGCGGGGACCGAGAGTGCGAGGATCGAGACGAGCAGGCTGCGCTGCGTGTGATCGTGCTCGCGGAGCCTCACCCAGAACGACCCCGGCGCCTTCGGGGCCACGTGCGGGAGCGGGGTCCCGTGCGTCGCCGGGGTTTTCGCGTCGCGTTCGGGCCCGCCCATCAGGGCCCGCAGGGTCGCACAGCGGCCCGGGGGCGGCACTCCGCGCGACGGGTTCCGGTGCGCCACACTCGGGGCCGAGGAGGGACCCGCATGCAGGATTTCGAGGGTCGCGTCGCGGTGATCACGGGGGCGGCAAGCGGCATCGGCCGCGGGCTCGCAAGGCATGCGGCCGCGGAGGGGATGAAGCTCGTCCTCGCGGACGTCGACGACGCGGCCCTGGCCGCCACCGGCGCCGAGCTCGAAGAAGCGGGCGCCCGGGTCGTCACCGCCCACACCGACGTGACCGACCCGGCGGCCCTCGAAGCGCTCGCCGAGCTGGCGGAGAGGGAGGGCGGCATCCACCTCCTCTGCAACAACGCTGGAGTGCTCGTCGGCGGCGCGGGCTGGGAGACCAGCGCGGCCGACTGGGAGTGGCAGCTGGGCGTGAACCTGTTCGGGGTCATCCACGGCCTGCGGGTCTTCGTTCCGCGGCTGCTCGCGGCGGGGGAGCCGGCGCACATCGTCAACACGGCTTCGATCGGCGGTCTCACGACCGGCCCCTTCCTCACCCCGTACCTCGTGTCGAAGCACGCCGTCGTGGCGCTCAGCGAGTGCACCTACCTCGAGCTTCAGGCCACCGGCGCGCCGGTCGGCCTCTCGGTGCTCTGCCCTGCGGAGGTGCGGACCGGCATCATGGACTCGAACCGGGTGCGACCCGCCGGCCTGCCACGCGCGCAGGCGCGTGCGGGCGCCGCCGAGGCGTTCGAGCGCGGACTCGGGGATGCCGTCGAGAAGGGGATGGAGCCCGGGGAAGTCGCGCGGCAGGTGTTCGACGCGGTGAGGGCCGACCGGTTCTGGGTGCTGACCCACGAGGGCTCGCGGGCGGGGGTCGAGGCCCGCATGCGCGGCATCCTCGAGGGGTCCAATCCCGCGTTCAGCATCGCCGTCGATCGCGACGCCGGGTAGCATCGATCGCCGGAGGCAAGGCCATGCCCGACCTGCGTTTCAACCACATGGAGCTCACCCTTCCGCAGGGCGAGCTCACCCGGCACCGCGAGGACATCCGTCGCTTCTATGGCGAAGTGCTGGGCTTCGAGGCCCTCGACGTGCCGATCCTGAAGCAGACGGGTCTGCTGCTGCGCTCGGATCCCGAGACCAGCCAGTTCCTGCTGCTGACCGAGACCGAGCAGCCCCTGCACTCACCCGGCTACGACCACCTGGGCTTCCTTTTCGACACGCGGGCCGAGGTCGACGAGATCCACGAGCGCTGCGTCAAGTGGCAAGAGCACGACGAGCGCGTGCGACTCAAGGAGTACGACGACCTGGTTGCGGGCGACGTCACGGTGCATGCGTTCTACGTCAAGTACCTGCTGCCGATCTGGTTCGACGTCCAGTGCATGGAGTACGCCGAGGGGGGCGAGCCGGCCTGGCGTTGGACCTACGCGTAGCCGAGCCCCTGACTCGCCGCGCTTCGCCGATCGAGATCGGCCCGGGAGACCCCGTTGAAGCTTCTCCGTGTTCTCGCGATCGTCCTCATCGCGCTCGGCGTCCTCGGCTGGGCGGCTTCCAGCTACCTGCTCGGTCGCGAGCCGGTGCCGGAGACCTCGAGCTACGAGCTCGACCTGCAGGAGGTCCGGCGGCTGGCCGGCTCCGTGGCCGGGCTGAAACCGACGCACATCAACGAGGAGTTGATCGCCGAGGCCGAGCTGCCCCGCGTCGCGATCTTCGCGGGCGAATCCTTCGATTCCCATCCGATGGTGCATCGCGCCTTCCAGGTCGTGTTTCCCGACCGCAGCGTCGTCATCGATGCCGGCATGAGTGAGGCGATGGTGGAGACGATGGGAGGGGGCACCTTCCACCCCGAGGCCTTCGCGCGCATGCAGCAGGGCCTGGCGCGGGCCGAGAGCATCGTCTTCACCCACGAGCACCAGGACCACATCGAGGGCGCCGCGCGGGGAGACGCCGCCGCGCTGGCCGGGCGGGTCCGCTTCAATGCCGCACAGCTGGCGAATCGGTCCGCGATGCAGGCCGTCGAGATGCCGGCGGCGCTGATCGAGGCCTCGCGGCCGCTCGCGGAGGGGCGCTACGTCCCCGTCGCACCCGGGGTCGTGCTGATCGAAGCGGCCGGGCACACCCCCGGCAGCCAGATGGTGTACGTCGCCCTGCAGGACGGCCGCGAGTTCCTCTTCCTCGGCGACGTGGCCTGGCACATGCGACAGATCGAGGAGCTCCACTACCGGCCGCGGCTGGTCACCGACTTCATCCTGGGGGAGAACCGGGAGCAGGTCATGGCCCAGTTCCGCACCCTGCACGAGCTCGCCCGGAGCGGCGAGCTGCGCTTCGTGGTCTCCCACGACCGGGACCAGTGGAAGGTGCTGCTCGACGAGGGCGAGATCGGGCCGCGCTTCGAGTAGCGGCGTTCTGCAACAATGAAACCAACGTCCCCGTGCCTGCGCGTCCCCGCTCTTGCTCGTTCTTGGTTGCTTCGGTTATTTGCCGGTGAGGCGGGCGACGATGGGGGCGAAGGCGTCGATGACGTTGTCGCCGATCGTGATGTAGGAGATGCCGTAGGCCTCTCGGCGTCGTTCGAGCTCCTCGACGATGGCGTCCACGGAGCCGATCAGGCCGTGGGGGTGTGCGAGCATCTCGTCGGCGGAGAGGCCCATCGCCTTGCCCATGCCGCCGGCCATGCCTCGGGCGTCGTCGGTGACGAAGGTGAAGTAGGCGCCGATCTCGAGCTCGAGGTCGGCCTGCCGGTCCGCCGCGGCCTCGCGGACCCAGCCGACTTTCGTGGCGGTGGCATCGGCGGTGCCGCTCTTCATGCCGTCCGCGCCGAGCACGCCGGAGCGGTTGTTGAAGTTGAAGCTCACGATGTCGGCCCGGCGTGCGGCGAGGCTCAGGACCCGGCGGCTGCCCCCGCCGATCAGGACCGGCGGCCGGGGCTTCTGGACGGGCTGGGGCGCGCCTTCGAAGCCCTCGGCATGGACGTGGGCCCCGCTCACCTTGGCCTCGCCCGGCGCCATCAGTGTGTCGATCAGACCGAGCACCTCCTCGAGCCGATCGATGCGCGTACCGGGCGGATCGAAGTCGAGGCCGATCGCGGCGTACTCCGCCTGCAGCCAGCCCGCGCCCAGCCCGAGCTCGAGGCGACCGTCCGAGAGCAGGTCGAGGGTCGCCGCCTCCTTCACCAGCATGACGGGGTGGCGGTAGTCGATGCAGAAGACCCGGCAGCCGACCCGCAGGGTCGTGGTCGCCGCCGCGGCGGCCGCGATCGCGGGGACGGCGGCGAGATCCTGGATGGGATGGTTGGTGGACGCGATGGCCGGCCCGGGGCCGAGGATGTGATCGGCCAGGTGGAGCGTCGCGTAGCCCAGGTCCTCGACCTTGCGGGCGCGATCCCGCCAGGTGGTGGCGCTGTCGGCGCTGAAGGACTGGACGGCGAAGCGGAACGGTCGGGGCACGGCGATCTCCTCCTGCGCACTTCTCTCGGGGCGCGGGTTCGCCATACTGCTTCGGATGGACGCTTCTGCCAAGACCGACCGGCTCGCCGACGAGCTCGAGCTCCGCAACCTGGTGGCCCGCTACGCCGACGCCGTGAACCGCCGCGCCGCCGACGACTGGGCCGCTACATGGGCCGAGGAGGGCGTGTGGCACCTCTTCGGACGGGACGTCGAGGGCCGCACTGCCGTCGTCGAAACCTGGCTCGGCGCCATGGGCTTCTTCGCCTCCGTCGTCCAGCTGATCCACTCGGGCACGCTCGAGATCGACGGCGATCGCGCGACGGGCCGCTGGTATCTCTCCGAGGTCGGCCAGACGGCGAAGGGCGATCGGATCTTCACGGTCGGCGTCTACCACGACGAGTGCGAGCGCAAGGACGGCCGCTGGCTCTTCACGCGCCGCCGCTTCGATGCGCTGTACCAGGGACCGCCGGATCTCTCGGGTCCGATGAGCCCGGTTCCCGATCTCTCGGCTGCCCATCCTGCGAAGCCAGATCTCTCGGCTGCCCATCCTGCGAAGCCAGGGAAGGGCGATTGATGGGGCGCCTGCGCGACTGGATCCGGCCCGGCCCGAAGCTGGCCCGCGTGGACTTCCTGGGCGTCGGGGCGCCGCGCTGCGGGACGACGTGGGCCTACAAGACGCTGCGCAAGCACCCGGAGATCGGCTTTCCCTTCGAAGGGGAGGGCCACTTCTGGGATTCGGAGTACACCGGGCTCGATCCCGACGCGGAGAAGGCCGCCTACCTCGCCCACTTCGAGCGGCGCGAGCGCCCGCCCAGGAAGCTCGGCGACATCACGCCCGCCTACGCCAGCCTTCCGGTCGACGTCGTGCGTCGGATCCACGAGTGCGCTCCCGATGCCCGCATCTTCTTCTCGATCCGCAGCCCGCTCGAGCAGTTCTGGTCGGGCACGCGCAAGCGCTACTCGCTCGAGCACGCGCAGCCCGCCTCCGAGCGTCTGGAAGAGCTGATGATGAAGCAGCTCCGCAAGACGCGGCAGACCCGCGAGGGCCGCTTCCTGACCACGATCCGGATCTGGGAGCGGGTGTACGGCGAGGGCTCGGTGCTCGTCTATCTCCTCGACGACATCGCCACCGATCCCGTGGCCATCACGACCCGGCTCTGCGAGCACCTCGGCGTGTCCACGGCGCCCGCCCCGGAGATCACGCCGGCCGAGCGGGTGAACGAAGCGCCCGACGCCCCGATGCCTGAGCGTGCCCGCAACGTCGGGCGCGAAGTCTTCCGCCCCGAGATCGAGGAGCTCTCCGAGTACCTCGGCAGGGATCTCGTGGGCAGCTGGCTCGAGGCGCGCTGACCGGCCGCCGGACGGCTCTCGAGCCCTTCGTTACCCTCGTCGCCGTTGCCGGGTCGGGTCGGACCGCGGCGGGCCGGGGGGAGCCATGACGACGACGCCGGGAGTGGCCGTGATCGGATGCGGGCACTGGGGCCAGAACCTGGTGCGGGTGCTGCACTCGCTGGGCGCCCTGCGGGTCGTCGTCGAGACCGATCCGGGCCGCAGCGCACGGGCGCGGGAGCTGGCGCCGGACGTCCTGGTGACCGCCGACCTCGGGGAGGCGCTGGCGCGCGACGAGGTACAGGGCGTCGTCGTCGCGGCGCCCGCCGAGCACCATCACGCGCTCGCGCGCACGGCGCTCGAGGCCGGCAAGGACGTGTTCGTCGAGAAGCCGCTCACCACCGAGGTGGCCACGGCCCAGGACCTGGTGAGCCTCGCGGCGGAGCGCGATGCCGTCCTCATGGTGGGGCACCTCCTCGAGTACCACCCCGCCTACCTCGCGCTCCACGAGCTGGTCGCGAAGGGCGAGCTGGGGAAGCTCTACTACCTGATCTCCAACCGCCTGAACCTGGGCAAGATCCGCACCGAGGAGAACGCCCTCTGGTCCTTCGCGCCCCACGACATCGCGCTGATGCTGCGCCTGGTCGGCTCGATGCCCGGTCAGGTCGTCGCGACCGGTGGCGCCTACATCCAGCCGAACATCGCCGACGTCACCGTCACCCAGCTGCTCTTCGACACCGGCGTGCGCTCGCACATCTTCGTGTCCTGGCTGCATCCCTACAAGGAGCATCGCCTGGTGGTGATCGGGTCGGATCGGATGGCGAGCTACGACGACGTGAACAAGCGGCTCGTCCTCTACGACCAGCGGGTCGACTGGAAGGAGGGCCAGCCCATCCCGGTGCGCGGCGAGGGCACGCCGGTGCCCTTCGACGAGGACGAACCCCTCGAGCGCGAGTGCCGGCACTTCCTGGAGTGCATCCGCACCCGCTCCACGCCGCGCACCAGCGGTGTGGAGGGCCTGCGGGTGCTGCAGGTTCTCGAGGCCGCGCAGCGCTCGCTGATGCAGAACGGGCGTCCGACCTCCCTGGAGATCGAGGCGCGATGACCGAGCGGCCGGCGGTCCGCATCCACCGGAGCGCCGTGATCGACGAGCCCTGTGAGATCGGAGACGGAACCGCGATCTGGCACTTCGTCCACGTGATGGCGGGAAGCCGGATCGGTCGCGACTGCAGCCTCGGTCAGAACGTGATGATCGGCCCCGGCGTGCAGGTCGGCGACCGCTGCAAGCTCCAGAACAACGTCTCCGTCTTCGAAGGGGTGACCCTGGAGGACGGGGTCTTCTGCGGGCCCTCGATGGTGTTCACCAACGTCCTGAACCCCAGGGCCGAGATCTCTCGCAAGCACGCCTTCAAGAAGACCCTCGTGCGACGGGGCGCGACGCTCGGCGCCAACTGCACGATCGTCTGTGGTGTCGAGGTGGGTGCCCACGCGCTCGTGGGCGCGGGAGCGGTCGTCACGAAGGACGTCCCGGCCCACGCCTTGATGCTGGGCGTTCCCGCCCGGCAGCGGGGCTGGGTCTGTCGCTGCGGGATGACCCTGGCCGAGGGCCCTTCGCCTCGCTGCGACGAATGCGGTCAGCCCTATCGCGTGGCGGACGACCGGCTCGAGGACGCGACCTAGGCGGCCGCGGGCCCCGCCACGCGTCGGCGTTTATGCTCCCCCGCGTGTCCTCCACCTTCCCGCGCCCGCTGCCCGGCTCCCAGACGATCGAATCGCTGCTCCGACTGGGCCGTGAGCCTGCGAAGCTCGTCTCGGGCGACGCCCAGGCTCGCGTCGCCACGGTCGCCTCCCTGGTCGAGGCGGACGAGACGTCGGTGGCCTTCGTGCGCGGCAAGGGCCCCGCGGCCCAGCGCGCTGCAGCCGGCTGCCGGGCCGCCCTGCTGCTGGCCGAGGTGGAGGTCGAAGCGCCCGGTGCCCGCGCGCTGGCCCTCGTGCCGGACGCCCGCAGGTTCCTCGGGACGATCCTGACGGCGCTCTACCCGCCGCTCGTGCCCGACCCCGCCGTCGTCCGGCATCCCGACGCGCGGATCGACCCGACGGCCGTGCTGGGCCCGTATGCCGTGGTCGAAGCCGACGTGGTGGTCGGGCCCGGCTGCGTGCTCGGCCCCCACAGCGTGCTGCACGGCGGCGCCAGGCTCGGCGCCGGCTGCCGGGTCGGCGCCGGGAGCGTGATCGGGCGCGCCGACGAGGGCGGCTACCGGGACGGCGACGGCTTCTATCGCCTGCCAGCTCTCGGCAGCGCCATCCTCGAAGACGGTGTCGTGGTCGGCTCGCATGCCATCGTGATGCGTGGCGTGCTCCAGGACACGCGGATCGGGCGCGACGCCCGCATCGGCAACCTGGTGAACGTCGGCGTGAACTGCCGGGTCGGCGCGCGCACCGAGGTGTACGTCGGCTCCCTGCTCTGCGGCAGTGCCGTGCTCGGCGACGACGTCGTCGTGGGAGCCGGGGCCTCGGTGAACAACGGCGTCCGGGTCGGGGACGGCTGCCGGGTCGGTCAGGGCGCGGTCGTCACACGGCACGTCCCGAACGATCGCTTCGTCGTCGGCCACCCGGCGCGCCCCCGCTGAGCCGCTCGCCGAACAGGCTCAGCGGAGCTAGGCCGATCCGCTCCTGAGGTCGTAGACCGAGTACCGCCGGTTCTCGTACACGACGGGAAAGCGCGCGAGGCCCTGGACGAAGCTGGACTTGTCGCGCCGCTTGGCGAGGAACTCGTTGTCGGCCACGACCCACTCGACGCCGTAGCGCTTCATCAGGTCCCCGGGCACGCCCCCGAAGAGGTCCAGGGTGTCGGTGTCCTCGGCGAAGTAGGCGAATCCGTCCAACGCCCGCTCGGGGTGCTGGATGAATCGGTAGTACCAACGCAGGCGTTCCCCGAGCTTCGGCTTCGTGTAGAAGGAGAGCAGGGCCGGCAGCTTGACCGGGAGGGTCGCGACCTTGAGCTCGCCGGGGATCTCCTGCAGCCGGAGGGCCAGCTCCTTCTCGGGCTTGTCGTCGTCCTGCCCGCGGGTCAGGCGGCGCAGGTTGGCGTTCTGCGAGAGCACGTGGGACGAGAGGATGATGCTGATCTGAAGCAGGGTGAGGAGACCCAGGGCCAGCACCCCGGCCGCCCCCTGCGCGGCGGCCCAGGCGGCGACGAGCAAGGCCAACGCCGGCGTCGCGTACTCGAAGTAGCGCTCGGCCTGCCCGAAGATCGTGAGCGGATCGATGCTCGTGAGCACGAAGAGCACGCCGGCGGCCGCCACACAGCCGAGGGAGGCCCAGAGCAGTGGGTCGCTTGCGGCCAGGGTCCGGAAATCGGGCTCGAGCAGCGCCGCGCCGAGGATCCAGAGCTGCGGCACGGACCAGGCCGCGATCCAGAGCGGCGACTGCTGGAAGAGGAGCTTGCGTGCGGCGCCTGCATCCCGGACGAACAGCGCGGGCAGACGCAGGGCGTTCCACAGCAGGTTGCGGTTGGC
>JAJDAR010000128.1 GCA_029261775.1 Deltaproteobacteria bacterium | reverse complement strand
CCACAGAACACCGCCACCGCGCCGTCCAGCACGCGCAGCGATCGCTCGACCTCCATGGTGAAGTCGACGTGACCCGGTGTGTCGATGATGTTGATGCGGTGGTCCTTCCAGAAGCAGGTCGTCGCCGCGGAGGTGATGGTGATCCCCCGCTCCTGCTCCATCCAGTCCATCGTCGCGGCGCCGTCGTGCACCTCGCCGATCTTGTAGTTCACACCCGTGTAGTAGAGCACGCGTTCGGTCGTCGTCGTCTTGCCGGCATCGATGTGGGCCATGATGCCGATGTTCCGCGTGCGTTCGAGAGGTGTGGACCGCGTCATGTTCCGACTCGCGCCTGAGCGCTCTGCGCCGTTTCCTGGGGGCCGGGGCGCAACGCGCGCCGCGGCCGGTTTCGTCTACCAGCGGTAGTGGGAGAAGGCCTTGTTGGCGTCCGCCATGCGGTGGGTGTCTTCGCGCCGCTTGACCGCCTCGCCTCGCTCGTTCGCCGCATCGATCAACTCATTGGCCAGCTTGTCTCGCATGCTCTTGCCGTCGCCCCGGGATCGGGCGGAGCCGACGAGCCAGCGCATCGCCAACGAGGTGGCCCGCTCCGGCCGGACCTCGATCGGCACCTGATAGGTGGCGCCACCCACCCGGCGACTCTTCACCTCGATGCGCGGTCGCACGTTGTCGAGAGCCCGGCGGAACATCGCCAACGGGTCGTTGCGGGTCTTCTGCTCGATCTCGTCGAAGGCGCCGTAGAGGATCCGCTCGGCGGTGCTCTTCTTGCCATCGAGCATGATGATGTTCATGAAGCGGGTGACCAGCCGATCCGCGTACTTCGGATCGGGCAGGACCTCGCGCTTGGGAACTTCTCGACGTCGGGGCATGGATTCCTCGGAAATGAAACGCGGCGCCGGGGACTTCCCTGGCACCGCGTCGTTCGGTCACTTGGGCCGCTTGGCACCGTACTTCGAGCGGCTCTGGTTCCGGTCGGAGACACCGGTCGAATCCAGGGTGCCGCGGACGATGTGGTAGCGGACGCCCGGCAGATCCTTGACCCGGCCACCGCGCACGAGCACCACGGAGTGCTCCTGGAGCGTGTGACCGACGCCCGGGATGTAGGCGTTGACCTCGCGACCGTTGGTGAGTCGCACACGCGCCACCTTGCGAAGGGCCGAGTTGGGCTTCTTCGGTGTGGCCGTGAAGACGCGAATGCAGACGCCGCGGCGTTGGGGACAAGCTTGAAGGTCCGGAGCCTTGCTCTGGTTCTTCCTGCGGCTGCGTCCCTTGCGCACGAGCTGCTGTACGGTCGGCATGCTGTCTCCGGTTCCCCGTTCTGGATCCGAGCGACGGGGAAGGACTCGTTGGGTGGTGACTCGAGCGTCGCGCGAGTCGATGTGGGCGTCGGAACCAGAGGACGAAAGCCCCCTGACGGCGACACCTCCGCCGATGAAGGAGACCGGAGTCGGCACTCGGTGGAACCGATGCAGACTCGGGGGAGCTCCTCACGGGCGAGGCGGCCGCAGGTAGGCAAAGCCCTCGCGAACCGGGAATCCGCAGCATCTTAACGGGCTTGCGCCGCGTGTCAACGCAGGCCTGAGGGCCGGACCCGCCTCAGGCCGGGGGTTTTACGCCCCGTTTCGGTGCGCTGTGCGGGGCCCGGAGCGCCGGACCCCGCACGGCAGTCAGCTCGGCAGATTCTCGGGGGCCGGCTCGGGAAGGATCGCCACCGTGTCGGCGGTGGAGGTCTCGACCAGGCCGCCGCCCTCCGCGGGCAGCTCCAGGTCGTCTTCCTGGCCCTCGATCTGGATCCCGATGTTCTTGTAGCGGGCGAGACCGGTCCCAGCGGGGATCAGCCGGCCCATGATCACGTTCTCCTTGAGGCCGTGGAGGTGATCCGTCTTGCCCCAGATCGCCGCCTCCGTCAGGACCTTCGTGGTCTCCTGGAAGGAGGCCGCGGAGATGAAGGACTCGGTCGAGAGCGAGGCCTTGGTGATGCCGAGCAGCAGGGGCTCCGACACCGCCGGCTCCTTGCCCTCGGCTTCCATCCGGTCGTTGGTGTCCTGGAAGATCACCCGATCCACGTGCTCACCGACCAGGAAGTCCGTGTCGCCGACGTCGAGGACCCGCACCTTCCTCATCATCTGCCGGATGATGATCTCGATGTGCTTGTCGTTGATCTTCACACCCTGCAGCCGGTAGACCTCCTGGACCTCGTCGACGAGCCACTTGGAGAGCTCGCGCTCGCCCTCGATGTGCAGGATGTCGTGCGGGTTGGCGGAGCCGTCCATCAACGGCTCGCCGGCCAGCACCTTGTCGGCCTCGTGCACGCTGATGTGCTTGCCCTTCGGGATCAGGTACTCGCGCTCCTCGCCGCCGTCCTCCGGCGTGACGATCACCCGCCGCTTGCCCCGTGAGTCGGGGCCGAAGCTCACGATCCCGTCGATCTCGGTGACGATCGCGCACTCCTTGGGCTTGCGGGCCTCGAAGAGCTCGGCCACCCGCGGGAGGCCGCCGGTGATGTCCTTGGTCTTGCTCTTCTCGCGGGGGATCATGGCGACGCTATCGCCGGCCGCGACCTCCTTGCCCTCGGTGACCGACACGTAGGCGCCGACCGGGAGCAGGGCCTGGTAGGCGGTCTTGCCGTCTTCGCCCTTCACCGAGATCCGCGGGCGCATCTCGGGGTCCTTCGACTCGATGATCACCTTCGAGGAGAGCCCGGTGAACTCGTCCACCTGCTCCTGCATGGTGTTGCCCTCGATGATGTCGCCGAAGGCCACCGTGCCGTTGGCCTCGGTGAGGATCGGATTGGCAAAGGGGTCCCATTCACAGAGCCGTGTGCCGGTCGTGACCTTCTGTCCGTCCTCGACCTGGATGTGGGCGCCGTAGACGATCGGGTAGCGCTCCCGCTCCCGCCCCGAGGCGTCGAACAGACCGAGCTCGCCGTTCCGGTTCATCGCGATCAGCTTGCCGTCGCGGTCCCGGATCACCCGCAGGTTCGAGAAGCGCACTTCGCCCTCGCTCGACACCTCGTGGTGGGACTGCTCGGCCCGCCGCGTCGCCGCGCCGCCGATGTGGAAGGTCCGCATCGTGAGCTGCGTGCCGGGCTCGCCGATCGACTGGGCGGCAATCACCCCCACGGCCTCTCCGAGGTTCACCATCTCGCCCCGGGCCAGGTCGCGCCCGTAGCACAGGACGCAGACGCCCCGAGGCACCTCGCAGGTCAGCACCGACCGCATCTGCACGCGCTCGATGCCGGCATCCTCGATGACCTTGACCCGCTCCTCGGTGATCTCCACGCCCGCCGGAACCAGCACCTCGCCGGTGACCGGGTCGGCGACGTCCTCGACGGCCACCCGGCCCAGGATGCGCTCGCCGATGCCTTCGATGATCTCGCCGCCCTCGACGAGGGGCAGGACCTCGATGCCGCGGGTGCTCCCGCAGTCGGTGTCGCGCACGATCACGTCCTGGGCGACATCGACCAGGCGGCGGGTCAGGTACCCGGAGTTGGCCGTCTTCAACGCCGTGTCCGCGAGGCCCTTCCGGGCACCGTGAGTGGAGATGAAGTACTGGGCCACCGACAGCCCCTCGCGGAAGTTCGAGGTGATCGGCGTCTCGATGATCTCGCCCGAAGGCTTGGCCATCAGGCCGCGCATCCCGGCGAGCTGGCGGATCTGCTGGGCGGAACCCCGAGCGCCCGAGTCGGCCATCATGAAGATGGAGTTGAAGGACGGGACCCGGATGTTCTGGCCTTCGGGATCCTGGAACGAGTCGACACCGAGGTTGTCGAGCAGCTGCCCGGCGATCTTCTCGGTGGCGTCGGCCCAGATGTCGATGACCTTGTTGTACCGCTCGCCGTCGCTGATCAGGCCGTCCAGGTACTGGGTCTCGACCTCGCGCACCTGCCCGTTGGCCTCGGTGATGAACCGCTCCTTGTCCGGCGGCACGGTCATGTCATCGACGCAGATCGAGATGCCCGCCCGCGTGGCGTGGGTGTAACCGAGGGTCCGAAGGGCGTCGGCCAGGAGCACCGTCGCCTTGTTGCCGAGCCTCCGGTAGGCCTGGTCGATCAGCTCACCGAGCGCCTTCTTGTCCATCACCTGGTTGATGATGGAGAAGGGGATGGCATCCGGAACGATCTCCTTGAGCAGGATGCGGCCGGTCGTCGTCTCGACGATCTCGCCGTTCATGCGGACCTTGATGCCGGCGTGGATGTCCAGCTGACCCGCGTCGTAGGCGACCCGTACCTCGTCCGGACTGGAGAAGATCATGCCCTCACCCGCCACCGCGGGGCGCTCGCGGGTCATGTAGTAGCAGCCGAGCACGATGTCCTGGGAGGGATCGATGATCGGACGACCGGTCGCCGGGCTCAGGATGTTGTTCGTCGACATCATGAGCACCCGCGCCTCGATCTGGGCCTCGACCGAGAGCGGCACGTGAACCGCCATCTGGTCGCCGTCGAAGTCGGCGTTGAAGGCCTTGCAGACCAGCGGGTGCAGCTGGATGGCCTTTCCGTCGATCAGGACCGGCTCGAAGGCCTGCATGCCGAGACGATGGAGGGTCGGCGCGCGATTCAGGATCACCGGGTGCTCCTGGATGACCTCGGCCAGGATGTCCCAGACCTCGTCGCGTTCGCGCTCCACCATCTTCTTGGCGGCCTTGATGGTGGTGACGTGGCCGCGCTGCTCGAGCTTCGAGTAGATGAAGGGCTTGAACAGCTCCAGGGCCATCCGCGAGGGCAGACCGCACTGGTGGAGCCGGAGCTCCGGGCCCGCCACGATCACGGATCGGCCGGAGTAGTCCACGCGCTTGCCGAGCAGGTTCTGGCGGAAACGGCCGGACTTGCCCTTCAGCATGTCCGAGAGCGACTTCAGCGGGCGCTTGCTCGGGCCGGTGATGACGCGGCCGCGACGGCCGTTGTCGAAGAGCGCGTCGACCGCCTCCTGCAGCATCCGCTTCTCGTTGCGGATGATCACCTCCGGGGCATTCAGCTCCTTCAGTCGCTTGAGCCGGTTGTTCCGGTTGATCACGCGGCGGTACAGATCGTTCAGATCGCTCGTCGCGAAGCGGCCGCCGTCGAGCGGGACCAGCGGGCGGAGGTCCGGCGGGATCACCGGGACCACCTCCATGATCATGTGCTCGGGGTTGTTGCCGCTCTCGCGGAAGGCGTCGAGCACCTTGAGGCGCTTCGCCAGCTTCTTGCGCTTGGCCTCGCTGGTGGCCTCCTTCATCTCTGCGCGCAGGACCTTGCACAGGTCGTCGACGTCGATGTTGGCCAGGACCTCGCGGACCGCCTCGGCGCCGATGCCGTACTCGAAGGCATCCCGGCCGTACTGCTCACGGGCCTCGACCAGCTGGTCCTCCGTCAGCAGCTCGCAGACCTCGAGGTCCGTGTCGCCCGGATCGATCACCATGTAGGCCTCGAAGTAGAGGACCTTCTCGAGATCACGCAGCGTGATCTCCATGATGTTGCCGATCCGCGAAGGCAGCGACTTGAGGAACCAGATGTGGGCGACCGGTGTGGCCAGCGTGATGTGGCCCATGCGCTCGCGACGCACCTTGGACTGGATCACCTCGACGCCGCACTTCTCGCACACCACACCCCGGTGCTTCATGCGCTTGTACTTGCCGCAGTTGCACTCGTAGTCCTTGACCGGACCGAAGATCTTCGCGCAGAACAGACCGTCCCGTTCGGGCTTGAAGGTCCGGTAGTTGATGGTCTCGGGCTTCTTGACTTCTCCGAACGACCACTCGCGGATGCGATCCGGCGAGGCGAGCGAGATCCGGATCGCGTTGAACGCGAGGGGATCCTTGGGCTTTTCGAAGAGGTTGTAGAGATCGCGCAAAATCGGTCCTCCCTGACAGGGATTGATCGGACTCGGAACAGGGGGCGTGCGGCCGACGGCCGCGCACCCGGCATCTTCGCT
>JAJDAR010000127.1 GCA_029261775.1 Deltaproteobacteria bacterium | reverse complement strand
GATGTGCTCGTCGATCATCGAGTCACCCCGGACCTGAAGCACGAAGCTCTCTCCCCTTCGGCGGACCATGCTCTCGGGCACGGCGATCTGCTCGTCCACCTCGAAGGCCTCGATCGGCGCCCCCGCGGCCACCGTGCCCAGAAGCGGGAGCTGCACGAGCCCACCCTGCGGCTCGGCCATGGGCTCGACCGAGCGCGAGCGATTCCAGGCCTTTTTCAGATAGCCCTTCTCCACGAGGTGCTGGACGTGCTTGTGGACCGTGGCAACCGAGGACAGGCCGAAGGCCTCCCCGATCTCCTCGAGGCTCGGCGAGTAGCCCTTCTCGTCCACGAACTCGCGGATGAAGTCGTAGATTTCGCGCTGGCGGCGGGTGAGCGCCACGGGGCCTCCTTTCGGCCGGTTTTCGCCATCGTGACGAAAGCGGAGCGAAAGTCAAGAGCCCGCCCCAGCGACCGGATCCGGGAAAAAGTCCGCCTCCACTTGACCCGGCCTGGGGGGTGCTTAGGGTCCGAGGCGTTTGGCAAACGAGGGCCACGAGTGCTAACTCCGGCCGCTCGGGCGGCAATCGACGCCCGGGTCACCCCTCATCAACCCAGCTCCCGCGCGACCCCCGATTCGAAAGGGGCGCGAGAGGAGCCTCGGAGGAACTGATTGCAATGAAGATTCGACCGCTCCAGGACCGGATCCTGGTCAAGCGCCTCGAAGAGGAAGCCAAGACGGCGGGAGGGATCATCATCCCCGACACCGCCAAGGAGAAGCCCCAGGAGGGCAAGGTCATTTCCTGCGGCAACGGCAAGGTCGGCGAAGACGGCAAGGTCCATCCGATGGACGTGAAGGCCGGCGACAAGATCCTGTTCAGCAAGTACGCGGGAACCGAGGTGAACGTCGACGGTGAAGAGCACCTCATCATTCGCGAGGACGACGTCCTCGGCGTCTTGGAGTAAGTGGCGATGGCAAAGGAAATCAAGTTCGATCAGGACGCTCGGGCCAAGCTGCTCAAGGGCGTGAATGGACTCGCCAATGCGGTCCGCGTGACGCTCGGCCCGAAGGGCCGCAACGTGATCATCGAGAAGAGCTTCGGCTCGCCGACGGTCACCAAGGACGGCGTCACCGTCGCAAAGGAAGTCGAGTTCGAGGACAAGTTCGAGAACATGGGTGCCCAGATGGTCAAGGAGGTCGCCTCGAAGACCTCCGACGTGGCCGGTGACGGCACCACCACGGCAACCGTGCTGGCTCAGGCCATCTATCGCGAGGGCATCAAGTACGTCGTCGCGGGCATGAACCCGATGGAGCTGAAGCGCGGCATCGACAAGGCCGTCGAGTCGATCGTCGATGAGCTGAGCAAGCTGTCCAAGCCCACGCGCGACTCCGACGAGATCGCCCAGGTCGGCACCATCTCGGCCAACTCCGACGAGACCGTCGGCGCGATGCTGGCCGAGGCGATGCAGAAGGTCGGCAACGAGGGTGTGATCACCGTCGAGGAGGCCAAGTCGATGGACTCGGTCCTCGAGGTGGTCGAAGGCATGCAGTTCGACCGCGGATACCTCTCGCCCTACTTCGTGACCGATCCCGACCGCATGGAGGCTGCCCTCGAAGAGCCCATGATCCTTCTGCACGAGAAGAAGATCTCGAACATGAAGGACCTCCTCCCCGTTCTCGAGCAGGTGGCCCGCCAGGGCAAGCCGCTCCTGATCGTTGCGGAGGACATCGAGGGCGAGGCGCTGGCCACTCTCGTGGTCAACAAGATCCGCGGCACGCTGAACGTCGCCGCGGTGAAGGCCCCGGGCTTCGGGGATCGTCGCAAGGCCATGCTGCAGGACATGGCGATCCTGACCGGTGGCCAGGTGATCGCCGAAGAGCTCGGTCTCAAGCTCGAGAACGTCACCCTGAAGGACCTCGGCAAGGCCAAGCGCGTCACGATCGACAAGGACAACACGACGATCATCGACGGTGCCGGCTCCAAGAAGGCCATCGAGGGTCGGTGTGCGGAGATCCGCAACCAGATCGAGACGACCACCTCGGACTACGACAGCGAGAAGCTCCAGGAGCGCCTCGCCAAGCTGGCCGGAGGTGTCGCCGTCGTGAAGGTGGGCGCCGCGACCGAGGCCGAGATGAAGGAGAAGAAGGCGCGCGTCGAAGATGCGCTCCACGCCACGCGGGCCGCCGCCGAAGAGGGCATCGTGCCCGGCGGTGGGGTAGCGCTGCTTCGCTCCCAGAAGGCGCTCGAGGGCCTCGAGAAGGGCCTCTCGAACGAGCAGGCCGCGGGCGTCGGAATCGTCCGCCGCGCGATCGAGGAGCCTCTGCGCCGGATCGCCGAGAACGCCGGCACCGACGGCTCGATCGTGATCGACAAGGTCAAGAACGCCAAGGGGTCGATGGGCTTCAACGCCATGACCGAGGAGTACGAGGACCTGCTGAAGGCCGGCGTGATCGACCCGACCAAGGTCGTGCGCTCCGCTCTGCAGAATGCGGCCAGTGTCGCATCCCTGCTGCTGACCACGGAGGCCATGATCGCCGAGAAGCCCGAGGAGAAGGGCGGCGGCGGCGGAATGCCCGACATGGGCGGCATGGGCGGCGGAATGCCCGGCATGATGTAGAGGCCCCTCGGACCTCTGCGACCGTTCACCGCCCCGGGTGCGAAAGCCCCCGGGGCGGTCTGCGTTGGAGCCCCGCCCGACGTCCAGACCAATCCCGACTCAACAGTCGAGGCGGGTGCGCCGAAACGACCGGCGTGGACGCACGTCAAGCGCAGGACCGGCTCGCCAGCAGGCTCCGTGACATGGGGATCGAGGTCGAGCCCCAGCCCGGCGGGCGCGTGCTGGTCGGACGGCTGCCGCTCGGCGGGGACCCGTTGCTCGGGCCCGAGGGGCCCTTCGGCGTGACGGCCGTGCAATTCGCCACCGTCGGCCCGCACACGATCAAGTGCCTGCGGCCGTCCGCGCTCTTCCAGCTTCCCCTGGTCTCGATCGCGGGCTGCCAGGAGGCCGCCGCGGTCGAGGGCCGCATCCGCGCAGCGTGGATCGATCACACCGCCCGGTTGCGCCTCGCCCACCAGGGCCTCGCCGCGGCCTCGGTCCGTACGCGTTGGGACGGACCCACGACCCTCTGTCTTTCGCTGGCGCTCGGCGTGCCCGACGACGATGCCCGGGTCCTCGGCGACCGCCGCGCCGCACTGCCGAGTTGCGGACCGCTCGAGGGTCGGGCGCCGCGCTGCGCGGCCGACCGGGTGGCGGAGTGGCCTGCCGATGCCAGTACCGGCGCCGAGGTGGCGATCGCGCTCCATGCGGCGATGGAGAGCCGTGCACGTACGCTCCAGGACGAGGACCGGGGCGCCCGCAAGCGGCGCTGGCAGCAGGGCGAGGAGGAGACGGCCCGGAGACTCCACCCCGTCTTCCGCGGTCGCGACCACCAGATCCTGCTGGTCGGACCCAAGCTCGTCGAGGAGACGGAGCTGCACGGCGCACTCCGCCGTCGCGGCTTCCGCGTGACCCTGTGTCACACGGCCAACGAGGCCCGGGCGGCCTTCGACCAGAACTCCTTCGAGGCCGTGCTGACCGACGCCATCCTCGATCGCGCCGAGGGGCTCGAGCTGATCCCGACCCTCGGCGACGTGCCCGGCATGGGACAGCTGCCGATCGTGCTCGTCGACGATCGCGCCCGGGAGAGCCGCCGCGAAGCGGCCCGCGCGCTGGGCGCGGCGGGCTACCTGGTGCGCCCGATCGACCCGGAACGTCTGGCACCCGGGCTGGAGCGGATGATCTCGGAGCGACCCCGGCGACGCTTCGACCGTTTCGCCCGCAAGCTCTCGGTCCTCTGGCCCGACGGCCGGGACGGCTTCACGACGATGGTCGGGCGACTCGGGATGTTCGTCTCGACGGACCGACCGAGCGAGGCCGGCTGCCTCGAGACCGTGGAGCTGGCCCTGCCGGAGACCGGCGCCCAGCTGCGGGTCGATGTGGAGACTCTCTACTGCGTCGATGCAGCGGGCGACCGCGACGCGGGGATCGGCGTGCGGATCCGCGCCTTCCCGGACGACGACGAGACTCTCTGGATCGACTTCCTGACGGAACTCGACCAGACGGGGCAGGCCGCGAGCTAGCGCGGAAACGCCCCCGAGAGACGCGCTGCGCTGGCGCAGCGCGTCTCGAGAGCTCCCTCGCCGTGGCCTGCAGGCGCCTGCGTCTAGCCCAGTTTGGCGCGCGCCTTGTCGACGTCGGTATCCATGATCGTCTTGCGCTTGTCCGCGATCGCCGAGGCGTGGGCCTCGCGAGCGAGGCGGGCCAGGTAGTCTTCGGTGGCGCTCACGGCCTTGTCGATGGCCGAGCCGGAGACGCGCAGGCCCTCTCCGTGCTTCGTGATCAAGCGCTTCACCACTGCGTTCGGCAGGTCAGCCATGCATCCCTCCTTCCGCATCGCGGATCCCCGAAGCGTAAGAATGGCCCATGGCGGTTGTCAATCGCCGCCTACGGGTCCTTTTCACCTCAGCTTTTGCCGGGACGGATCTCGGCGCGGGCCAGTGATTCGACCTCGCGCACGACGTCGGCGAGCGGTCGCCGGCTCTTCCGGGCGGCCCGCTTGCAGTCGTCGTACTCGGCGGAGACCTGGGTGTGGCCGCTCGGGTCCTGCACCAGCTTGACGCGCATGCGGCCGAAGGGCGTGTCGATGCGGCGAACCTCCCGCGGCAGGACCAGCCGGTCGCACTCGACCGCGCGCACGCCCAGGCTTCCGGTCAGGGCCAGCACGTGGCTCGCCATCACGCCCCGGCGGTCGGGCGCGACCAGGACGCGGAGCAGGAAGCCGGGTCGGTTCTTCTTCGTCTGGACGTGCTGAAGTGAGACGTCGAGGGCGCC
>JAJDAR010000126.1 GCA_029261775.1 Deltaproteobacteria bacterium | reverse complement strand
GGCGCGGGGAGTCGGTCTGGCGGAGTGGGATCGGGCGACAGGCATGGATGGAGTGGCGGAGGGTAGAGAACTTCGCGGTTCGAGATGAGGAGCCGATGAGGACGCGTCGGGGCCGGCCGCGCCCTTGCGCCCCTGGCCGATCCCCAGGAAGCTCGGCGCCGCCGCAAGCCCCCGCGTGCGTACCCGCGGTCGGAGGTCCCCATGCCCCAGGCGCAACCCGAGCCCACGGCCGAAGAAGGGCGGGAAGAGCGTCCCTGGCGACGCATCGAGGACCTCGCGGAGGTCGAAGCGTGGCCGGAGGTCTGCGCCTACATCGACACGCTCGAGGAGGCCGATTGGGTCCACGCCGCGGCGCACCTGCCCGCCGAGGTTCTCGCCGAGGTGCTCGAACACGTCGATTCGGAGACGGCGGCCGCCTGCCTCGAGCGACTGCCGACCACCCAGGCCGCGGAGGCGATCGAGGAGATCGATCCGCACGCGGCGGCGACCATTCTCGAGGAGCTGCCGAGCGACGAGCGCATCGATCTGCTCGCCCAGCTCGGAGACGAAGAGCTCGAGGCCATCCTCTCCGAGGTCGCGGCAGAGACCGACCGCGAGGCCCGGGAGCTGCTGGCCTACCCCGCGGATTCGGCGGGCGGCCTGATGCGGACCGAGTTCTTCAGCGTCGCCGAGCGGGCGACGATCCAGGAAGTGACGGACGAGCTGCGGGCCCACCCCGAGTTCACGGACTACCAGATCCAGTACGTCTACGTGGCCGACGACGAGGGGCGACTGGCCGGCGTGCTGCCCCTTCGGGCGCTGCTCCTCGGTGCGCGGGAGAGCAGCGCGGCGGAGGTGATGATCCCCGATCCGCTTCGGGTCGGGGCGACCGCCACGGCGGGTGAGCTCGATGATCTCTTCGAGGAGTACTCCTTCCTGGGTATGCCCGTCGTGGACGACAAGGGCGTACTCCTCGGGATCGTGCACCGCGCCTCGGTCGAGGAGGCGACGACCGAGGCCGCCCAGGCCGAGACCATGAAGGCGTTGGGCATCGCGAGCGGCGAGGAGCTCCGCTCGATGCCGCTGCATCTGCGCGCCGGCCGGCGGCTCTCGTGGCTGTCGGTCAACATCGGTCTGAACGTGCTGGCCGCCAGCATCATCGCCGCACACCAGGACACGCTGCAGGCGGTGATTGCCCTGGCGGTCTTCCTGCCGATGATCTCGGACATGAGCGGCTGCTCGGGCAACCAGGCAGTCGCCGTCAGCCTGCGCGAGCTCTCGCTCGGCGTGCTGCGACCCAACGAGCTGTTGCGCGTGCTCGGCAAGGAGGCCGCCGTCGGCGTCATCAACGGGGTGGTGCTCGGTCTCTTGATCGGCGTGGTCGCGGCCGTCTGGCAGGGCAACGCGGCCCTCGGCTGGGTGGTCGGCGGTGCGCTCGCGATCAACACCGTGGTCGCGGTCTCGATCGGCGGCGCCCTCCCGCTGGTGATCCGGCGACTGGGCCAGGATCCCGCGCTGGCCTCGGGGCCGGTGCTGACGACGGTGACCGACATGTGCGGCTTCTTCTTCGCCCTGACCTTCGCAGGCGTCGCGCTGGACCGGCTGGTGGCCTGAGGGCCTCCGGGCGTCGAGACCGCGCGTCACCTACCGATGCGGCCGCAGGTGCGGCACAGTCCCGACATCACCCCTGTCAGAACCGAGGAGAACGCCGTGGCCGGCCTGGAAAACCATGAAGAGATGTTCGACTTGCGGATGTCGGAGGGCGCGAAGCCGCTCTTCGAGAAGGTGAAGGCCTTCATCCGCGAGGAAGTCGCCCCGATCACGCTCGAGTTCTTCCAGCTCGGTGAGGACCGCAAGGAGCGTTGGTCCTGGGCGCCCGGGCAGCTCGAGCTGCTGGACAGCGTCAAGGCGAAGGCCAAGGCGAACGATCTGTGGAACTTCTTCCTGCCCGACGCCGAGACCGGCCAGGGGCTCTCGAACCTCGACTACGCCTACATCGCGGCCGAGCTGGGCAGGAGCCCGCTCGCCTCGGAGTGCCTCAACTGCTCGGCGCCGGATACCGGCAACATGGAGGTGCTCGAGCGCGTCGGCACCCCGGAGCAGAAGGAGACCTGGCTCAAGCCGCTGTTGAACGGAGAGATCCGCTCGGCCTACGCGATGACCGAGCCCGACGTCGCGTCCTCGGATGCGAAGAACGTGGCCTGCAGGGCCACCCTGGTGGGCGACGAGTGGGTGATCGACGGCGAGAAGTACTACATCTCGGGTGCCGGGGATCCGCGCTGCAAGATCATGATCGTCATGGTGCAGACGAACCCCGACGCCCCGCCGCACCTCCGGCAGTCCCAGATCCTGGTGCCGACGGATGCCCCCGGCTTCGAGGTGCTGGGGCCGATGCACGTGTTCGGCAAGGACGACGCGCCTCACGGCCACATGCACATCCGCTTCACCAACTGCCGGGTGCCGAAGGACAACATCCTGCTCGGCGAAGGGCGCGGCTTCGAGATCTCGCAGGTGCGGCTGGGCCCGGGCCGGATCCACCACTGCATGCGCTCGATCGGCGCGGCGGAGCGGGCCATCGAGCTGATGGCCAAGCGCGGCCTCTCGCGAGAGGCCTTCGGCAAGCGGATCGCCAACCTGGGCAAGAACACGGAGGACATCGCCAAGGCCCGCATCGAGATCGAGGCGATGCGCATGATGGTGCTCAAGGCGGCCAAGGCGATGGACGTGCTCGGCAACGCCGAGGCGCGGGTCTGGGTCAGCGCCGTCAAGGCGATGGTGCCCGAGCGGGTCTGCCACATCATCGACCAGGCCATCCAGGTCCACGGCGCGACGGGCGTGTCGCAGTGGACGCCCCTGGCCGACATGTATGCGAGCCAGCGCACCCTGCGCCTGGCGGACGGGCCCGACGAGGTGCACTGGTTCGTGGTGGGCCGCGCCGAGCTCTCGCGCTGGGCCGAGGACGGCGCCAGCGAGTACGACCCGAAGGAGACCTATCTCTCCCGGCCGGAGCAGGGCAAGACCTTCAGCGGGCCCTGAGCGTCAGCCGAGCTCGTCGAGAAGATGCATCGCGGCCCGGGCGAGCGCCGGAACCCCCGCCGCGATGACCTCCATCCGGGGGTCGGTGCTGCTGCCGACCACCCAGCGGTGGTGAAGCTGCGCGACCACGGTCGCCGTCTTCCACTGCGCGAAGGCGTCGTACCAGCCGGCGTGCTTCACGTCGAGACCCGTCCGCTCCGCGTAGAGCGCCGTCACCTCTGCGCGCGTCGGCAGGCCCATGCTCTCCATGCCGGGGTGGCTGCCTCGCGAACGGTCGCCGTCGGAGGGGTCGGGCCAGTAGTTGAGCAGCGTGCCGAGGTCGATCAGCGGATCGCCGAGTGTCGTCATGTCCCAGTCGAAGAAGGCGATCACCCGGTCGGGATCCGCCGGGTCGAACATGCAGTTGTCGAGCTTGAGGTCGTTGTGCACGAAAGACACGCGTTGGGCAGGGGGGAGCGAGGCCTCGAGGCGCGCGTGGACCGCGCACATCGCCGCGTCGTGATCGGGGATCGCGACCAGGTCCCAGCGCTTCTTCCAGCCCGCGACCTGCCGCTCGACGAAGCCTGCGGGCCGACCGAGGTCTGCGAGTCCGCAGTCGCTGGGATCGAGCAGGTGGAACTCGGCCATGGCCTCGACCAGCGCGATCCCCATGCGCCGCCCGACCTTCGGGTGGGCGCGCATGCTCTCCGGCACGACGCCCCTCACGACCTCGCCATGGCGTCGCTCCATCACGAAGAAGTCGGCACCGGCCACGGCCGGGTCGTCGCAGAACAGATAGGCGCGGGGCGCCCGATCGAAGCGCTTCCAGAGCCGGGACAACACCTTGTACTCGCGCTTCATGTCGTGAGCGCCGGGGGCGAGGGTGCCGAAGGGGGGACGGCGCAGGACCAGCTCAACGGCGCCGAAGCGGACCCGGTACGTCAGGTTGGCCGAGCCACCCGGGAACTGGAGCACCTCGAACGCCCCGCTCGTGTCGAGCTCGGCGGGCAGGTGCTCGCGCAGGTAGGCCTCGATCGCGGGCCAGTCGAGATCCTCGCCCGGTCGCACGGCGGCCAGTTCGGCGGGCGGCGCGTCGCGGAAGGGGTCGACCGAGAGCGGGCCGGGGTCGGGCATGCTGCGAGGATAGAACGTCCGGCTCCTGGCAGAACGAGCCGCGGGGAACCGCCGCGGCCTGGAGGACGACGCCGACCCCGTGGTGCGAACCGGGAGGTCTACGTGCTTCCCATGGGGGGGTTGGCATAATCGCGGCTCTCAGGGGAAGCCGGCCGACGGCGGGGTGGATCGCGTTGCCGAGATGCATGGGCTCGAAACTCTCGCCGACTCTTCTGGATGCCGGGTGGGCGCGCAGCGGGGTCGCGACAGTCCTTTACGCACTGCTCTGCGCGGCCTGTTCTCCCGCATCGAGCGATGGGGGAGGGGCTCTTCCCGACGTCGTCGTGGTCACGCTGGACACGACCCGCCCCGACCACCTCGGCCTCTATGGCTACTTCCGCGACACCTCGCCGAACCTCGATCGGCTGGCCGCGGAATCGCTCGTGTTCGACCGCTACGTCGTTCCGATGGCGCTCACCGCGCCGAGCCACGTCTCGCTGTTCACGATGCTCGAGCCCATGGAGCACGGGATCCAGAAGAACGGCGTGCGGTTCTCCTCTGGCCCGCGCTCGGTGCCCTTCGCCGAGTTCGCCCGGTCCGCCGGGCTGCGCACCGCGGCGTTCGTCAGTGCCACTCCGCTCAAGAGGCATAGTGGGATCCAGAGCGGCTTCGACCTCTTCGACGAGGGGCGCGAGGCGAAGCGACTGGCAGCGAACACGGTGGATGCCGCCATCGGATGGCTCACGGACAACGACGCGCCGTTCTTCCTCTGGGTTCACCTCTTCGACCCCCACACGCCCTACACGGCACCGCCACCCTTCGATCAGGCCTTCGAGCCCGACGAGGCCCTGGCGGCGCGCCTGCGCGCCAGGCAGGTCCCCGACCTCGTGGCCACCCGAACCGGCACGGTGCTCCGTGTCGCGAACCGCGTTTCCCGCTACGACGCCGAGATCTTGTACATGGACGCCCAGCTGGGCCGTCTGCTCGACCACCTGCGAGCGCGAGATCGATGGTCACGGACAGCGGTGGTGGTCGTCGGAGACCACGGCGAAGCCATCGGAGAGCGTGAGATCTTCGGCCACGGCGAGATCTGGGAGGAGGATCTGCGTGCGCCCTTGATGGTGCGCGTGCCGGGTGTCGCTGCGCGCCGGGTCGGCGGTCTCGTGGCCACGGTGGACGTGCTGCCGACGCTGCTGGGTCTTGCCCCCCTTCCCGGCGCCGAGACCTGGCTCGCCCAGGCCTCGGGAGCCGACGTCCTCGCCGAGCCCGAGGGCCGCCGTGCGGTCGTGAGTCGCAGCACCGACCAGATGAGGTCGGACGTGGGCCTCCCGACGGAATACGCGGTGACGACCCCGCGCTGGAAGTTCGTCCGGTCCGAGGATGGCTCGCAACGGCTCTATGAACGTGAGCGGGATCCCGGCGAGCTGCGCGACGTCCTGGCGGAGCACCCCGACGTCGCTCAGCGTCTGCTGGCCACCCTCGAGGCGGAGCTCTCGAGGCAGCGGGCTCGGGCCTCGGCCCCATCCGCCGCCGGCGATCGTCAGCCCGAGCTCGACGAGGAGACGATCGAGCAGCTCCGCGCACTCGGCTATGCCGAAGAGGTGGCGCCGGACCCGCCGAACTGAGAGGGCTGGGCTGGGCGCCGGTTGCGCTGGCCCAGCGGGTCCGCGACCGGGACGACGGCGTGAGAGGTGGTGGCCCAGGCCAGAATCGAACTGGCGACACCCGCATTTTCAGTCGCCGGAAGAAGCGTTAGGCGGCGCGTACTTGCACGAGCGGGCGTGCGAGGGGGTGCAATGGGCGGAACCGGGATGCACCGGTCACGCCAGACGGCCCTATCCGGCCCCTCTCCGGTAGTGGGCGAGGCGCTGAGCCCGCCGCCCCCAGGTTGAACTCAGGCCTCGGTCCCGCCATTTCAGCCGCAGGGAAACCCGTGCCGCCAAAGGCCTCCTGTCGATTCGACCCTCTTCTTCGCGACGATGCCCCGGGCGACACGATCCCCCGCCGAGCGGCTCCGAGATGGCTTCTTCCCTCGCGATCCCGAGCGCGCGTACCATTGCCGGGCGGCGGCCGGCGTAGCGGTCGAGCGTGGGGGGGGGGCTAGGCCTTCGGTGCAGTAGAGGCACTCGCGCAGGGCCTCGCCGTTAAATTGCTGGGGCGAGGGCCCTTCGAAGACTAGTCCCGAGACTGCTTGGGGTTGCCTCTGTGGCCGAGTTGTAGCCTGAGGCGCATGGGGTCACCAACGTCACCCCTCACCTCCCGGCCGAACCCTCCTACTTGCTCAAGGGAGCTTGCCGCGGAATCATCTGCTGATCGGGAAGGTTCTCGGAAATTGAGTTGCAGACCGCGACGTAGGAGAAAAGATATGTCTGGAGTGGCTAATCCTCGAGGGGCCGCCATGCTCGCACCTCGAGCGAGAAAGGCTCTCCTCGGTTCTCTAGTCCTTTCCTCCCATCTCTTCCTCGGCGCCGGGGCAGCGGCTGATGAGTGCGCCCAGATCCTTAGTCAAGGGGTGTACAACAGCTACGAGTGGACGAGAGGTCGCGATCTCCGTTCCACGTACGAGCGTGAGTTCTGTCGGAACGTTAGTGAGCAAGAAGGAAGAGGCTCAGACACACAACTCGGCGGCTCGTATGCCGGGTTCGGAGGAACCTTCGGCAGGAACAGGTCCTCCGCGTATTCGTTGGCGGACGAACTGTGCGACGCAGGAAGCGGCGCTCTCAGCGACGACGGGTTCGAGCAGCTCATAAGGGCGACCGTCGCCCCGGAGATCGTCGCCGCCTGGTCGGCATGTCGCCGATCCCCCGGTCCCTACATCCTGGGCAGTGTCAACGGGTCTACACTCGTTGTCGAGTACAAGTTCCGGCCGGCCGGAAACGTCACTACGACCAGCGTCACGCAAGCCCCAGAGATCACGGGGGCCACTTGTCGCAAGCCCTTGGATGTCGGCACCGAGCTTGGCCCGGGAGGGGTCTACGCCACGTGCGCAAGGGACGGAAACGAGCCCATCACCATCGTCCTAAACACGACCTACGGGGGAGCGAAGTTCTTTGCACCGTCGATCTCAGAGAAAATGGCCCAGCGCCCCGAATCCACCTCGAAGCCGAAGGGCTCCAACCGAGTTGCACGGCTCGTAACTGGCCCTGGGGGCCAGCGGCCCATGGTTCCTGCGGGCAAGCATCTCTGCGTAGTGACTGATGCGAAATGCCTTGTCGTTATGAACGGACGAGAAGTCAACCCCATCTGCCACGTCGATAACCCGCGCGATGCGTGCCGTTGCCCCAAGTATTCGCCCGGGCCGATACCGACACCGCTTCCTCGCGGCTACACGCTCAGCAAGTGGTTGGAGGAGAACGGCTCAGTCGAACGCTGGTGCACCGGCGAGGTGGCGATCTTCGAGTAGGCGAACGCAATCAGAGCACTCCATCTCGCACTGGGCGAGGTCGTTGCCGCGGCGGGTGGGGAAGGGCCAGAGTCGTCGCCGAGAAGGCCGAGGTCCTGACCCCTGGAAACCAAACTCAGATTTTGAATCCGGCTTTGATAACGGTGCCTTTACAAGGAACCACCGAGTGCTGGGAGGGATCTTGACTTGTCTTCTTGTCGCACGTTGATCGCGTTGGCCGCCGGAACCCTGATGTGGGTCAGTGCAGCGGGCGCCGGGGAGCTCCTTGAGATGCAGGGGAGGTGGGAGAGGACGACCTTCATCCAGACCAATGTCCTTTGCCAGCAGACCTGGCAGTGCGCGCCGGCCGAGGACACTGTCCTCGGCGATGACTGGGAGATCGAGCGAACCAAAACCCAGTTGACGACGGGCGCTTGTATCGCTCAGGGAAACCCCGCGAGTTGCACCATTTGTGGGGCACCGGAACCCGAGGTTGCCTGCGTCCTGACTGTCACCATCCCCGATTGAGCGATTCGGGGGGATGTTTGTGCCTTTGGCAGGGGACTTCTCACAGCGAACCGCGCCCCTGATGAGTCCACTTCGAGGTCGGATCTCGAGTGCACGAATTCGAATCGCCTGCCATCCTGAGTGCGCCGTGCGGGTGAGATCGTCACGTTTCTTCGAGCGGGTCCGAATCTCATCGGCTCTCGGCTTGGCGCATGGGGTCGACTTGTTTCACTCCCGCGTCTTGGATCATTGGCCACATCGGTATTCCGTCTGCACATGGGTCGCAGACCTCTGGCCCGACGAGCCTCGCGAGACCGACGCTTGCTGGTTCTGTCGCGGCATATGGCCAACGAAACCGCATGGGGAGGACCATGGGTCGGGATGATCGACAACGCCGCACGGGACGAGCGCAAACTCTCCAGCCATCCGTTGTTGCTTGCTGCGCTCTCCTGACGTTCGTCGCTTCCATCGCGGCCTCTGCGGAGAAAGCCGGCCTCGGCGAGGAGGGCAGAGCTTCCGCATGCTCACTCCACTATCTGAGTTGCCTCCGTGCATGCGGCTCGCACGCCGACGAAAAAAAGGCGGCCTCATCACTCGACGCTTGTTCCGCCTCCTGCGAGACGGAGTTGGTGGACTGCGAGATGGTCGAGGCGCCTGATGCGGCACTCGAGCGTCGAGCAGATTCACGCTCCTGCAAGAGTCGTGGTGAAGAGCTGGGAGAGGGCGGACTGACGTGGCGCTTTATGGAGCCGCCCGTCGCTTATGAGTACTGGGCATTCAAGGACGAGGCCCGATGCGGCCTTTCCAGGTTCGACGACCAGGGGCGGCCGCACGGGAAGAATTGGTGTCAGCTCCCGGATGGGCGCGAGTTGTCGGGCGAATGGCGCCACGGCGATCTCGAGCATGGAACGCTCCAGTACCACGGTCTGATTGAAGACGGAGCGCTGATTCCCTTCCGTGGTCGTTTGGCGGTTGGATTCGAGTACACGGGCCCGCTGTGCGATGGCCTACCGGAGGGCCAAGGCCTTGCCCGGATTCCAGCGGGGTTTTCGTTGTACGCGGGTA
>JAJDAR010000125.1 GCA_029261775.1 Deltaproteobacteria bacterium | reverse complement strand
GACGTCGTCGGTGAACTCCCGGGCGCTCCGCACCATCGCGGCCGCCATCTCCACGACCTGCTCGCGGGTCTTGTGGAGCTGGTGGGCCAGCTGCATGTCACTCGCGTTCACGAAGACGTGGAGCCGCGGCGCCTCGGCGTGCCGGATGGCGTCGCCTGCGGCGGCCACGTCCTTCGGCACGGCGCGGGCCAGCGCGCACACCGCGGCGCCGCGCACGTGCGCCGCGACCTCCTGCACGGCCCGCGCCTCGGCGGACGAGCTCACCGGGAAGCCGGCCTCGATCACGTCCACGCCCAGGGATGCCAGGGCGAGCGCGATCTCGACCTTGTCGGCGGCGGAGAAGCAGACGCCCGCGGTCTGCTCCCCGTCGCGGAGGGTGGTGTCGAAGATCGTGATCCGGCGCGGCTGGACAGCGGCGCGGGCGGGGTCGGCCCCGGCTTGGAAGGCGACGTCGATCGCCGCCGCGGCGCCCTTCGAGGGTTCGGAAGACATGGGTCGTGGCTCCTGGGTGCCTGGCGGCCGGAGCGGACAACCCTTGTCCAGAGGCACGAAACCCTCTCCGGCCGGTCAGGCGGGAGAGGGTTTCGCGAGACGCGCGTGGTGCGGCGCTAGCGAGGCTCTCCCGCCCTGCAAAGGAGCAGGCCGAGGGAGAGCAGGCTGGCGGCGGTCACGTGCACAGGGGGGAGTATCGGAGGGACGTCGGAGGGAGTCAAGCCCGGACCGCGGCGGCACTCGCCTCACCCCCCGAGCAGCTCCTCCAGACGACCGGGATCGAAGCCGATCACGAGCTGTCCGTCGATGTCGATCGTGGGTGTGGCCTGCCACGACACGCGCCCCCGCAGCTGCTCGCGCGCCTCTGGAGAGCGGATGTCGAGCTCGGTGTAGGCCACACCCCGCCGCCCGAACCAGGCCTTGGCCTCGTCGCAGGCGTGGCAACTCGGGGACGAGTACATGACGACCCTTGGCCCTCCGCGTGCGACGCGGGCGGTGGACCGGGCCTCGCCGGGCGCCGGGCCCGCCATCTCGACCCGCCCCGCCGTCGCCCGCTTCGCCTCGGGCACATCCTCGAGGCGGTCGACGAAGCGGACCGCCCCCTTCGCATCGACGTACTGGTAGACGACCCGGGTCGGCACGGCGCGCGCGGTCGAGCCCTGCCACCCGTCCGTGAGGAAACCGAGGTCGACGACCCCGCGCTCCGACAGCCAGAAGCCGCCGGCGGCCGAGGCCAGCAAGAGCGCGAGCAGGGCGATTCCGAACGTCTTCATCGGTCCTCCCCCCTTCTCTTCGGCGGCCCGGCGGCCCTCGTTGAAGCGCCCCTGCCTAGCCGACGCCGACCAGGGCCAGCCGGTCCCCCCATCGCGTGCGAACGGCCCGGGCCAGCGCGGGGGCACGCCGCAGCCCCGGGTCCGCTTCCACGGCCTCGTGGGCGGCCTCGCGGGCCACCGACACGAGCCGCGCGTCGCGCACGAGATCGGCGAAGCGCAGGTCGGGCAGCTTGCCGCTCTGGCGGGTCCCGAGGAACTCCCCGGGCCCTCGGATCCGCAGGTCGGCATCGGCAATGCGGAAGCCGTCGGTCGTCTCGAGCATGGCGCGAAGACGGGCTTCGCTGTCCTCACCGCCGCCCCGCGCCACCAGCACGCAGGTGCCGGGCCGCTCGCCTCGCCCCACCCTGCCCCGGAGCTGATGCAGCTGGGCCAGGCCGAAACGCTCGGCGTGCTCGACGACCATCAGTGTGGCGTTCGGCACGTCCACCCCGACCTCGATCACCGTGGTCGAGACCAGCAGCTGCGTCTCACCGGAACGGAAGCGGGCCATGGCGGTCGCCCGTTCCGTCGCGTCGAGGCGCCCGTGCACCAGGTCGACCGGGACGCCGGGCAAGGCGGCCCGGATCTTCTCCGTGCTCTCGGTGGCCGCGCGGAGATCGATCTTCTCCGACTCCTCGACCAGCGGATACACGACGTAGACCTGCTCACCCCGCGTGAGGGTCTCGCGCACGAGCCGGAAGACCTGCTCTCCCTCCCCCTCCCGCAGCAGCCGGGTGGTGACAGGGCTGCGACCCGGCGGCAGCTCGTCGATCACCGACAGATCGAGATCCCCGTAGAGCGTGAGGGCGAGGCTGCGCGGGATCGGGGTGGCGGTCATGACCAGGGCATGGGGCTGGAGCCGACCCGGCGTCTTCGCCGCAAGTGCTGCGCGCTGCAGCACGCCGAAGCGATGCTGCTCGTCGATCACCACGAGGGCGAGCCGCGCGAAGGCCACGTCCGCCTGGACCAGGGCATGGGTTCCCACGACGAGATCCAGCTCGCCCCGCGCCGCCGCCTCGCGCACGCTCACGGCGTCCGGCGCCGAGGAGGTCAGCAGCCCGAGACGCAAGCCCGAGTGCTCGAGCAGCGGGCGGAGCGTCCGCTCGTGCTGCTCGGCCAGCAGCTCCGTCGGCGCCATGAGCGCGCTCTGGTGCCCGGCGCGGGCCGCCGCCACGGCCGCCAACGCGGCGACGGCGGTCTTGCCGCTGCCCACGTCGCCCTGGAGCAAGCGGTGCATCGGGTGGGGTCGGGCCAGATCGCGCTGGATCTCAGCCCACGCCCGCCGCTGGGCCCCGGTCAAGGTGAAGGGCAGTCCGGCCTCGGCCGCAGCCAGCGCGGCGGGGGGCGGCTCGAGGGCGATGCCCGGCTCGCGCGCGCGCTCGGCCCGGCGCAGCGCCAGGCCGACCTCCAGCAGGTAGAGCTCCTCGAGGACCAGTCTCTCGTGCGCTGCGGTCGTGCGCTCCCGGAGCGCTTCGAGATCGGCGTCCGGTGCGGGCTGGTGGATCTGCCGGAGGGCCTCGGGCGTCGGCGGCAGGCCACGCTCTGCGACCAGACGCGCCGGCAGCGTGCTCGGAACGAGGTCGGCGTAGTGCTCGACCGCCATCGCGACCAGCCGCCGGAAGGTGCGCGGCGGCACACCCTCGGGCACCGGATAGTCGGGGACCAACTCGTCGCCGGAGTCGGCCGGCCCCTCCTCGGAGAGGAGATCGACCTCGGGATGCGTGATCTCCTTCTGGAAGCGGTAGCGGCGTACGTCGCCAGTCACGAGCAGCCGCGCGCCCTTCTGGACGGTGCGCTGGAGAGACTCGCCGCCCCGGAACCACTTGAGCGTGACCGTTCCCGTCCCGTCGCCGACGACCGCCTGGAAGAGGCGACCGCGCCGCGCGCGGCCCCGCATCGGAACGAAGTCGGCGACCAGCACCTCGGCCACGAAGGTCGCCCGTCGGCCCACCTCGAGGCCGCCCACCGGCAGCCGATCGCGGCGGTCGTCGTAGCGGTTGGGCAGATGGAACAGGAGGTCCACGATCGTGCGCAGGCCGCGCTTCGCCAGGCCGTCGGCGCGTCGACCGCCGACGCCGGGCAGCACGTCGAGACGGCGGCCGATCAGCGCATCGGCGAAGGCCGGCTCGGCCAGGGGCTCGAGCCGCTCGAGCGCCCGCTCGACGGCCGCGCGCCGCGCGTCTCCCTCGAGCGGCTCCGCGAACAGGTCGGCGATGCCCGTCAGGGTGAGACGAAGGTCCGGGGGGATCGCCAGCGTCTGGGCGCGCTCGACCGCGCCGCGAAGGCTGGCCTCCAGCCCCTTGACGCGATCCGCGCGCGCGAAGCCGTCGGCCGCGGCAAAGCGCAGCGGCTTGCGGATCGCCTCCAGTGCCTGGTCCCACGCCAAGGACGGCGCCTCCCGTGCCCGCTCCGACGCCATCGACGGCGCCTCCCGTGCCTGCTCCCAGGCCACGGACGGGAGCTTAGCCCCGGGCGCGCCGGGACCCCCGAGCTAGCGATCCTCTGAGGCGGGGTGCACGTCCTGAAGCGCCTTCACGCCGATCGAGCTCTGGCGCAGGGCGCGGATGGCCCCGGCCGCAGCCCGCAGCGCGGCCAGGGTCGTGAAGTAGGGAACCCCGCGATTGAGCGCCGCGCGCCGGATCGAGAAGGAGTCGCGCACGGCCACCGGGTCCTGCTCGACGGTGTTCAGGACCAGATCGACGTCGCCGGCCTCGATGCGCTCGACCACGTTGGGATGGCCCTCGCCCACCTTCGCGACCGCTTCGACGGGCAGGCCCAGCGCCTCGATCACCCGCGCCGTCCCGGGGGTCGCGAGGAACTCGAAATCGGCGTCGTGGAACTCCTGGATGGCCTCTCCGATCTTGCCGCGATCCTGCTTCTTGACCGAGACCAGCACCCGGCCGCTCTCGGGAATCTTGTTGCCCGCTTCGATCTGCGCCTTCGCGTAGGCCCGACCGAAGTCGCTGTCGATGCCCATCACCTCGCCGGTGCTCTTCATCTCGGGCCCGAGCACGGTGTCGACGCCCGGGAACTTCACGAAGGGGAAGACGGCCTCCTTGACCGAGAAGTGCTTGGGCCAGATCTCCTCCGTGAAGCCCAGCTCGGTGAGGGTCTGCCCGGCCATCACCAGCGAAGCGAGCTTCGCGAGGGGTCGCCCGATCGCCTTCGACACGAAGGGGATCGTGCGCGAAGCGCGGGGATTCACCTCGAGGACGAAGACTTCGCCCTCCTTCACGGCGTACTGCACGTTCATCAGTCCCCGCACACCCAGCTCGCGGGCGAGCCGACGGGTCGACTCGATGATCTCGTCGATCACGGTCTGGGGCAGCGAGAAGGGAGGAATCGAGCAAGCGCTGTCGCCGGAGTGCACACCCGCTTCTTCGATGTGCTCCATCACGGCGCCGATCACCACCAGGTCTCCGTCCGAAATGGCGTCCACGTCGACCTCGATCGCGTCGGCGAGGAAGTCATCGACGAGCACGGGTCTCTCGGGCGAGGCTTTGACCGCAAAGCGCATGTAGTTGGCCAGGCTCGCCTCGTCGTGGACGATCTCCATGGCCCGGCCGCCGAGCACGTAGGAGGGCCGGACGAGCACCGGGTAGCCGATGCGGGCGGCCGCATCCGCGGCCTCCTTGAAGCTGCGCGCGATGCCCGACGCCGGACGCCGCAGCTGCAGCTTCTCGAGCACGACGTCGAAGCGCTCGCGATCCTCCGCGCGATCGATTGCCTCGGGAGGTGTGCCGAGGATCGGCACGCCAGCCTGCTCCAGCGCCATCGCGAGCTTGAGCGGGGTCTGCCCGCCGAACTGGACGATCACACCTTCCGGCTTCTCCAGCTCCGCGATCGACAACACGTCCTCGAAGGTCAGGGGCTCGAAGTAGAGCCGGTCGCTGGTGTCGTAGTCGGTCGAGACCGTCTCCGGATTGCAGTTGACCATGATCGTCTCGAAGCCCGCCTCGCGGAGGGCGAAGGCGGCGTGGACACAGCAGTAGTCGAACTCGATGCCCTGGCCGATGCGGTTCGGCCCGCCGCCGAGGATCATGATCTTGCGGCGGTCGGTCGGCTCTGCTTCGCACTCGTCCTCGTAGGTCGAGTAGAGGTACGGCGTGTGCGCCTCGAACTCGGCGCCGCAGGTGTCCACACGCTTGTAGACCGGCACCACGCCTTCGCGCTTCCGCAGCTCGCGGACCGCCGCCTCGTCGAGATTCCAGAGCGCGGCCAGCCGCGCGTCCGAGAACCCGGCCTGCTTGGCCGGCCGCAGCCAGGCCACGCGCTGCTCTACCGAGGCCGCCTCGAGCCCGCGCTCCATGTCCACCAGCTCCGCCAGGTTGCGCAGGAACCAGGGATCGATGTGGGAGCGCTCGTGGAGCTCCTCCTGGGACACACCTCGACGCAGGGCCTCGGCGAGGGCCCAGGGCCGGCCCGGCCGGGGCTGGTCGATCATGCGCCAGAGCGCCTCCAGGCCCTCCTGACCCTCGGGCACCGCGGGCCGCTCGAGCCCCGCGTGGCCCACCTCGAGGGAACGGAGCGCCTTGTGGAAGCTCTCCTTGAAGGTCCGGCCGATCGCCATCGCCTCGCCGACGCTCTTCATCTGCGTCGTGAGCAGGTTGTCGGCGTCCGGGAATTTCTCGAAGGTGAAGCGCGGCACCTTCGTGACCACGTAGTCGATGGTGGGTTCGAAGCTGGCCGGTGTCTCCCGCGTGATGTCGTTCGGGATCTCGTCGAGCGTGTACCCGACCGCCAGCTTCGCGGCGATCTTGGCGATCGGGAAGCCCGTCGCCTTCGAAGCCAGGGCCGAGGAGCGCGAGACCCGCGGGTTCATCTCGATCACGACGATCGCGCCGTCCTCCGGGTTGACGCCGAACTGGATGTTCGAGCCCCCGGTGTCCACGCCGATCTCTCGGATGATCGCGATCGCCGCATCCCGCATCGCCTGGTACTCGCGATCGGTCAGCGTCTGGGCCGGCGCAACCGTGATCGAGTCCCCGGTGTGCACACCCATCGCGTCGAAGTTCTCGATCGAGCAGATGATCACGACGTTGTCCGCGGTGTCGCGCATCACCTCGAGCTCGTACTCCTTCCAGCCGAGCACACTCTGCTCGATCATGCACTCGTGGCGGGGCGACTGGCGCAGCGCCCAGTCCACGCGCTCGTCGAACTCCTCGTCGGTCTCCGCGACGCTGCCACCGGCGCCGCCCAGCGTGAAGCTGGGTCGGATGATCGACGGCAGGCCCGTGTGCTTCAGGATCTCGCGCGCGTCCGCGAGGGAGCGCGCGTAGCCCGCCGCGGGAAGCTCGAGCCCGATCGCCTGCATGGCCGTGCGGAACTTGTCGCGGTCCTCTGCCTTGAGGATGGCCTCGAGGTTGGCGCCGATCAGCTGGACCCCGTAGCGCGCGAGGATGCCCTGCTCGGCGAGCTCGACGGCCAGGTTCAAGGCCGTCTGGCCACCGATCGTCGGGAGCAGGGCATCGGGGCGCTCGGCCGCGATGATCTTCTCGACCATCGGCACCGTCATCGGCTCGATGTAGGTCCGATCCGCGGTCTCCGGGTCGGTCATGATGGTGGCCGGGTTCGAGTTGACCAGCACGACCCGGTAGCCCTCTTCGCGCAGGGCCTTGCAGGCCTGGGTCCCGGAGTAGTCGAACTCGCAGGCCTGCCCGATCACGATCGGACCCGAGCCGATGACCAGGATCGTGGAGATGTCGGTCCGCTTCGGCATCAGCTTCCCTTGGCGATCTGCGCGCCGCTCACCGTCTCGCCCGCGCGATGCCGCAAGGTCATCTCGCGGAAGCGATCGAAGAAGTAGCGGACGTCGTGGGGACCCGGAGAGGCCTCCGGGTGGTACTGGACGGAGAAGAGCGGGCGCTCGGAGTGCGCCAGGCCCTCGACCGTGTCGTCGTTCAGGTTCACGTGGGTGATCTCCACGGGCTCGCCAGCATCGCGCAGGCTGTCGGCCTCGACGGCGTACCCGTGGTTCTCTGCGCAGATCGCCACCTTGCCGGTGGCCAGGTCCTTGCCGGGCTGGTTGCCCCCGTGGTGGCCGAACTTGAGCTTTCGCGTGCGGCCCCCGAGCGCGAGACCGAGGATCTGGTGCCCGAGGCAGATGCCGAACATCGGGAGTTCCTGGGACAACTCGCGCACGTGCTCCCGGACGCCCTCGACGGCCGCCGGGTCCCCCGGCCCGTTCGACAGGAACACCGCGTCGGGGGAGAGCGCGCGGACCTCCGCGGCGGAGGTGCGCGCCGGGACGACGGTCACGTCGAATCCGTTGTCCACGAGCAGCCGCAGGATGTTTCGCTTCACGCCGAAGTCGTAGGCGACGACCCGCAGCCGCGGGTCCGGAGCCGGCGCGGATGGCAGCTGACCGGAGACTCCGGCCCAACCACCGTCCGTCCAGCGGTAGCTCTTGCTACAGGTCACCTCGGCCACCAGGTCCTGAGCCTCGAGGGACGGCACCTGGCGGGCGCGCGCCACCAGCTCGGCGTCGTCCTGGAAGCCCGGATCGGTGCTGAGCACGCCGTTCTGGAAGCCCCGATCGCGGATCCGCCGGACCAGGGCGCGGGTGTCGAGGCCGGAGATCGCGGGCACGCCCTCTCTCTCGAGAAAGGCGCCGATGCCCTCGCGGGCCCTCCAGTTCGAGGGCGTATCGAAGAGCTCCTTGACGATGAAGCCCCTCAGGAAGGGGTGATCGGCCTCGTCGTCCTCCGGGTTCGTCCCGACGTTGCCGATCTGCGTGTAGGTCATGGTCACGAGCTGCCCGGCGTAGGACGGGTCGGTCAGGATCTCCTGGTAGCCCGTCATGCTGGTGTTGAAGCAGACCTCGCCGGCGGCCACGGCGACGGCGCCATGCGCGATGCCGCGGTAGACGGTGCCGTCGGCCAGGGCCAGCCGGGCGGCGCGGGGCGGTGCAAGGGTCACGGAACGAGCACTCCTCGATCGACGTGGTAGACGAGCGCACCGTTCACGAACGTCGCGACGGGCCGTCCGACCATCTCCTGACCCGCCCAGGGCGAGTTGCGGCTCTTCGAGTAGCCCTTGGCCGGGTCGTACACCCAGTTCCGATCGGGATCCAGGACGGAGACGTCGCCCGGCGCGCCGCGCTCGAGGCGGCCGCCGGGCAGCTGGAACACCCGAGCGGGGTTCAGCGTCAGCGAGGCGATCAGCCCCATGGGCGTGATCTCGCCGCTGCGCACGAGGTCCATCACCACGGGATAGGCGGTCTCGAAGCCCAGGACGCCGCAGGGAGCCTCGGTGAATTCGACCTCCTTCTCGTGCACCGCATGAGGGGCGTGATCCGTGGCGATGGCGTCCAGCGTGCCGTCGGCCAGGCCGAGGCGGCAGGCCTCGACGTCCGCACGGCTGCGGAGCGGAGGAGCCATCTTCGTGTTCGTGTCGTAGCCGAGGGTCGCCTCGTCGGTGAGCGCCAGATGGTGCGGCGTGACCTCGGCCGTCACGTGCAGGCCCCGCTCGCGTGCCTCCCGGATCAGCGAGACGGCACCGGCGGTCGAGACGTGACCGACGTGCAGGTGGGCGCCGGTGAGCGCTGCCAGCTGGATGTCCCGCGCCACGTGGACCGTCTCGGCCACGGCCGGGTTCCCGGGCAGTCCGAGTCTCGTCGACACCGGGCCTTCGTTCACCACCCCGTCGCGAACCAGGCTCAGGTCCTCGGCATGGACCATCACCGGCTTCCCCACGAGGCGTGAGTACTCGAACACGCGCCGCTGCATGTCGCTGTTCATGATCGTGGCGCCGTCGTCGCTGAAGGCGACCGCCCCCGCTTCGACCAACGCGACCATCTCGGTCATCACCTCGCCCTTCAGCCCCTTCGTGGCCGCAGCCACCGGGTAGACGTGGACGGGGCAATCCTCACGGGCGCGATCGAGGATGTAGTCGGTGATGGCCGGGTCGTCGTTGACCGGGTGGGTGTTGGCCATGCACGCGACGGCCGTGAAGCCACCCGCGGCGGCGGCCCGGCCCCCCGAGGCGATGTCCTCCTTGTACTCCTGTCCGGGCTCGCGCAGGTGGGTGTGGATGTCGATCAGGCCCGGCGTGACCCAGCAGCCCGTGGCGTCCAGCACCTCGGCGTCGGGCGCCTCCACGTCGCCGCCCACGGCGGCCACCCGGCCGTCCTCGAGCAGCACGTCGGCCACCTCGTCCCGGCCGGAGGCCGGGTCGAGCACCCGCCCCCCGCGAATCCACACGCGTCCCATCTAGGCCTCTCCTTGCTGCGAGCGATCCCGCGGCTGCTCAGCTGCGACCGCGGCGCGATCCCGGGGTTTGCGACCTGCGAGCAGATAGAGCACGGCCATGCGCAGGGCGACGCCGTTGCGAACCTGGTCGAGGATCACGCTGGGCCGGTGGTCGGCGAGGTCATGCGCGAGCTCCACCCCTCGATTCACCGGCCCCGGGTGCATGACGATGGCGTCGTCCTTGGCGAAGCGAAGCTTCGCGCGGTCGAGGCCGAAGGTGTTCGAGTACTCCCGGACGCTCGGGAAGCAGGCACCGGCCAGGCGCTCGCGCTGGATGCGCAGGGCCATCACGACGTCCGCCCCGTCGAGGGCCTCGCGCAGCGCGCCGAAGGCCTTGACCCCGAGGACCTCGACGTTTGCGGGGATCATGGTCGGCGGAGCGGCGACACGGACCTCGGCTCCCATCTTGAGGAAGCCGTAGATGTTGGAGCGCGCCACCCTCGAGTGGGCGATGTCGCCGATGATCGTCACG
>JAJDAR010000124.1 GCA_029261775.1 Deltaproteobacteria bacterium | reverse complement strand
GGAGGTGGACCCGGTCATCGTCGGCAACAACAACAGCATCTTCACCGCGAACGAGCTGAACAACTCGAAGTTCGAGAAGACGGCGGCGGTGATGAAGCTCTGCGTGAACGGCTTCGCCGGCGCGGGCACGGTCGAGATGGGTGGCTACGACTACCACGACAGCACCCGCGCCACGGGCGAGGTCCGCGACTTCCAGGCCGGCCAGTGCATGGGCGGCATCCTCGAGTACGCCGCGCGGGTGGGCCAGCCGGTCTGCCTCTACGTGTTCAGCGACGGCTCGGTGTTCAGTGACGGCAACATGGACAACTCCCAGCAGGGCCGTGGCAAGCTGATCTGGCGGGGCGATCGCTCGACGACCGCCGCCACCTTCATGCTGGTCTACGACCCGGCGGGCCGCCCGCAGCTGACCGGGCCCGAGAAGGCCCAGATCGGCTACTTCCGCCCGAACGGCTCGGTCGAGACGTCGGCCACGCGGATCGCGAGCAACGTGGATCTGCTGGCCGAGGCGGTGGTCGCCAACTACATGGCCCTGCACAACGACCTCGGGCGCTTCGGGCAGGCGCTGCCCGGCCACGGCCTCGGCAGCGCGGCCACGATCGACGACGTGGTGGCCTTCGCTCCGATCCGGAACATGGGGTAGGGCCTTCGGAAGCTCGCTTTCGGAACCCACCTTGGAACGCCCCGACGGAGACGGCCTCCGGCGGGGCGTTCTCCTTGTGCACCGCGCGGCGCCCTTCAGCACCGGGACCGCAGCTCCGATGACCCCGGGGTGATCGAGATCGGCGTGCTGCTCGCACTCGTGGGAGGCCTGGCCGCTTTCGCATGGGTGCCCTGGTTCGTGCTCATGCAGGTCGCCCTCGCGTGCGCCGTCCTCGGCCTCGGCGTAGGGGTCCCGGGCGCTCTCGTCTATCACGTCCGGCTGCGGCGTTGCCTGCTGGAGCAGGGCGCTCTGCCCCCGGCCTGGTGGGTCCATCCCTTTCCTCTCCACCATCGCCTCGACGCTCCGCAGCTCGACCGGGTCCTGCCGCCCTGCTGGATCGGGGCCGCCGGCGGGGCCGTGGCCTTCTTCGGATGCCTGGTGGGGGGCGTCGGGGTGCTCTCGGCCTGGCTCGGCGGGGTCTAGGGGCGAGGCGGGCGGGACTGGCGCGAGGACCGATCCGAACGTACGTTTCGAACAACCGTTCGAAACAACTGTTCGCGAGGTCCCCCCCTGTCCTCCTCCCCGCGTCTCCGGTCCCTTCCGGACCCCGCCCCCGGTCGGGGCCCCGATACCAAGCAACGTCTGCTCGACGCAGCCGAGCTGCTCTTTGCCGATCGCGGCTTCGACGGCACCTCGATGCGCGCCGTCACACGGGCCGCGGGAGCCTCGGTCTCGGCCGCCAACTACCACTTCGGCTCGAAGGAAGAGCTGCTGCGGGCCGCCCTACGGCGACGGATCAGCTCCCTGAACCAACGTCGCATCGAGCTGCTCGAAGCGACCCTCGCCGACGCCCCGGGACCGCCCCGGCTCGAGGACCTCCTCGACGCCTGGGTGCGACCAGCATTCGAGCTGCAAGGCGACGCGGAGACCGGCGGCTCGTTCTATCGCCACGTGGCGGCCCGGCTCTACGCAGAGCCTCCGGAGGTGATGGCCTCCCTGAAGTCGGAGCTCATGGCGCATGTGCTGGCCCGCTTCAGCGCGGCGCTGCAGGGCGTCCTCCCGGACGTGGCCCCCGAACGCCATGCGCTGCTGCTCCAGCTCGCGGTCGGCACGCTGGTCCATGTCCTGAGCGGCCAGATCGACTCCTCCCTGGTCGAGCCCGGAGAGGGTCTGCCGGAGGACCGGCGCGAGCGCCTGCTCCAGACCGTGGTGCGCTTCACCGCCGGCGGGATCCGCGCCGCGTCGGCCGAGGAGCCGTCATGACGTGGCCCTCCGGCAAGGTCCTGCTTCCTGTGGCGATCCTCTGCCTCGGCGGTCTCGGGGTCGCGGCCCAGCTCTCGCTCCGTGCGACACCGGAGGCGCGGGCGCCGGAAGTGCTCTCCCCCCTCGTCCGCGTGGTCACCGTCCGCAGCGAGCCCTACGAGTTCGTCGTGCGCACGCAGGGCACGGTCGTGCCGCGCACGGAGAGCGAGTTGGTGCCCCAGCTGTCGGGCGAGATCGTCTGGGTGGCCCCCTCTCTCGTCTCCGGAGGCTTCTTCGAGGCGGGTGATCCGCTCCTGCGCATCGATCCCGCGGACTCCCGCTCCGCCCTCGAGGGAGCTCGCGCCGCGGTGGCCCGTGCGAGCAGCGAGGAGGCGCGCGCGCGCAAGGAGCGCGAGCGGCAGGCCCGGCTCGCCGAGCAGGGTGTGACGAGTCAGGCGCGGATCGACGACGCGGACAACCAGCACCGCATCACCGAGGCGGTGCTGCGCGAGGCGCGGGTCCGCCTCGCGGACGCCAAGCGAGACCTGGCCCGTACCGAGATCCACGCGCCCTACGCGGGACGAGTGCGCAGTGAGACCGTCGACGTCGGACAGTTCGTCAACCGCGGCACACCGGTCGCCCGCTTGTACGCCGTGGACTGGGCCGAGGTCCGGTTGCCGATTCCGGACCGGGAGCTGCGCTTCCTCGATCTTCCCCTGAGCTATCGGCCCTCGCCGGAGGGCAGCGCCGACGCCACGTCCTCGCAACCCTCGGTGCGACTCGAGGCCGAGTTCGCGGGTGAGCGGCACCACTGGCAGGGCCGCATCGTGCGGACCGAGGGCGAGATCGACGCGCGCAGCCGGATGATCACGTTGGTCGCGCGGATCGAGGACCCCTACGGCGCAGACGGGACGAGGCCGCCCCTCGCGGTGGGCCTCTTCGTGAGCGCGGAGATCCGTGGACGGCGGGTCCCTCGGGCCTTCCTGCTGCCGCGGGCCGCGTTGCGCGGCGACGATCGTCTGCTCGTTCTCGCGCAGGACGAGAGGCTCGAGATGCGGACCGTCGAGGTGGTCCGCCAGGAGAGAGACCGGATCGTCGTCGGTGAAGGCCTCCAGGAAGGCGAGCGCGTCTGCGTGACACCGCTTCCAGGGGCCATCGACGGTATGCGGGTCCGGGTCGCCGAGCCCGGCCGGGACGAGCTCGGACCGACGTCGGCCGACGTCGAGGGTGGGTCGAATGCGCCTGCGCCGGCCCGGAGGGCTGCGCGGTGAGTCGGGCGATCGCGTGGTTCGCCCAGAACCCGGTCGCCGCCAACCTGCTGATGTTCCTGTGCGTGGCGGGGGGGCTGGCCGCGATCCCGACGATCCACCAGAAGACCTTCCCGGACATGGAGATCGACATCGTCCAGATCACCGTGCCCTACCTCGGCGCGGCACCCGAGGAGGTCGAGGAGGGCGTCTGCATCCGCATCGAGGAGGAGATCCACGGCATCGAAGGCGTCGAGCGCGTGACCTCGAGCGCCGCGGAGGGCCGCTGCGGCGTCTCGGCGGAGCTGATCGAGGACTACGAAGTCGACCGCGCCCTCGCCGAGATCAAGAACGCGGTCGACGGCATCAGCACCTTCCCCGCGGAGACCGAGAAGCCCGTCATCAACCACTTCTCGACCCGGCGCAACGTGCTGCAGCTCGCGATCTCCGGCTCGGCCAGCGAGCGCGCGCTGCGCATCTGGGGCGAGCGCATCCGCGACGAGATCGCCGCCCTGCCGGGAGTGACCCAGGTGGAGCTGACCGGCGCACGGGACTACGAGGTCTCCGTCGAGGTTCCGGAGGAGGCCCTGCGGCGGCACGGGCTCACCTTCGACCAGGTCGTCTCCGCCATCCGCCGCTCGAGCCTCGATCTGCCCGGCGGCTCGATCCGCACCCAGGGAGGCGAGATCCTGCTGCGGGCCAAGGGCCAGGCCTACCACGGAGAGGAGTTCGAGAGGCTCGTGCTCTCGACCCGCCCGGACGGCACGCGCCTGCTGCTCGGTGAGGTGGCCCGAATCGACGACGGTTTCGTGCAGGACGAGCGGACCGCCCGCTTCGACGGCGAGCCGGCGGCGATGATCCAGGTCTATCGGGTCGGCGATCAGCGCGTGCTGGAGCTCGCCGGCACGGTTCTCGAGTACGTCGAGAACGCCAAGCTTCGCCTGCCCGACGGGCTGCACCTGACCGTCTGGCAGAACGACGCCAACTACCTGGTCGACCGGCTCGGCATCCTGATCAAGAACGGCCGGGGCGGATTCATCCTCGTCTTCATCGTGCTCGCCCTCTTCCTGCGTCTGCGGCTCGCGTTCTGGGTGGCGCTCGGCGTCCCGATCGCGTTCCTGGGTGCCCTCTGGGCGTTCCCGATCGCCGGGTTGTCGATCGACGTCCTGACCCTGTTCGCCTTCATCCTCGTGCTCGGGCTGCTGGTCGATGACGCGATCGTGGTCGGCGAGAACATCCACACCCACCAGGAGCGAGCCGAGGAGCCGCTGGCCGCGGCCATCGCCGGCGCCCAGGAGGTGGCGGTCCCGGTGATCTTCGGGGTCCTCACCACCGTCGCCGCCTTCCTTCCGATGATCCTCTCTCCGGGCATGATGGCCGACTTCTTCGGAACGATCGGCATCGTGGTCGTGATCTGTCTCTTCTTCTCGTTGCTCGAGTCCCAGCTGATCCTCCCCGCCCACCTCGGGCACCACGTTTCGGTGGGGCCCGGGAAGCTCCCCCCGCCGGGATCGATCCGGGCCCGATGGAAGAAGATCCAGACGTCGTTGGCCGGCAGCCTCTCCCGTCTGGCGCACGAGGGCTATCGCCCCGCCCTCGAGAAGGCGATCGAGTGGCGCTACTCCGCCGTCGCCCTGGCCGTCTCGCTCCTGATGCTGACCGTCGGCGCCATGGCCAGCGGCTGGCTGAGCTTCAGCTTCTTCCCCTCGATCGAGAGCGACTACATCAACGCGTCGGTGACCATGCCGCTCGGGACCCCGGCCGAAGCGACGCGTGCTGCCGTCCGCGAGCTCGAGGTCAGTGCGGAGCGGGTGAAGGCGCACCTCGATACCGAGGTGACCACCGACGCAGGGGATTCCCTGGTGCGGCACCAGCTCGCGGTGGTCGGCGAGCACCCCGCCGTCCGGGGAGGGCCGCCGCGTGGCGCGAGCACGGGGACCCATCTCGGTGGCGTCGTCCTCGCCCTGACCGGGGGCGACGACCGACCGCCGGGCTTCTCCTCGAAGACCGTGCGCGACCGCTGGCGTGCCGCCACGGCGGCCATCCCCGGTGCGGAGGAGGTGACCTTCAACGCCGACTACATGTCGGCGGGCGAGGCGATCTACTTCGAGCTGAAGTCGCCCAACGTGGAGCAGCTGCGGGCCGCCGCCGACCAGCTGAAGACACGGCTCGCCGAGACGCAGGGCGTCTTCGACATCACCGACTCCTGGCGCGACGGCAAGGAGGAGCTGAAGCTCGACATCCTGCCCTCGGCCGAGGCCCTGGGCCTGACCCTCGAAGATCTGGCTCGCCAGGTTCGGCAGGCCTTCTACGGCGAAGAGGCGCAGCGGATCCAGCGAGGACGCGACGACATCAAGGTCATGGTCCGCTATCCGGAAGCCCGTCGCGCCTCACTCGGCGATCTCGACGAGCTGCGGATCCGCACGCCGCAGGGCGGCGAGGTGCCCTTCCATGCCGTCGCCAGCGCCGACCGCGGCCGAGGCTATGCCACGATCAAGCGCGCGGACCGCCAGCGGGTGGTCGACGTGACCGCCGAGGTGGACGAGCGGAGCGCCAACGCGAACCAGATCATCGCCGGGCTGGAGTCGGACTTCCTCCCGCCGCTGATGGCGGCGAACCCCGGGCTCTCCTACTCGCTCGAGGGCCAGCAGCGCGAGCAGCAGAAGACGATCGGCGGTCTCGCCAGGAACTACGGCTTCGCACTGATCCTGATCTACGCCCTGCTCGCGATCCCGCTGCGCTCCTACGGCCAGCCCTTGATCATCATGGCCGTGATCCCCTTCGGCCTCGTCGGCGCGATCGCCGGCCACCTGATCCGCGGCGTCGGATTCAGCATGATGTCCGTGTTCGGCGTGGTCGCCCTGTCAGGCGTGGTCGTGAACTCGAGCCTGGTGCTCGTGCACTACATCAATCGGCGGCGCGCCGAGGGGCTGTCGCTCCAGGACGCGGTCCGCGAGGCCGGGGTCGCCCGCTTCCGACCGATCGTGCTGACCTCGGTGACCACCTTCGCCGGGCTCTCGCCGCTGCTGGCCGAGCGCAGCATGGGCGCCCAGTTCCTGATCCCGATGGGCGTCTCCCTGGGCTTCGGTGTCGTCTTCGCGACGGCGATCTCGCTGTTCATCGTGCCCTGCAGCTACGTGATCCTGGAGGATCTGGGCCGGCTCCTGGGGGACCGACGCAGCGGGGGGCCCGCGCAGCTGCCGGGCCTGGGTACGGAGGCCGGAGCGGGCCGCTAGGCCGCTTCCGAGCGCGCTCGACCCGATCCGCTACCCTGTTGGCCTCGAGAGGTTTTTGACCGGTTCTCTGGCGCGCTACGGCGCGCCTCCGCTTCCGTCCAATCCACCCCTCGGAGCCCGGACTCCGAAGCGGCCAAACAGCCACGTAAGGGGTCCTGGGTTTTCCCCAAGCGACGGAATGGGGCTCGGACCGTCCGAGGCCAGACCCGAGCAGTTCGTGGCCACGCAGAATGCGCGAGTCACGAGGAATCAAGTTCTTGAGCAAGAAGATTTATGTAGGCAACCTTCCTTTCTCCGCGACCGAGCAGGAGCTCCGAGACCTGTTCAGCCGCCACGGAAGCATCGACTCCGTCAACGTCATCACAGACCGTGAGACGGGACGGGCGCGCGGTTTCGCTTTCGTGGAGATGAGCGAGGAGAGCGCTGCAAGTGACGCCATCCGCGCCCTCGACGGCAGCGACATGGGCGGTCGCCCCCTGCGGGTGAACGAGGCCCAGGACCGCCGCGGTGGCGGCGGTGGTGGTGGTGGCGGAGGCGGCTTCCGCCGCTAGCCGGATCCAGCGCGGGGAGACGGGGCAACCTGTCTCCCCGCGTTTTCTTTTCCCCCTTCCACCCGTTTCCCCCTTCCACCCGAGGTGGCCGCGACCGTGACCCATCGCATCTTCGTGGCCTACGACCTCGAGCACGACCGCGACCTGTGCGATCGCCTGCAGGAGAGCTCGGGCAACCAGGGCGTCTTCGTGGTCTCGGGCGGATCTCAGGGTGGCGAGATGACCGAATCCTGGGAGCGGCGCACGCACACCCAGATCGCCGCCGCCGAGCAGGTCGTGATCGTCTGCGGCGAGCACACCGACGAGTGCGTGCGGATCGCGACGGAGCTCCGCATCGCCAAGGAGCTGGAGAAGCCGATCGTGCTGCTCTGGGCCCGGCGCGAGGCGATGTGCAAGAAGCCGTCCGGGACCCACGCGAACGACAGCATGTACAGCTGGACCCCCGACGTGCTGCGCGACCAGCTGGTCGCCAACCAGCGCAAGGCCCAGCCCCCGGTCGTCCCGGAGCGCCTCAAGCGCGTGGTGCCTGCCCCCAAGCCGGTCGAAGGCGAGGCCTGAGACCCGGTCGGTCGCTCCTGCCACAACGGCGGGAGCCCACAGGCTTGCCAGAGTCCGGACTACGACCCGATCCGGACCTTCTTCCAGTCCTCGTCGTTGTGGCAGCGGGCGCAGTCGCGACCGAAGCCGCCGCGGTGCACGTCGTCGGAGAAGTGGCAGGTCGCGCAGTCCCCGGGGAGCTCCAGGGTGCGAGGCTCGCGCTCCGCGTGGCAGGTGGTGCAGTCCACGCCGTCGTGGGCGCCGTGCAGCTCGAAGCTCGTCTGCTTCGTGTGATCGAAGCGCCAGAAGCCCCAGCCGTTCGGGTTGTGGCATTGCCCGCAGACGTTGCCCAGGCGCGTCTCGTGCTCGTCGTCCTTGCGGTGGCACGAGGAGCAGTCCGTCTCCGCCGCCTGGTACTGATGGCTCTCGTGGCATTCCTCGCAGGCGACCGTCGCATGGAGACCCAGTAGCGGGAAGCGGGTGAGCTCGTGGTCGAAGGTCTCGACCTTGGCCCAGCCCGTCTCGCCGTGACACCGGGCACAGTCCTCGCCCTGCTCTCCGCGGTGGACGTCGTCCTTGCGATGGCAGTCGATGCAGGCGACCCCGAGCTTCTCCTCGTGGACGTTGCCGCGGTGACAGCCCTCGCAGGCGACCTCGGCATGGAGCCCGTGCAGCGGGAACTCGGTCTCCTTGTCGTGATCGAAGTCGATCGTGGCCCAGGCCCGCGTGTCGTGGCAGTCCTGACAGTCCTTGCCGTTGCGCCCGCGGTGCACGTCGTCCACCTCGTGGCAGCCGAGACAGTCGCTGGGCAGATCCTGATCGTAGAGAGGACCGGTGTGGCAGGTGCCGCAGGCAGCGCTGGCGTGCTTGCCGGTGAGACGGAACTTCGTGTCGCGGTCGTGATCGAAGGCGATCTCGTCCCACTTCGCGACCCCGTGGCAATCGCCGCAGACCGTGCCGAACTGCCGACGATGGACGTCGTCCTGGACGTGGCAGGTGGCGCAATCCTGGGGGGTGCCCTCGAACTTCTCGTCGGCGTGGCAGAGCCGACAGGCGACGTCGACGTGCGCTCCCTCGAGCGGGAAGTCGGTCTCGCCGTGGTCGAAGGAGGCCTGTTTCCAGCCCGCGTCCTCGTGGCAAGAACCGCAGTCCTCGCCGAGGCCGCCCTTGTGGACGTCGTCGGACCGGTGGCAGGCGATGCAGTCGCTCGGGGCGTCGCGGTGCTTGTCGTCGGGGGTGTGGCAGGACGCGCAGGGCACGGCGACGTGGGCCCCATGGAGGGGGTAGTCGGTCAGGCCGTGGTCGAACACGGCGGGGTTCAGACCGACGATGTCGGCGGCGCGTCCCTCGTGATCGGTGTGGCAGCTGCGGCAGGGCGCCGCCGCGAGCCCGGGCGCCTTGCCGTGGAAACCCTGTGCCGCACGCATGTCGGCGCCGACGTCCTCGTGGCATTCGAGGCAGAGGGCGTCCTCGGAGGCGCGGTCGAAGGGCTGATGGCATTTGGTGCACTGCTCTTCGACGTCCGCATGCCCCTCGATGACCGGGCCCGGCATGACCAGGGTCTCGAGATCGATGCCCCGCGCCGGCAGGGCGCCGAGTCCGATCGCGAAGAGGAGGATGGCCGCGCGCATCAGAACATGTGCACGGCGACGACGTGGACCGCCGACGCGGTAAAGAGCAGGAAGGCCAGCGGCAGATGGATCGCGTGCCAGAGCGAGAAGAGGCGCTCCCAGGCGCCGAACTGGGCGACCCGCTGGGCCGCCCACAGGTGCTCGCTCACGGCCTCCTCGAGGAACCAGAGATCCTTCTTGCCCGTCGCCCGCAATCCCTGGATCGCGCGGCGGTGCAACCGGCGCCGCCGGCCGCCGATGGTGAAGAAGCGGATGGCCGAACCCGTGACCGACGGCTTGCGGTCGAGTGCCCAGCGATCGAAGGCTTCGAAATCCGGGCCCAGCTCCGGGACCCACTCGGCGACGCGCTGGCTGACGCCGAAGCCCTCTTCGGCGTCCCGCATCAGCTCCGCCACGACCCGCCGCTCGCCGAACAGGCCGCGGTGGACGCGCGCGTAGAAGAAGCGTCCGATGTAGCCGCTCCCGGCCACCGCCAGCATGCTGAGCAGGGCGACGCTGCTGTTGACGGAGCCGAGCTGGAAGTTCGCGTGGAAGACGATCGCCGTCGGCCCGAGGATGCCGAGCAGCATGTGCACGCGGAACCACGGAGCGAGGAGGCCCAGACCGGCCAGGCTCCTGTGGCGCTTGCGCAGGGAGTACGAGAGCAGTGCGACCAGACAGCAGAGGCCGATGATGCCGAGCGCGTATCCGACGCCCCGCTCTGCGTTCCAGTAGAGCTCCTCGCGAACGGACCAACCCCAGGCCAGCAGGAGCCCGGCGAGCAGCGTCGCGAGCGCGATGGTCCGCTCCTGCCGGGGCGCTGCGTGCAGGGTCTCGCGCGCGGCGCGGATCTGCTCGGGAGCAGCGGTCGTCGTCATGGCAGCGCCATCCCAGGGATCTCCGGACGGACGGGAGCCCGACGTGGTGCCCCTGGTCCAGCCCTCCGTATCGGCGCGAGGCGGCGTGCGCTGAACGGCGCCGGACGGGCCCCGAGCCGGCCGAGTGGTTCAGACCCCATCTTCGTCGGGATCGAACTCGACCCGGATCACCTCGAGCTCTCCGGAGCGCGGGTGATCCCCGAACAGGATCCGGCCCTGCCCCGAGTAGCTCCAGACCGTGCGTCGCTCCTCGCTACCGGTGTAGAACGGCACGAAGGTCCACATGGTCGGATAGCGTCTCAGCGAGGAAGGCTTTCCCAGCACCGTCCGGACGTCGCCGGTCGCCATGCCCTGCTCGACGACGGCAAAGGGATGCCCGGGCGGGGCGGCCGTGAACGCGGGCTCCCGGTGCCGCAGGTCGTCGGCGGCCCGAGGCGTGATGTGCGGAATGCTGCAGGCCGCCACGAGCGCCACGAGCGCCACGAGCGGCAGGCAGCAGGCCCCGAGCAGCCAGCGCGCAGCAGGGGGCGTCTTCACGGCACGTGCAGGCGGTGCAACAGGCCAGCGGTTCATCGATCCGTCCTTCGGGGGGACGTGTGTCGGAGCCTCGTGGACCCCTTCCCCTTGTCGGCCGGAATCGCGTCGGGCTCGATCGGTGCAAGAACCGAGGGGAGCCCCCCGCATCACTGCGCCCGACGCGGAAGCACGGCATAGAACCCGTCTCGCAGTGCTCCGAAGAGCTCGGGGACCTGGGGATGGCCGATCGGCTGGCCCGACGGATCGGGCTCCAGGTTCTGCTCCGACACGTAGGCCACGTAGGTCGTCTTCTCGTTCTCGGCGAGCAGGTGGTAGTAGGGCTGATCCTTGCGCGGCCTCACCGCCTCGGGGATCGAGAGCCACCACTCCTCGGTTTGCCCGAAGGTCGGATCGACGTCGAACACGACGCCCCGGAACCCGAAGTGGCGATGCCGGACGACCTGCCCGATCCCGAAGACGGCCTCTCGAAGCTCCATCTCGGGAGGATAGGGGACCCGAACCCCTCCCCGGCCGGCAACTCGCCGTCCAACTCATTGGTTTCAAGAAGGAAACGAGAAAGTTTCGCGTTTCGCGAAGAATGTGATGGACGTGGGAAAAGTTCCCACGTTATGATCCGATGTGTGGGAATCATTCCCACGAATGACTTCCGAGAAGGCCGCAAGGGGCGGTCAGGAGGACTCGGAGGTGTGGGACTCCCAGGAGAACGACACGATGACCTTTCGATGGACCTGCCCCCGTGGCATCACGGCCCTGGCGGCCGCCTTCACCCTCTTCCTCGCCCAGGGCAGCCTGGCCCAGGCCGACCTGCTGACCGAGGCGGACGCGAGCGTGGTCGAGATCGACCGCGACGGGCTCGACTTCCGCCGCATCGCCCCCAAGCCGACCGACCCCCCGCTCATCTACGACAGCGCCCTGGTGTTCTCGAACACCGGCCGCGAAGGCGCACGGGTGATCTGCAAGGGCTTCGACGACGCCGGCCGGCCCGTCGGTCGCGCCGCGACCTTCGTTCCCGGTCTGGGTCTGCGCTACCTGCTCGCCTCCGACTTCACGAACGGAAACGCGGTGCTCGGCCAGGTGCAGTGCGCCACGAAGGGCCGTGTCGCCGGATCGGCCTTCCTGCTCGGCGGTGCTGCGGGCATCACCCAACTCCCGGCCCAGCAAGGCGACTCGGATGGCGCCATCCGCGTGCGATTCCCCGTCGTGTTCGCCCAGTAGCGGCGTGTCATTCCGCGTCGTGTTCGCCCAGTAGCGGCGTGTCATTCCGCGTCGTGTTCGCCCAGTAGCGATCCGACGCCGCGGTGCCCGCAGCCTGCGGGCAGCGCCCCGCGACGTCCGCGCGGTGCGGACGCCGCGGACCAGGGGAGGACCACCGGACTCAACCATCGGCCCCTCACCGACCGGGGGTCCTCCGACGGGCCGTCGGCGCCACGTGGCGTCGGCGGCCCGTCTCGTTCGGAGCCAGCCCCCGCACTCGACCGAGCTGGCGTCAGGTCTCGTCCATCGCCCGGCTCGCGGACTCGAGCTCCTGGACGCGATGAGACAGCCTCTGGATCGTGCGGGCCATCTGGAAGAAGACCACGGGGAGGAAGCTGAAGAACGCCGGCGCGACCGTCTCGAAGTTTCGGAAACTCGTGGCGACCAGGACGATCGCGCACAGGGCTGTCGCGAACCAGGCGGGGGCCCAGATCTCTCGCAGGGAAGACCCTCCTCGGGCGGACCGGACTCTGCGAGGCTTCGGCAATCCGGTGCGCTCCTGAGCACACCGGCCCCCCGGATCAGCGTCCGAAAACCGACACGTGGGCGTTGCTGCCGGAGTCGAAGGGGCGTCTCTCCCAGTCGGCCCAGCGTTCCTTGAGGCGCAGCCCGGCCGTCCTCGCCATCAGATCGAGCTCGCTCGGCCACGCGTACCGCTGCACGACCGGGACCAGACGGACGCCCTCTCTCGAAAGGGACACGTGGCTCTCCTCGATCCGCTGCGTCGCCGGATCGTGACGGAGCACGTCGAGCCGGACGCTGTCGACCTCGATCGCCTCCGCCCCCACGTTCTGGTCGTCGCGCAGCCGGTAGAGATAGGTCGGCACGTAGGCCTCGACGACGAAGGAGCCGTCGTCCGTGAGATGCAGGGCCACGTTCTCGAAGCAGCGAACCTGCTCCGCCTGGGTCAGCAGGTTGAAGAGCGAGTTCCAGAGCACGAAGACCAGCCGGTAGCTGTCCTCGACGGGCACGTCGGCGAAATCTCCGATCGTGACATGGAGCCGATCTCCGCCAGGCTTCGCGCGCAGACGCTCCACCATCGCCGGGGAGAGATCGATCCCGTCGACCTGGATTCCGCGAACTGCCAGCGGCAGGGCGATCCGACCGGTGCCGATGGCCAGCTCCAGGGCCTTGCCCGATCGCGCCAACGGCTCGAGGAACGCGACCGCCTCGCGCTCGTCCCCCCGCACTTCGTGCGCGTCGCCCCGGGCGACCTCCTCGCCGAAGCTCATCACCGGCTCGTAGCCCTTCATCCTCCCACCTCCCCGCCGCTGCGCACGATCGACGAACCCTACCATCCGCACCTTCGCACGCGGAAACGCACTGGGTGGGCCGAGGCGTCGGCGTGCCAGCTCGGGTGACGGTCGCGGAGCCGTGGGACTAGCGGGTCAGCACGCCCCGCACGTCACCCGGAACGGGCTGGAGGCGGTCGATGTCGGGCTCGATGCGGATCGGTCCCTCGCCCGGCTCGGGTCTCGGCTGCGGCCCCCTCGAGGGGGCGTGCGGCGTGCCCGGGCTCGGGGCATGCCGACCCCGGCCGTTCTCGCGATCGGTCGGCCGGGGCGGGGCGGCGCGCGGGAGGTCGCGCAGGATCGGCAGGGGCGGTGCGACGGGCGGCCGCACGCGCGACGGGGGCAGCCCGATGCGCTCGGCGCGCAGGCCCGTGGCACCCGCGCGACCCTGGACCCAGACCCTCGTGTCGGCCTCGAGCGATGCGGCGCGTCCCGACTGGGGCGGAAGCTCGAGGGTCAGTGATCCGAGCTGGAGCGAGTCCGCCGCCGGCCGGCTGACGAAGCCCTCGACCGAGAGGTAGGTCACACCGTCGCGGCGGGCGAGCTCCGCGAGATCGGGCAGTCCGACCCGGCCCTCGTCCGCGCGATCCAGCCGATCGATGCGGGTCGCGAAGATGCGCTGATCGCCGTCCTCGAGCCCGCTCACCGCGACCTGCTCGCCGACTCGCAGTCCCCGCGCGTCGAGCTGCAGGCCGCTGCTCTCGTCCACCACCAGCACCTCGTCGAGCAGGGTCACCCAGCGGCCACCCACCTGGATGCGGCGACGGCCGGGATCCACGCGCTCGATCGGACCCCGGGCGGCCAGCAGCAACGTGACGCTCTCGGCACGCAGCTCGCCGTCTTCCTCGTCCTCCTGCGCCACGACCCACACCACCTGCCCCACCCGCAGGACCTGCATGCTGCGGGGCTCGTCGAGCAGGTTCACGGGCACCTGGTCGTCGAGCTGGATGCGGCGGCCGTTCACACAGATGCTGCCGAACGCCGTGATCGTGCCGAACAGCCCGGTGCCACCGAGGCCCTCGCCACCGTGACCGGTCCCACCGATGCCATCCTCGATCGGATCCCCGCCCAACCCGGTGCCGCCGACTCCTTCACCACCGAGGCCCGTGCCGCCCAGGCCCTCGGAGCCGGCTCCCATCGCGAGCCAGTCGGCCCGGTCGCCGCCGCAACGGTCCTGGCCTGCGGCGGTTGCCGCCTGAAGGAGGACGAGCAGCAGGACGAGCAGGGCCGAGCCACCGGTTCGGACGAGGTTCGCGTCACGCCTCATCGTCGGGGCTCCCTGCCGTCGGCTCGTCGGGGCGGAACTCGTCGTCGTCATCGGGACCCCGGTAGAAGTAGAAGCCCATGGTCATGCGCTGCCCGGCCGAGGAGGCGGACGGATCACGCTTCTTGAGTGACCGCGCGCGGCGATTCACCCGCTGCAACGCCTCCATCCCGGCCTCCTCGGCCAGGACCCGAAGCTCCTCCGCCGAGGCCTCCGAAATCCCGCCGTAGTAGACGGCGCGATCCGGCAGCGCGGGAAGCTCACCGCGCAGGTTGTGTCCGGCCGCGGCCAGGTGGTCCCGGGTGTTGCGGCCGAAGAAGTAGGCCTTCTCGTCGAACCCGGTCTCCGGAACGAAGGCCTCCACCTGCAGGTGCACGCGATCCTCGGCATCCAGCCGGGCGACCCCGAGGCGGAGCCACTCGTCGAGCACGGTGCGGGGTCGGATGTCGGTGCTGACCGAGGCGACCAGGCCTTCGAAGGAGGGCTGGTCGCCTGCTGTGTGACGAGGCAGGGCTAGCGGACGCCCGTCCGCGTCCAGGTAGGCCTCGTCGCCGGTCCAGCGGACGGCGATCAGTGCTCCCAGGGGTGCCGCAGCCGCAAAGGCCGCCTCGGGCGCCGTGGCGTCCCGCAGCCGCTTCACGTCCTTGCGATGGACTCCGGTCAGGAGACTGAGCCGGGTGATGGTCTGGGTGCGGCCCGCCAGCGGCAGCTCCTGGTCGGCGACGTCGACGTAGATCTCCTTGAGGAGCCGGCTCAGCATGGGAAAAGACACCTGCTGATCCAGCAGGAATCGCACCAGCGGTCGCAGCAGCTGGCGAAGGGCCGCCAGGACGGCGGGGCGGGCGCCCGGATGAGGAAGATCGTCTGACATGAACGTGGGAAAATTTACCACATAGAAGAGTGCCCTGGGGAGCCACTCGGGTGACAGGGCGGCATCGCCCGGGGTCCCAAACACAGGAGCTCAGGGTTCGGGGACCGTCTTCTCGAAGCGATGTTGCCGGTGGGTGGAGGCGAAGCCGGTGCGGGTTCCCGGGTTCGGGCGGCTCCCGCGCCGCGATCAGGAGTCGCCGACCCGCCGACCCACCAGGGTTCAGGCGCGCGGGCGCAGCATCAAGGCCGCCGCGCCGAACAGCGCCATCGTCGGGGGCGCCCAACCCGCCGCGGCCGGAGAGATCTGACCCCCGATCCCGAACGACGCCGCCACGTCACCGACCAGCAGATAGGTCACGCCGAGCGCGGCACACGCGACCAGATTGCGTGCGGCCGAGGGCGGGCGGCGGCTGCGAACGGCGATCAGCAGCGCGATCGCCGGCAGCAGCAGACAGGCGAGCGGGCCGGAGAGCTTGCGGTGGAACTCGACCTGGAGGGGGAGCACCTGGAAACCGCCAGCCTGGGCGGCGCGGATCTCCTCGACGAGGCGACGCGCGGGGAGGTGCATGGGATCGATCTCGGCGCGGCGCGCGGCGCCGAGGGAGTAGCGCCTGGGGGCGTCCACGACCTCGAGCCCGCGCTCGGAGATCAGGAGGGCCTGGGCATCGATCAGCTCCCATACGGAGGCGTCGGTCCCATCGTCCACGCGGCGGGCCTCCCGCGCGTGGATGCGCGCCACGGGCAGGCCATGGGGTCCCAGCTCGTACACCACCAGATCGGGAACCAGGCCCCCGCTGAGCCCACTGCGCGAGGCGCGCACCAGCTGGCCCTCGGATCGGTACCACGCCTCGGTGACGGAGCCGGTCGAGCGGTCCTTGATGCGTTCGACCTTGATGCGGTCCGCCCAGGCGTTCGTGCGGGTGACCACGCGATCGTTCAGCCAGAAGTCGACGGGCACCAGGAGGGCCGAGAACGCGAGGACGGGCAGCAGGGCGCGTCCCAGTCGGATTCCGCACGCCTGCATCGCGACCAGCTCGTTGCGCACCGCGAGCAGGCTCACCGTGAGCGCACTTCCCGCGAGCAGGGCCATCGGAACCACCCGCGAGACGAGCAGGGGAACGCGCGCGGTGTAGAAGACCGCGATGTCACCGAGGTGCGCACTGTGCTTGGCGAACCAGTCGAGGCGCTCCAGGATGTCGATCAGGAAGTAGGCGACGAACAGCGCTCCCATCGCGAGAGCCGCACTGCCCGCGTACACCGACAGCACGTAGCGATCCAGGACTCCGCGCACGCCGACGGGGCGCGCCGCCGTGCCCCCGGTCGCCGGCACCGCTCGAGGTGGCTCCTCGTCGAAGGTGAAACGCGCCAGGCGGACGAGCAGGACGACGGCCAGCAGCGCGATCGCGAGCGGAGCCAGCCAGACGGCGAAGGCGACCGGCACCGCGGGATCCCGCATCAGCGCCTGACCGAACTGCACGAGTCCGTAGTAGGCGGCCGTCAGGACCAGCCCCGTCGCCGAGCCCGCCGAGCGCGAGAAGCGGCGACGACCCAGCGCCAGGGGCGCAGCGGAGACGCCGAGCAGAAGCGCGGCCGTGGGCTGGGCGAAGCGACGATGCAGCTCGGCGTCGCGTCTCCTGTCGTCCTCGCCGCTCCCGCTTCCAACGTCGCGCAGCAGCGAGAGCGTGGAGACCGCCGCGAGGCGATCCGTCGGCAGGGGTTCGGCAGCGTGCAGATCGAGTCGGGTCTCGAAGCGCGCCACCTCGACGTGCTGGCCGCCGGGGCCGTCGGCCGGCGTGGCCAGGACCACGGCGTCCCGAAGCAGGAGGTCGACGGAGTCCTCTCCACTGCCGCGCAGCTCTCCCTCCTCGGCGAAGACCGCCTCGCCCTCTTCGGGGAGCCAGAGCAGGACTCCGCGGAGCCGGGTGCCGTCGGGCGAAACCTCCCGGGCCAGCAGCTGGCGATCGTCGAACTCGCTCGAGATCCCCGCCTTGAGCAACGCACCCGGGCTCTCGCGTTGCATCCGATCCAGCCGGTCCTCCAGCGCGTGGCGGGAGGCAGGAGCCGCCCAGAGGGTCAGGATCCCGGAGGCCGCCCAGCCGAGCATGGCGACGACCACGATCGGTCCGACCAGCTGCAGGCGCGCGATCCCGAGCGACTCCATCCCCAGCAGCTCGAGGTCAGCCTTCAGCCGGCCCATCGCGACGAGGACCCCGAGGAGCAGTGCGAAGGGCAGGGTCTGGGCCACCACCGGCACGATCTCGTGAAGGGCGATCCACCCGACCTCGCCGAGCGAGAGCCCGCGGTTCACGATCCAGTCGGCGTAGGAGAGCAGACTCTTGGTCAGGACCGCGACGGACAGGCCGGCCAGTGCGATCGAGGCCGGAACCGCCACCTCACGCTGGATCGCCCGCCGGAGGATGGGGCCGGGCCCCACCTCCCGCGGCCCATGGGCCTGCGGTCCGTCCTGTAGCTCGGCGGGCATGTCCGCTATGGTGCCGGCGGCCAGCGCCGCTCTGCGAGGAGCGGAGCCGCTAGCGGGGGGACCACACGCCGGTGAAGGCGATCCTGTTGAGTGCAGGCCGCGGGCGCCGACTCGCACGAGTCACGGATGGCGCTCCGAAGTGCCTGGTGCCGATCCACGACGGACGCTCCCTGCTCGAGCTTCAGCTGCGCGCGCTGGCGCGAGCCGGCATCGAGGATGCACGGGTCATGGTCGGGTATGGCGCAGACCGCGTCGAGGACTCCCTTTCTCGGATGGAGCTCCCGGGGCTTCGGGTCACGACCCTCTTCAACCCCTTCTCGGCGAGCTCCGACAATCTCGTCACGGCCTGGCTGGCCCGATCCGAGATGGATGAGGACTTCCTGCTCCTGAACGGCGATACGCTCTTCGAGGATCGCGTCCTGCAGCGGCTGCGGGCCGATGCCACGGGGCCGGTCAGCATGGCCGTCGCCCAGAAGGCTCGATACGACGACGACGACATGAAGATCGCCCTCGACGGGAAGGGCCGGCTGCGAGCCATCGGCAAGACCCTGTCGGAGACCGCTCCCGACGGGGAGGCCATCGGCATGACGATCTTCCGCGGACGCGGCGCACCGGCTTTTGCGGCGATCCTCGACGAGATCGTGCGCACGCCCGTCGGGATCGGTGCCTGGTACACGACCGCCCTGGATGGTCTGGCGAGCCGGTTGCCGGTGCAGCCCGTCTCGATCGGTTCGTCGTGGTGGGCCGAGGTGGACACGGAGAGTGATCTCTTCGCCGTTCGCGAAGCGCTCCGCACCCACCGGGGCCTCCACGGCGAGGGCAGCCCCGGGCTGCAACCCGCCGCGTCCTTCGCCTAGCCCGTCCTGCCCGCGCGGCGTTGCGAGGCTCCTGCTCACGGCAGCACGTCCTCGAGCAGGGCCTGCCATCGGCTCACGACGCGCTCGAGCGCGAAATCGGCCGCACGCTCCCGAAGGGCCTCCGATCCGCGAGGAGCGTCCAGCCGAAGGACGATCGCCTCGGCGAGCGCGCGATCGTCCCCGACCGGCACCAGCGGACCGAGCGCGCCATCGCGCAGGATCTCCCGAGGTCCACTGGGACAGTCCGTGCTCACTGCGGGACAGCCACACGCCAGCGCCTGGATCAAGGCGCCCGGAAGCCCCTCGTAGGATGAAGAGAGGATGAAGAGGTCGGCCCGGGCGAGCCAGGCGAACGGATTCTCGACGTAGCCGACGAGTTCGATGTCATCGGCTACCCCGAGGTCGCCGGCCTGCCGCTCGAGGGCCGGTCGCTGGCGTCCCTCCCCCAGCACCAGGAGACGGGTCGGGCGTTGCGCACGCACCCGGGCGAAGGCTCGAAGCAGGGTGTCGAAGTCCTTCTGCGGCGCGAGCCGCCCGAGCGCCACGCAGACGGGGATCGACGGATCGGCGAGCCATCGATGCGGCACGGGCTTCTCCGCACCCGCGCGCACCTCGTCGAGGCGCAGGGGGTTCGGCAGGACCTGGATCCTCGACCGATCGAGAGCAGCGACCCGCGCCAGATCGTCGGCGACGCCCTCCGACACGGCCACGATGGCCTGGGCCTGCGGATAGGCCCGGGCGACCCAGGCCCGCAGCAACGGGCGCCGGCGCAGCGGGAAGCCCGCGTTCTCGACGGCCCGGGAGAGATGGGTGCGCTGGCTGATCACGACGGGCAGATCGGGCGCACCCAGCGGTCGCGCCGCGAGCAACGCGAGGTTGACGTAGTGCGAAGCCGACAGCGCCACGGCAGGCCGCTCTCGACGCAGGTAGGCCGCCAACGCCGGAATGCTCGCCAGCGTGCGACGGCGTTTGCGACGGCTCAGGAAGGGCAGCCGGGCCAGGCGCCCGTCGAGGGCGACGAGCCGCACCTCGTGCGGCACGGCGCTGCGGAACGGTCCTTCCGCATTCGGGACGACGACGTCGACCTCGAAGCCGCGCGTCGCCAGGCCGCCGGCCAGCGTGAGCATGGTGCGCTGAACGCCGCCGAGGCCGAGCCCCGAAAGCACGATCGCCACGCGTCGCGCGCTCATCGCCACCATCGTCGCCACCCGGAGCCGGCTTCGACCACGACGATGAACACGCGGCGCAGCTCGTCGTCCGGACAGCGGAGCTCGCGGACTCCGTGCCATGAGTTGCCACGCCGAGCGAAGAGCAGGCTCTGGTTGCCGATGGAAGGCGACGTCCAGGCGTCGTCGAAGTCGTCGAAGTCCGGACTGGAGCGGCGGTCGAAGCGTCCGCCGTCATCCAGGACCCAGGTCTCTCCGCCCCACGCCGGGTCCCACGAATCGGCGTCATTGAAGTACAGGATGTGCGAGCCGAGCTTGCGCCGGGCATCGCAATGAGGCGAGACCGAGCTGCCGCGGGGCGTGTAGTGCCAATGGAAGCGCAGGCGTAGCCGACGGGTCCGGAAGCGCCGCGCCAGGAACTCGTGGTAGACGGGTCCGGTGAGCTCGTCGACCAGCTCGTGCCAGAGGGGGTGAACGGGCAGGTCCGCGGTGTACTCGAGTGCATATCGGTCGTGGCTCTGCTGCCCGTGGCGACGCGTCTTGCCGAAGATCGCTTCGAGCGCCTCCCGGTCGGGGAGATGCCCGTGCAGCGCCTGCCAGGCTTCGTCCCGGAGCACCGGGCCACCCCACCACGGATAGGGCGTCCGGGATCGGAACGCGCGCGCATCGACCGCTGCCAGCGCCTCCTCGTCGAGCAGCCGAAGACCGTTCACGGCTCGCGGCTCCGTGCGCCCGGCTCCGCCTCGGCCGGGCGCTCGGCGTCGATCGAGACCTCCTCGATGCCGATCGCGTCGTCCGCCTCGACTCCCATCAGCCGACGGACGCGCGCCGCGACGCGTCGGGCTTCCCGATGGGGCTCCATGCGGTCGAGGTCCGGGAGCTCGCCGAAAGGCTGCACGCGCCCCGACTCGATCAGCTCGCGATGCAGGCGGGACAGGTCCCGCGTCGGTCGCACGAAGCCCTCGTCGACCCAGCGCGCCGCCAGGCGCGAGAGGCCGCGCTGGGGTCGCGCCGTGCCGCGCTCGTTGGGCCGTTCGGCGCTGGCCCGTGCCAGCAGGCGGTCGACCAGGCGACCGCCGAGCCCCACCCCACCACGCGCGGGAGGCAGCGGATAGAGCAGCACCGGCAGATCGCTCGCACAGGCCTCGGCCAGCATCGACTCGCTCTCACCCGTCACGACGAGCAGATCGCACAGTGCGAGCAGCCCGAGGTAGGGCGTCTCGGGTCCTTCGGCGGACCAGGGAAAGAAGTGGGAGCCCGGAGCGAGCTCCCGGCCCACGGCCTCCGTCGCTGCGACCCCGGTGCGCGGACTCGTGGTGACCCACACGCTCGCGCCGAGCCGTTGCGACAGCGCCTCGACGTCACGCACGAGCCGGCGCGCCTCGGCGACGCCGAAGCGGAACTTGGAGGTTTCGCCGCCCACGAGCACACCCAGCCGGGGAGTGGCGGGATCGGCCTCGAAGGTGTCCTTGAAGCGCTCGGCCGCGCGCGCGAGCTCCGCATCGTCGACGCGCGAGAGGGGAAGCAGGGTCTCGATGCGATGGGGGTGCGGCCAGAGCCGCGCGTGGGCAGGCGTGACCACCAGGTCGAAGAGCCGCGCGGCCGCCCCGCCCTTGCGTCCGAGGTGCACGAGACGGGTTCGTCCCTGGGCGCGCTCCCGAACCCAGCGCGCGATCGGTGCGGCCCGGCGACCCGCCGAGATCACGAGATCCGGCCACGGGGGCTGGAGGCGCAGCCGCTCGCTGCGGGCCAGGCCCAGACGCGTCGCTCCCCGCAGCCGGGGATGCAGCTCGGCCCATCGACCGAAGCGGAGCCGGTGATGCTCGTAGGACCAGCCGAGCGCCTGGGCCAGCCCGATGGCCTGGGTCTCGTTGCCGGCCCGCTCGTCGACGATCAGCCAGGTGCGCGGGTCGCCCCGCCCGAGGAAGTGACCGCCTTCGAAGTGCCGGACCCGCGACCCGTCGCGCACGAAGAGCTCCCAGTGGACGTCCTCGTGGAGGTCGGCGATGCGAAGGAAGCGCTCCACGAATCGGGGCGTCGCCTTGCCAGGGCTCGCCGCCACGAACAGGAAGCGGTGGGCGTGGCCGAAGAGCCGGCGCAGGGCCCAGCCCTGGTCGGTCTCCGGGAGGTCCTCGATCCCTGCCGGCACCAGCAACCCGTCCTGCGCCTCGGGGCTCGCCGCGAAGAGCCAGCGAAGCAGGTGCACGTCCTCGAGCTCGAGCACGCGATCGCCCGGGGTCAGGCGGGCCAGCATGCGCAGCATCTCCGCATCCTCGGGAGCCGACCGGGTCAGGCCCTCGCCCCGCTCCCGCAAGGCGGCCATCGCCGCGCTCGGGCGATCGGCGTCGAAGCCCTCGAAACCGGCGGCATCGGCTCTCGCCTCCGCAGCCTTCCACAGCTCGGCACCGTGTCCCTCGCGATAGGCATAGCGCTCGGGGAAGGGTCGCCATGGCTGGGTGTGCAGCGTCGTGTAGTGGACGAGCTTGGCCGTTTCGGGATCGGCCTCGCCGTCGCGCGCATTCCAGGTCGCGGGCAGGTCACCGCGCAGACCCGGCCGCGCCGCGGTCCGTCGTTGCAGGGTCTTCTTGTCCTCTCGACGTGCCTCGTCGAGGGTCCACAAGTCCGCCATGCGCTGGCCGTCGATCAGCAGCACCGACAGCTCCCGATCGGAGAGCGCCAGGAAGCCGTGGTCGCCCAGGTCGAGATCGAACAGCTCCGCGGGATCGGCCCGGTAGATCTGATCCACGTCGTTGTAGATCGCTCGCCCCCGCCCGCCCGCAAAGTGCGGGATTGCAAAGCGGTAGTTCGTGAACCCGGTCGTCCAGCCGCGCTCGTCGAAGCCTTCGAGCCGCTCCATCCGGTGGATCTCGTAGCGCCGCGCCGGATCGCGGTGCTCCAGGATCGACCAGAGGAAGACCCGCTCGGCCCGCCATTGACCGGGCTCGGTGCCGAGGAAGATCCGGACGGGCGGGACGTCCGAGGCGGGTGCCGGCAGCACGATGCACTCCGGCACCTCACGCCGAGGCGGGCCTTCGGCACGTCTCCCGCGACCGACGCGTTGGAGGATGCGTTGAATGCGCACGCCGACCTCCCTCACCCGACCTGCTTGATCGCGCCGTTCTCGACACGGTAGACGCGGTCGGCGAGCTGCGCGAACGCCTCCTGGTGCGTGATCGCGAGGATCGTCATCTCGCCGCGCATCGCCTGGACCGCCTCGCACACCGAGCGCTCGCTGTCGGGATCGAGGGAGGCGGTCGCTTCGTCGAGGATCAGGAAGCGCGGCTCCCGCACGACGGCCCTGGCGATCGCGATGCGCTGGCGCTGACCACCCGAGAGCAGCGCCCCGCGCTCGCCGACGAGAGCCGAGAGCCGGCCCGGAAGGCTCTCGACGAACTCGCGCGCCCCGGCCCGCTCGAGAGCCCGCCAGACCGCACGCTCGCTCAGGTCGGCATCGCCCAGCGTCACGTTGGCCAGCACGCTCTCGTGCAGGAGGAAGGTCTCCTGCGGGACGTAACCGATCATCTGCCGCCAGGCGCGCAGGTCGATCTGTTCGAGCGCCACGCCGTCGATCCGCACCGTGCCGCGGGTCGGTGAGACGAGCCCGATCAACAGATCGGCGATGCTCGTCTTGCCGGCACCGGACGCTCCGACCAGCGTGGTCAGCCGGCCCGCCTCGATCGTGAGGCTGGCCTCCTTCAGGACGGGTGCACGTCCGTAGGAGAGGGACACGCCATCCAGCGAGAGCCCGCGCTCGAGGGTCGGCTGCTCGCCGCCGTGGGCCGGCTCGGGCTGGGCCTCGGCCTGCTCGATCGTCTCCCGGAGCGACCAGTACGCGCTCTCCCGGGCGGCCATCGACTGAAGCTCCTTCTGCACCTTCCCGACCGCGCCCAGGGTCCGGCCGAAGAGGAGCCCCAGCATCAGCATGGCCGAGAGCGGCATCTGGAAGGCCACGATCGCCACGTAGACCCCCGCAGCCAGCCCGGCCACGAGGATGGGCTCCTGCAGCGCCTTCAGACCCTCCTTGCTGAGCACCTCGCCACGCAGGGCCCGATCGAGATGCCGGGCCTCGCGGCCGAGCAGCGGGCCGAGCAACGCCTCTCGCGCCATCGCGCGCAGGGGCTTCACGGCGTGCAACGCATCGGAGAGGTGCGTCACCGAGCTCTTCAGCAGCTCGGTCTGCCGGTTTCCCGCCCGACGCGCGGCGCGCACCAGACGGACGAGTGCCCAGCTGCTGAGTCCGCCGAGAGCGACGGCACCGAGGGTCGCCTGCCAGGACACCAGGAACGCGATCCCCGTGTACAGGAGCGTCTGCAGCGCCGCCGCCACGACCATCGAGCCGTGCAGGAACGCCTGCGATGCCCGCTCGGCCTCGGTCGTGAACCCGTTGGCGATCCGCCCGACGGGCTGGGTCGTGAAGTAGCCCCAACGCGCCCGGAGCAGGGCCCGTACCAGCGACAGCCGCAGGTCGGTCGCGACGCTCGACACCGCGTAGCCGACCTGTCGGTTCGCCAGCAGGACCAGCGCCGCCTTGGCCAGCATGCCGCCCACGATCAGCAGCAACAGGCCGCCGATGCCGGGCTGGATGCCCAGTGAGGCGAACACGGCGTGCACCGTCTCGGCGAGGGGAGAGGCCTGGGCCCCGTCCGGGGTCGGCGCCGCGATCTCGAGCAGGGGCAGCAAGGTGGTGAGCCCCAGACCCTCGGCAACGCCGGCCAGCAGCAGGCAGCCGAGCGTCGCGATGCTGCGGCGCGGATGCGCCCGGGCGAGCTGGACGAGCAGACGCACGATCAGCCCTCGCGCTTCGCGGTGCGCAGCTCCGCGGCGACCGTGGCCAGCCGCAGCGCGTGGAACCCGAGAGTCGCGACCTGCCAGGCGACGATCACCCAGAACGCCGCCGCCCCCTGCCCCGCGAGCAGGCCCACGGTGAAGATGGGCACGTTGATGTTGCGGCGCGAGACGAAGGTTCGCGCGCGCACGTCGATCGGGGCCCAGCCATGGATCGAGCGCCCACCGGTGAGGCGCGTGAAGGCCTCGGTGACGAGCCGGTCGGCGACGTAGAAGCCCGTCAGCCACCAGGCTGCGGTGAGCAGCGGCCCGCCGCCGAGCCCGGCGGCGAAGCCCAGGTACCAGAGCGGCGGATGGATCACGTCGAGGCCGTGGTCGAGGACGTGGCCGAGCTTCGAGGCGCGATAGGTCAAGCGCGCGAGCTTGCCGTCCACGGAGT
>JAJDAR010000123.1 GCA_029261775.1 Deltaproteobacteria bacterium | reverse complement strand
TGCGCGATCGAGCTCGCCGTCGTTCCCAACGGCTTCGAGCCCGTGCATCAGCTCCGCGCCTGCATCCAGGAGCAGGGCGGTCCGCCCGACCTGATCGTGCTGGACATCAATCTTCCGCTGGCCAACGGACACGAGATCCTCCAGCTGATGGCCGCCGATCCGCAGGCCCGATCGATTCCGAAGATCGTGCTCACGACTTCGGAGCACGCGTCGGACGTGCAGGCGGCCTACGCCGGTGGAGCGTCCGGCTACTTCGCCAAGACGGCCGACTTCGGAGCGTTCGTGAAGATGCTCGGCTCGATCGTGGACTACTGGTCGATGGCCACGCGGCCCTAGGCCAGATCCATCGGGGGTGCGCTGAAGCGGAAGACGCTTCCGCCACCCTCTCGGCCCTCGACCAGGATCCGGCCTCCGCGCCGCTCCACGATCTTCTTGACGATGGCCAGCCCGATGCCGGTCGCGCTGTTCTCCGTGTCGAGGGTCTGGAACATCCGGAAGATGCGCTCGCGGTGCTCGGGAGCGATTCCCGGTCCGTCGTCGGCCACGCAGACCTCGACGTCGCCGTCCTCTTCGCTCGCCGTGATCACGACCCGGCCCGGGCCGCCGATGTGGCGCACCGCGTTGCCGACCAGGTTGAGCAGGACCTGTGTCAGCTGGGCGCGATCGAAGCGGATCGTCGGAAGATCCGCCGCGATCTCGATGCCCACGTCGGGCGGAACCTCGAGGGAGGACACGACGGTCTCGCAGAGCTCGCCGAGGTCGACGCTCTCCAGCACCGGATGGCCCCCAGCGCGCGAGTACTCGAGCACACCGTCGATCAGCGTGTACAGACGGGACACGCGATCGCGCAGCAGGTCCAGCTGGCCGCGGCCATCGTCTCCCAGCGAGCCCGCGTGGTCGTCGTGAAGCCAATCGGAGATGTTGGCGATGCCTCGCAGGGGGCCTTTCAAGTCGTGCGAGACGACGTAGGCGAACTCCTCGAGATCGCGATTCGAGCGCTCGAGCTCGGCGGCCTGCTCCTCCAGCTGGGCCGTGCGGATGCGGACACGCTCGTCCAGCTGGATGTTGAGCTCCCGCAGCTCCTCCTCGACCGAGCGGCGCACCTGGATCTCCGCCCGGAGAGAATCGTTCGCGTCCGTGAGCTGACCCGGGCTTGGCAGCGCCACCGCACGCGGGAGCAGGGGCCACAAGGCAATGGCGGTGGCCACCGAGACACTCGCGGTGAAGGCCTTCGCGATGCCTTCGATGCCGTAGCGCGCACTCCAGGTCGTCCAGATGTCGATCAGATGGTTCGTCCCGCACGCGAAGATGAACACGCCGAACAGGACGAAGACCCAGCTGAACGCCAGGTCGGGTCGGCGTCGCACCAGCGTCGTGAGGGCGATCGGGATCGAGTAGTAGGAGCACGCGATCAGGGCATCGGACACGACGTGGAGCCAGAGGATCTCGGGCTTCCACAGATAGCAGTGTCCGTGTGGCATGAACTCACTCGAAAAGAAGCTGGAATCCATGCTCTCCCCCCCCTGAAAATCCAACCTAGCGATCGGAACAACCTCGGGTCGTCCGGAAAAGACCCGAGGGTGAAGACCCGGGTCGACGGGCGAAGCTTGCGACGAAGAGACCATCCGAGGTCTCGCGCACTTGCGATCCACGGCCGGGCCGCCGATGACCTTGGGGTGGGTACGAGCACCATCCTCGTCGTCGAAGACTGCCCGGACACCGCGCGCGCCATCCAGCTTGCGCTCGGCCGCAGCCACGACGTGCGACTGGCGACGTCGGTCGCCGAGGTGCGCGAGCTGAATCCGACGTCATTCGACCTCGCGCTGATCGATCTCGGTCTTCCCGACGGCAGCGGCTTCGACGCGTGCCGGCACATCCAGGAGCAGGCCGGTTCGGACGCGCTGCCGGTGATCTTCCTGACGGCCTCGCGTGATACCCGCGACAAGGTGACCGCATTCCAGCTCGACGCGGACGACTACGTCGAGAAGCCCTTCGACGGTCTCGAGCTGAAGGCGCGGGTGGACGCACGCCTGCGCAAGTCCTCCCGCTCGACAGCCGAAGCCCATCGGATCCGGATCGGGCCGCTCCAGCTCGACGCGGCTTCACACCGGGCCTGGGCTCGGGACGGCGACGAGATGGAGTTGACGCCTCACGAGTTCCAGCTGCTGCATCTGCTCGGAACCCGCGCAGGAGACGTGGTCTCGCGGGCTGCGATCCTCGAGACCGTCTGGCGCGGCGTCGCCGTCACGCGCCGAACCGTGGATACCCACGTCTGCAATCTGCGTCGCAAGCTCCGGGGGCTGAACGCCGAGCTCGACCTCGAGACCGTTCGCGGCGTCGGCTACAGGCTGCGAGTCGGGGACGCCTGAACGGCTGCACCGTTGCGGTCCGCGACCAGGCCGGCGAGGACGTGGATGCCGCTGCGAACCCGGTCCGAATCCTCCTTGGACCCTGCCTCTTCGAGCTCCGCGCCCACCTCGGTGACCTCGGGCAGGCCGTAGCATCCCCCGCTCCCGCGCATCTGGTGACCCAGACGCTGAACGGTGGGGAAGTCCCTTTCTTCGAGTGCGTCGCGAAGCGTGACCAGGTCCTCTTCGCGGTGCTCCCAGTACTCATCGAGGAACTCGTCGAGTCCGTCGTCCGGTCCGTCCTCGGGCAGAGGGCCTGCGAAAGCCGCGATGCTCTCGCAGAGATCCGCGCGATCGAAGGGCTTCGTCACGAAGTCGTCGCATCCGCAAGCGCGCGCCGCGGTCGAGGCCTCCTTCGTCGAGTGGGCCGTCAGGGCGATGATCGGAACGGGCTCGCGCTGCGCCTCGGCCTCTCCGAGCCGGATCTCACGGGTCGCTTCGAAACCGTTCATGATCGGCATGCTCACGTCCATCAACACGACGTCGAAGTCCTCGCGAAGAGCGGCTTCGACGGCTGCGGCGCCGTCCTCGACGATGGTCAGGTCGGCGCCCGTGCCCTTCAGGAAGCCGCGGACGACGGCCTGGTTGTCCAGACCGTCCTCCGCGAGCAGCACCCGGACCCGTTGCAGATCGAGCTCGTCGGTCTGGAGCGCCTCCGCCGCGGAGGTGGCGCCGCTGGCGGGCTCCGCGAGTGAGGCGATCAGGGCCTCCCGCCGCAGAGGTTTCAGCATCGCGCGGGCTCCCAGCTGCGCGCAGACATCGTGGTCCGAGGTGCGGTGGTTCGTCATCAGCAGCGCGATGCGGATCGGGGGTGCGGCCTCGCCCACTTCGCGCAACCAGTTCAGGCCGCCCGTCTCCGGAAGACGGGTCTCGAGCACGACCGCATCGAAGCTCTCGTCGGCCAGCACTGCGCTGGCCTCCGAGGTGCAGGAGGCCGTGCGGATGCGGCCGCCGGCATCACTCAGCCAGCGGGCGTAGCGCCGCTGCTCGGCGGCGCCCCCCACCACGAGCAGGATCTGCATTCCGTCCAGGTCGAGCGCCTCGTCGGAGGGCGAACCCTCGGCGAGCATCGGCAAGGTCGCCCGGAACAGTGCGCCGCCTTCGGGGGGGCTGTACGCCGCGAGGCTTCCGCCCATCCGGTCCACCAGCAGCCGGCTGATCGCCAGGCCCAGGCCCGTGCCGCCGTGCTCGGCGTAGACGGAAGTCCCGGCCTGCTCGAAGGGCTCGAAGATCGCCTCCAGACGGTCCTCGGGAATGCCGGGGCCCGAGTCGCGCACGACGATGCAGGTCTCGGAAGTGGCCGGATCCCAGGTCGCCTCGACGTCGACGCTTCCGTGCGTCGTGAACTTGATGGCATTGCCGATCAGGTTCACCAGCACCTGGCGCAGCCGGACCGCGTCGCCCGAGAGGCAGGGAATGTCCGGTGCCACGTCGGCGACGATGGCGACTCCCTTGCGATGGGCCTCGAAACCGAAGATCTCCACGGTCTCCGCGACCAGGTCCTGGAGGCGGAGCGGGTGCTCGTCCAGGTCGACGCATCCGGCGTCGAGCTTGGCCATCTCGAGCACGTTGTCGAGCAGGTGCTTCAAGCCACGGCCCGCGCGCCCCAGGATCCCGAGGTGCTCACGCTGCTCGGGTCCGAGCGCGCTGCCGCGCAGGAGCTCGGCCATCCCCAGGACCGCGTTGAGCGGCGTGCGGATCTCGTGGCTCATGCGCGCCAGGAACGTGGCTCGCGCATCGTTCGCCCGTTTCTCTGCGAGCCTGGCCTCCGCGGTGACTTGCTCGGCTTCGCCGCGGTGGATGGCGTAGAGGAAGCACCGAGCGATGTCCTTGGGAGCCACCGCCGACTTGAGCAGGTAGTCCTGCGCGCCGTCGTGGATCAGCTGCACGGCCAGATCGTCGTCCTCGCGGCCGGTCAGGATGACGATCGGGATGCCGGCTGCTGCGGTGCGAACGCGCTCGAAGGTCTCCGAGCCCTGGGCGTCCGGGAGACTCAGGTCCAGGGCGATCAGTGCGAAGCGCTCGTTCTCGAGGGCGGACAGCGCGTGGGAGAGGCAGGGCGCGACCGTGAGCTCGAATCGATCGGCCTGCGGTGCACGCCCCAGTGCCATGTCGAGTTGACGGGCGTCGAGCGGATCGTCTTCGACCAGCAGGACGCGATGAGACACACAGGTTCCCCCCACCTCCTTCGCATCGGCAGGCGGACGCGCGGAGGCGAGGGACCGTGCGTCCCACGACGCCTCCATGGTTCCACCGGTTCGCGCCTGGGGGATCTGCTCGATCCGGGGGGCCGTGCTCAACTGGCGCCTCCGGGCTGTGCGGGCCAGGCCTGCCGGGAGCCGGTGAGATCCGCGCGCCCGTCGCCCGGGTGCGAAGAGGGCGGGCGGATCCACTGGTGCCTCTCGATCGCCATGAGCACCGATCGAGACAGATGGGCCACGTCCTGGGGCTTGACCAGGTAGTCCTGGCAGCCCAGCCGTGCGGCCATCACGGCCAGATCGTCGTCGTCCTGGGCCGTGAGCACGACGATGGGGACGTGTCGAGCGATCGCTCCGGCCATCGCCAGGGTGCTCATCGGGTCGCCGTCGGGGAGGCCGAGATCGAGCAGGACCACATCCAGGGGGCCGGATTCGATCTCTCGCAGCGCGGTCTGCAGGTCGTCGGCGAGCACCACGTCGAACTGGGCGGCCCGCGACCAGGCCAGGCGCCGCGCGAACAGCCTCGAGGTGTCGGGATCGTCTTCGACGAGCAGGACGCGGATGGGGGTTTGCATGGCAGGGCCTCCGGATGTTGGGCGGATGCATCGGCCGCTGCCGCCACCCCGGAGTTCAAGATCCCTTGACGCAACCTCGACGCTTTCTGCGGGGTGAGGGGCCGATGCAACGTTCATCTGAACGGAGGAGAGCCCCATGCCCGCCGAGCCCATCATCCAACCCGTGTCCCCGCCCTGGCTCCGCATCCGCGCGGACCACGTGCTGCTCGTCGACGATGATCCCGATCTCGTGGCGCCCTTCCGCATGGCGCTTCGCCGCATCGACCCCGAGCTGGTGCTTGACTGGGAGACCACGGAGGAGGGGGCGGTGAGCGCGATGGAACAACGCACCTACAGCGCCGTGATCTCCGACTACCTGCTGGAGGAGGGCGACGGGATCGGTGTCTGCCGCGCGGCCATCGAGCTGCTCGCCGCCGACTCCCTCGCCATGATCTCGGGCCATCCGATCCGGGCCGAACTCGACAAGCTGGGTGGCGCGCCGCTCGGCTTCCTGCCCAAGCCCTTCTCGCAGGAGCGTCTGACGCGGTTCCTGCGCCGCCTGCTGGTCCACTGACCCTCTCCCATTCCGAGTCCCACCCTTTTCAAGGAGTTCCTGATGACCGCCCCCAACGCCGAGCCCCGCCGCCTGCTGATCGTCGAAGATGACCCCGACCTCGTCTCCTTCCTGCACCGAGCGGCTCGCCGCGTCGACCCGGACGTCCTCGTCGACTGGATCCCCGACGCCGACGGCGCCCGGGACGCCCTGCTTCGAACCCGCTTCGCCGCGGTGCTGGCGGACTACGCCATCGAGGGAGACGGGACGGGGTGGGGCCTGCGCCAGCTCGTCGAGGAGACCCAGGACGGAGCGGGCTTCGCCGTCATGTCGGCCATGCCACTCCGGCCCGAGGACGGCGTCCCCTTCCTTCGGAAGCCCTTCAGCGAACGGCGAGCCGAGCACTTCCTGCGCAACCTGATCCATGCGGGAGCCGGGGAGACGACCTTGCCGACCGTGGTGGTGGCGCGGAGCTGACGAAGCGCGGAGCGGCGAGACGCCGGCCCGCGCGCCTGCGCGACGGGGCGGAGCACCGGGCACTGTCGGCTACCCGACACGACCCGGGCGCCCTCGAGGTCCGAGACCGGCCCAGGCGGCGCTAGCACCGCTGCAGCCGCGGCCGGGCCTCGACGCCTGCTTCCGGCTTGCGCTATATCGACGCCGCGATTCACTCCGGGGGGAATGGCGATGAGCGTCGGAATCCGCGCGTCCTGCTGGTGTCTCCTGCTCCTGGTTCCGCTGGCGCTCGGATCCGCCGCAGCCGCGGACGAGAGCGTCGTGGAAGAGGTGCTCGGCATCCTCCACCAGCGAGGTCTGGTGGACGACGCCGAGTACGCCCGGCTGAAGCAGAAGCAGGCGAGCTGGAAGGAGGCGAACCCTGCTGGCCCGCGCATCGAGTGGTCGGGCGATCTACGCGCGCGCTACGAGCAGTTCTGGTTCGAGCGCGATCCGCTGGGCGAGGACCGCCCCGACCGCAGCCGCGGACGCTACCGCCTGCGCCTCAAGGGCAAGGCCACGATCAACGAGCGGATCGCCGCGGTGTTCCGATTGTCGTCCGGCCAGGGGAGCGCTCGCAGCGGCAACCAGACCCTGGGTGTCGGTGACGACTTCGCGCCGGACGATGTGTTCATCGACCAGGCCTATCTGGAGATCACACCGCCCGAGGGCTGGATCCCGGGTCGCAGCGTCGCCCGGATCGGCAAGATGGACGTTCCCTTCCGCTGGAAGCAGTCGCCCGACTCGATGCTCTGGGATCGCGACCTGCAGGTCGAGGGCGTAGGGCTCTTTTGGACCTCGCCCGACCTGGGCGGCGTGACCCCGTACGCGAGGGCCGCCTATCTGATCGCCGACGAGAACGGTCGCAGCCGGGATCCCCACGTCCTCGGATTGCAGCTGGGGCTCGACGCGGAGCTGGCCGCCGACTGGAGCGCCGGCGGTCGGATCACCCACTACGAGTGGCGCTCGGTGGACCCCGCCTTCCTGGGCCGCGCCGCCGGATCGGGCAGCCTCCAGTTCGGCCTGACCGACAGCGCCGGTGGCAGCACCGGGCTCTCGGTGACCGAGCTGGCCGCCTATCTGGCCTACGACGGGATCGAGGGCTGGCCGCTGCGCGCCTACGGCCACGTCCTGCGCAACCACGATGCGAAGCGCAGCCCGCTCCACCCGGGCGCGGGGGACGAGGACATGGGCCTCGGGATCGGCGTGGTGGTGGGTGACAAGCGAGAGCTCGTCGAACTCGGGGCCGGCTGGTTCCGCATGGAGGCGAACGCCTGGCCCGGTCAGTTCGTCGATTCCCCGCTCTTCGACGGCACCACGAATCGCGACGCGGTGGTGGTGCACGCGGTGCGCGAGGTGTTGGCGAACACCGACCTCAGGGTCTCGCTCTTCTTCGCCGAGCCCGACGAGCGCAGCTCGACCTTTGCGGCGACGAACTCGGGCGCCGATCGGATCCTGCTGCAGGCCGACCTGATGGTCCGCTTCTGAGCGCTCGCTTGCGCCTCGCCCGGATCCTCCTGATCGCGCTGCTCGGTCTCGCGGGCCAGGCCGCCATGGCGGAGCCGCGCTTCCTGATCCTCCAGTCCACGACCTCGACCCAGAACTCCGGGCTCTTCGATGCGATCCTGCCGAAGTTCGCCGAGAAGACGGGCATCGAGGTGCGCGTCGTGGCGGTGGGCACGGGCCAGGCGCTGAAGAACGCACGCAACGGGGACGGTGACGTCGTACTCGTGCACGCGCGGGCTCGCGAGGACGAGTTCGTCGCCTCCGGCCACGGCACGGAGCGACGCGACGTCATGTTCAACGACTTCGTGATCGTGGGCCCGGCGGCCGACCCGGCCGCGGTCCGGGGCTCGACCGATGCCGCGGCGGCGCTCGCCAGGATCGCTGGATCGGGCGCGTTCTTCGCCTCGCGCGGCGACGACAGTGGAACGCACACCAAGGAGCGATCGCTCTGGAAGACGGCGGGCATCGACCCGAGCGGCGCCAGCGGCACCTGGTACCGGGAGACCGGGGCGGGCATGGGCGCCACCCTGAACACGGCCGTCGCAATGCAGGCCTACACCCTGACCGATCGCGGCACCTGGATCAGCTTCCGCAACCAGTCCGACTTCGCCGTCCTCGTCGAGGGCGATCCCCGGCTCCACAACCCCTACGGCGTGATGCTCGTGAGCCCGGAACGCCATCCCCACGTGAAGGCCGCGGAGGCGCGCACCTTCATCGACTGGCTGACGGGGCCGGAGGGTCAGGCCGCGATCGGAGCCTTTCGCCTGGACGGCCAGCGGCTCTTCTTTCCGAACGCCGGGGACTGACAGCCCAGCCCTCAGAGCTTGCGCAGCAGCTCGAACTCCTCTTCGATGTCGCCGACGAACTCGTGCAGGTCCGGCAGGGCGTCCCAGTCCGCATTGAAGCCCCAGTGCAGGCCGCCGTCGTAGCTGAGCAACGCGGTGCCGAGCGCCTGGTTGTCGAAGAGCGGCACGAGCGGGTACGACTCGAGCATCTGCGCCCCGTTCAGATAGACCGGGAACTGGGGGCCGGGCACGTTCGTGACGACCATGTTGTACGAGCGCTGCGACGCCGCGAGCCGGCTCATGCCCGTCAGCAGGGTGGTGGAGGTCCAGTCGCTCAGCTCCTCGAGCACCTGGGTTCCCTGGGCCTGGCCGGAGGCCTTCAGACTGCGCGTCTCCTTGATCACGTGGTTCATGCGACGGCGCGCGTCACGCTCGGCCACCGGAAGGCGGGCCACGAGCATCGAGACGTGGTTGCCGAGCGTGCCACTCTGCTCCTTGGTCCGGGTGCTGACCGGGACGAAGACACGGAAGTCGAGATCGTGGACGTCGGTCCCCTGCTGCAGAAAGAAGCGCCGCACGGCGCCGCTCACGCAGGCGAGCACCACGTCGTTGACCGTGCCGCCGAGCTTCTCCTTCACCTCGCGCACCACGCCGAGATCGAAGCGCGTCCAATCGAAGCGTCGGTGGGGCCCGATCGGCACGTTGAGCGGTGTCTCCGACGCAGGCGAGAAGGACTTGCTCAGCCCCTCCACGAAGCCCGTCGCAGCGCGCGATGCAGACTCGAAGCTCTCCTCGGGCTTGCGCAGTGCCCGGGCGGCGTCCGCCAGCGCCCGGCCAGGCAGGCCGATCCGCCGTTGCAGCTCGCCGGTTAGCAGCTCGAAGCCGCTCGGCGCGGCGCGGGGGCGCCACCGGGTGTGGGTCTCGATGGGTCGGTAGTCGCGATCGGGGCCCATGAACGCCGCCAGCAGTTCGACTCCCGAGATCCCGTCGATCAGGCAATGGTGCGCCTTGGAAATGACGGCGAAGCGCCCGTTCTCGAGACCCTCCACGAACCAGAGCTCCCACATCGGCTTCGAGCGGTCGAGCTTCTGCGACATGATGCGGCCGGCGAGGCGCTTGAGCTGTCGCTCGTCGCCCGGGTGAGGCAGCGCCGTGTGGCGCAGGTGGTAGAGGAGGTTGAAGCGCTCGTCGTCGACCCAGACTGGGTGGCCGGTGATCGGTGTGCTCGCGAGCTTCTGACGAAAGCGCGGTGCGCGGCGCAGGCCTGCCTCGCCGAGGGCCAGGATCTGGTCGAAGTCGAGCCCGCCCTCCGGCCGGGCGAGGGGGCCCGGGTCGAAGAGGCCGACACTTCCCACGTGCATGTGGACGCTCTCGGACTCGAGCTCGAGGAAGGTGGTGTCGAGGGCCGTCAGACGTTCGAAGTGGGCGGCGGGCATGGGCGCGTACCTCCACCCCTGATCGATTGCAGGTTCTGCGCCCAGGCGCGCAGCGCCGGGGGCTCCGGATTCCAGCGCCGCTGGTCCCTTTCGCCTCGGCCGGGGCGCGACGCCTCGGGCGATGCGGCCCGGTGCGCGGGAGGGCGTGCCCCCGCTGGCATGGAACCTGCGAATCGACCTCCATCGGGCCCGGCCTCTCGGGCCCGCGAAGGAGGGCGGATCGTGCACACTTCCCTGCTGAGGATCGCCGTACTGGCGTTCATCGCGGCGCTGGCCGGCTCGGCGTACGCCGACCAGGGCCAGGAAGAGGGCCAGAAGATGTTCGGCAAGTACTGCAGCGCCTGTCACGGCATGAGCGCCACGGGTCGGGGCCCGGCGGCGGAGGCCATGGACCCGCGCCCGGCCGACCTCACCCGCATCGCGGCCCGACGCGGTGGCGAGTTCCCCGAGGCGAAGATCCTGGCGATCATCGACGGCCGCGAGCCGGTGCGCGCTCACGGCGCCAAGCAGATGCCGGTCTGGGGCGAGATCTTTCGCGGTGAGATGGATGGGGCCGCGGGTGAAGCGACTGCGCGGGGCACGGCCTGGCTGATCATCCGCTACCTCAAGACGGTCCAGGTTCCAGCGGAGTAGACGCCAGGGCCTCGGGGGCGCGTCCTGCCGTTCTGGTGCACCCTCGCGCCGGGAGGGTCGGTCATGGCAGAGGGCAAGAAGCGCGTCGGCGACGTCGAGATCTGGTGGGAGGACTTCGGCGAGCGGTCGAACCCGACCGTGCTGCTCGTGATGGGCGCCAACGCCCAGGCGATCTTCTGGCCCATGCCCCTGGTCGATGCGCTGGTCGAGGCCGGCTACCACGTCGTGCGCTACGACAACCGCGACATCGGGCTCTCGACCTGGGTCGACTTCGCGAAGCAGCCCTACACGGTCGTGGACATGGCCCGCGATGCCGTCGGCCTGCTCGACGCTCTCGGCATCGAGCGGGCGCACTTCATCGGCGCGTCGATGGGCGGCATGATCAGCCAGCAGGTCGCGATCGATCATCCGGAGCGGCTGCTGAGCCTGACCTCGATCATGTCGTCGCCCGCGGGTCCCGAGGACTCCGACCTGCCCGACATGCACCCCGACGTGCAGCAGGCCGTCGCCAAGATGGCGACCGCGGCGGACCCCGTGGACGCCACGATCCAGATGTTCGCGACCCTGGCCGGCAGCCGGGCCCCCTTCGACGAGCAGGCGTTCCGCGAGGGATTCATGCTCGGGGTCGAGCGCGGTGGCTTCAATCCGGCCTGCGGTCACGGCCTGGCGGTCGGGGCCTCGCCCTCGCGGCGGGAGAAGCTCGGCGACGTCACCACCCCGACCCTCGTGATCCACGGGGACGAGGACAAGATCCTGCCGCTCGGCCACGGCGAGGCGACGGCGGCCGCGATCCCAGGCGCCAAGCTGGTCGTCCTGCAGGGCGTGGGACACGACTTTCCCGAGCCGGCGATGGGCGAGTACCTGGAGGCCATCCTGTCCCATCTGAAGGCGAGCGCGTGAGCGGCGCCAGGGTCAAGCCCGAGACCTACTACCGCGACCACTGGCTCGACGTCGATCCCGAGCGGATCGAGGGCTACGAGCAGATGTTCCGCTGGCGTCCGGAGATGGCGCCGCTGCTAGCGCCGGCCGAGATCGCCGAGGGACACGTGGTCGTCGACTACGGATGCGGGCCGGGCATGCTCTCCCTCGAGCTCGCGCGCAGGGTCGGAGCGTCCGGGCACGTCCACGCGGTGGACATCAACGAGCCGTTCCTGGTGCGCGCTGCCGAGCATGCGGAGCGCGAAGGCGTGCGAGACCGGATCAGCTTCCACCGCATCGAGAAGGACGTGCTGCCCCTCGGCGACGCCTGCGTCGATCGGATCGTCTGCAAGAACGTGCTCGAGTACGTGGACGAGCCGGTCGCCACGTTGCGCGACTTCCGGCGCGTGCTGCGGCCGGAGGGCCGGGTTCACGCGACCGACAGCGACTGGGGGCTGCTCGCCGTGGAGCCGTTGGGACCCGAACGGCTCGCGCGGCTCTTCGAGGCCGCGAGCATCGCCTACCGCACGCCGCTGATCGGCCGCGCCCTGTACGGCCTGATGCGGGCCGCGGGCTTCGACGAGGTCCGGGTCGGCGTGGTGGCGAGCGCCGACACCAAGGGTCACGCAGCGCCCAT
>JAJDAR010000122.1 GCA_029261775.1 Deltaproteobacteria bacterium | reverse complement strand
TTGATGGTGCCGTTCTCGACGAGCTTCTTGGTCGCCGCCAGGGCGACGCCGGTGTGGGGGCAGTTGAACAGCCCCGTCCGGTCGGCCGCGGCACAGGCCTCGGCGAGCTCCACCTCGGTGGCCTGCTCGACGATCCCGTCGTAGCGCTGGATCGCATCCACGGCCTTCTCGTAGGAGACCGGGTTCCCGATCTGGATCGCCGAGGCCAGGGTCGGCCGCGCCGCGATCGGCTCGTGCACCTTGAAGTCGCGCTGGTAGGCGAGATAGAGGGGATTCGCCTCTGCGGCCTGGGCGCACACGATGCGCGGCCGGCGATCGACGAGACCCAGCTCCAGGAGCATGTCCATGCCCTTGGCCAGGGCCGAGACGTTTCCCAGGTTGCCGCCGGGGATCACGATCCAGTCCGGCACCTCCCAGTCGAACTGCTGGGTGATCTCGATACCGACAGTCTTCTGGCCCTCGATGCGCAGGCTGTTCATGGAGTTGGCCAGGTAGATGCCGTCCTTCTGGGCCACCTGCTTCACGATCTCCATGCAGCCGTCGAAGTCGGTGTCGAGGGCGAACACGATCGCGCCGTTCGCGATCGGTTGGATCAGCTGGGCCGTCGAGATCTTGCCGCGGGGCAGGAAGACGATCGCCGGGATCGAGGCTGCAGCCGCGTACGCCGCGAGGGCGGCACTGGTGTCACCAGTGGAGGCGCAGGCCACGGCCTGGATCTCGCGCCCCCGAGCCCGCATCTCCTTGACCATCGAGACCAGCACGGTCATCCCGAGGTCCTTGAAGGAGCCGGTGTGGGTGTTGCCGCAGAGCTTGAGCCAGAGCTCGTCGAGCCCCAGCTCGCGACCGTAGCGGTCCGCCCAGAACAGGTTCGTGTGTCCCTCGTACATCGAGACGACGTTCTCGGAGTCGATGTCGGGGAGCACCCACTCCTTCTTGCCCCAGACGCCGGAGCCGTGCGGCCACTCGGTGCGGTGGGCGCGGCTCTCGAAGAGCTTCTTCCACTCGGCGGCCGTGGTCTGCTTCAGGACGTCCATGTCGTGGGCGACCTGGAGCAGGCCGCCGTTGCGGTCGGTGTACACCACCTCGTCGAGGGCGTAGCGCTCGCTCTCGTCGGCGAGGCTCTGGAACCAGGCTCGGGCCTTCGGGGCGACGGCCATCAGAGGTCCTCCTCGATCCGCACCAGCCGCGTCGCGGCTGTGACCTCGGGAAGAGCGTCGATCTCCGCGATCGCGCTTCGCACCGACGCCTCGACCGCCGGGTGGGTCAGCACGACCACCGGCACCGCGGTCGCGGAGCGCGCCCGCCCCTGCTGGATGACGGATTGGATCGAGATGCCGTGCTCCCCGAGCACGGAAGCGATCTGCCCGAGCACACCGGGACGGTCGTCCGCGCTGAAGACCAGGTAGCAGCGCGAGGCACTCTCGCCCGGCGGAACCAGGGGCTTGCGTTCCAGGTGGGCGGGTACGTAGGAGAGCGGCGCGACGCGCCCCGCGGAGCCGCGCCGGATCTCGCGAGCGATCTCCATCAGATCGGCCACCACCGCGCTGGCGGTGGGCATCTCTCCCGCGCCCGCTCCGTAGAACAGCGTCGGGCCCACCGCATCGCCGTTCACAGCGATCGCGTTCATGGCCCCATCGACGCTCGCGAGCAGGCTCTCGCGGGGGATCATCGTGGGGTGGACCCTTGCCTCGATCCGTTCGATGCCGTCCGGCCCCTCGTGACGCTTGGCGATGCCGAGCAGCTTGATGCGGTACCCGAACTCGGCAGCCGCATCGAAGTCGAGAGGCGTGAGCCCGCGGATCCCCTCGGTGGGGATGTCCGCATCGGTGAGTTCGGCGCCGTAGGCCATGGCCACCAGCAGCGTCAGCTTGTGCGCCGCGTCCACGCCGTCGACGTCGAAGCTGGGATCGGCTTCGGCGTAGCCTAGATCCTGCGCCCTCTTGAGCACTACCTCGAAGGCCTCGCCCGTCTTCTCCATCTCGGTGAGCACGTAGTTCGTTGTGCCGTTCATGATGCCGTGCAGGCTCAGGATGCGATTCGCCGCGAGGCCCTCGCGCATCGAGCGGAGGATCGGAATGCCGCCGCCCACACTCGCCTCGAAGGCCACGTCGACGCCGCGCTTGGCCGCCGCTTCGAAGATCTCCTTGCCGTGCTTCGCGAGCAGGGCCTTGTTCGCCGTCACCACGTGCTTGCCGCGATCGATGGCCTGGAGCGTGAAGCGGCGGGCCACGTCGTAGCCTCCGATCAGCTCGACCACGATCGAGACCTCGGGATCCTCGATGAGACCGGTCGCATCCGAATCGAAGCGGATGCCCTCGAGATCGATGCCGCGATCGGTCTCGAGGTCCAGATCCGCGATCCGGACCAGGCGCAGCGGAAAGCCCAGGCGCTGCGTGATCACCGACGCGTTGCCCGCCAGCACCTTCGCCACGCCCGTCCCGATGGTGCCGAGGCCGATCAACCCGACGCCAACGGCGTCCCCGCTCATGAATCCTCCGATGCGCCGGCGAAGGCCCGGCTCATGATTCGCGTGAGGCGACCGGCGCGCACGCCGGCACTGCTCACAGGGTCGCCGTCTTCAAGAAGCGGCGGATGCCGCGCACCGCCTGCCGGATCCGGTGCGTGTTCTCGACGAGCGCGAAGCGCACGTAGCCCTCGCCCCCCTCGCCGAAGCCGATGCCCGGGGCGACCGCGACCTGGGCCTCGCGGAGCAGCTTCTTGGAGAACTCGAGCGAGCCAAGGCTGCGAAAAGGCTCGGGAATCGGAGCCCACACGAACATCGTCGCGAGCGGCTTCTCGATCTTCCACTGACCCGGGCCGACCTGTCCCAGCCCCTCGATCAGGGCATCGCGACGCGCCTGGTACTCGTCGCAGTTCTGCTTCACGCAATCCTGGGGGCCGCGCAGCGCCACGATCGCGCCGACCTGGATCGGCGTGGGGATGCCGTAGTCGAGGTAGCTCTTGATCCGGGTCAGCGCGTGGATCATCTCGCGATTTCCGGCTGCGAAGCCGACCCGCCAGCCGGCCATCGAGTGGCTCTTGGAGAGCGACAGGAACTCGATCGCCACGTCGCGCGCGCCCGGAACCTCGAGAATGCTGGGCGGCTTGTAACCCTCGAAGCAGATCTCGGCGTAGGCGAAGTCGTGGATCACCATCAGGTGGTGCTCCTTCGCGAAAGCCACGATCTGCTCGAAGAAGCCGATGTCCACGATCTGTGTGGTCGGGTTGTGCGGGAACGAGAGGATCAGCAGCTTGGGCTTGGGCCAGGTGCGCTGCACGGCGAGCTGGAGATTCTCGAGGAAGTCGCTCTCGGCGTTCAGCGGAACGTGGCGCAGGTCACCTCCCGAGAAGATCACCGAGTACTGGTGGATCGGGTACGCCGGGTCGGGCGCCAGCACCACGTCGCCGGGTCCGATCGTGACGAGCACGAAGTGGGACAACCCCTCCTTGGCTCCGATGACCGCGATGACCTCGCCATCGGGGTCCAGCTCGACGCCGTGGTTGCGCTGGTACCACTCGCTCGCCGCCGCGCGCAGGTTGGGAACGCCCCGAGACGCGGAGTAGCGGTGGTTGCGGGCATGCGTCGCCGACTCGGCGATCTTTTCGACCACGTGGGGCGGTGTCGGCAGGTCCGGATTTCCCATGCCGAGGTCGATGATGTCCTCACCGGCCGCGCGGGCCGCGTGGCGCAGCTGCGTCACCTCGGCGAGCACGTAGGGCGGCAGGCGCCTCAGCTTGTCGAAATCGTGGCGGAATTCGGCGGACACGACGGGCCCCATGACGCCCCGGAATGGGCTAGACCCGCAAGATTAAAGGAGAAATCCTACTGCAGCAACCAGCGCCCCTTGGGGAAGCCCGCCGCCATCGGGGGCGGGCCCGGCGTCAGTCGCGCGCGAAGATCCAATAGATGGGCACACCCGCCACCAGGAAGAGCGCGGCGACCAAGGCCTCCTCCGGCCGCCCGATCGCAAGGCCGAGCGCGATCCCGGCGTTGGCCACCAGGTACAGGGCCGGCAGCCAGGGGTAGCCCCACGCCCGGTACGGACGCGGCAGGTCCGGACGCCGCACGCGAAGGGCGTACAGCGCGGCCGTGTCGGCAACGGTCGCCAACAGGATGGCGAACGTCGTGTAGTCGAGGGCGCTCGGAAAGCTCTGGAGCAGGACCACGAGCAGGATCGACACGCCGGCCTGCAAGGCGATCGCCACGCCCGGCGTGCGGTAGCCCTCGTGGACGCGATCGACGCCGCGGGTGAAGAGACCGTCGAGCGCCATCGCGTAGGCGATCCGGGGCCCGACCAGGACCGTCGCATTCAACGTGCCGAGGATCGAGAGCAGCACGAAGCCGGCCACCAGTCGGCCACCGAACTCGCCGAAGAGCACGGTCGCGGCGGCCTCGCCCGCATTGGGCTGCCCGCGCAGCGTCTCCACGGGGAGCGCGTACAAGTACACCGCGTTCAGGAGCAGGTAGATACCGGTGCACAGCGCCAGCCCGACGAAGAGCGAGCGCGGCACGTTGCGTCCCGGCTCGCGGATCTCGCTGGCGACGTAGACCGACGCGTTCCAACCGAGGTAGCTGAACAGCACCGGCGAGAGCGCCAGCACGAAGGCCAGGGGCGGCGCCGCATCGAGGGCTCCGGTTGCGAGAGGCGCCAGGTTCGAGAGCTCACCGCGTCCCGTGAACGGTGCGACCACTCCGAACGCGATCAGCGCGACCACCTTGACCCACGCCGTCGCATTGTTGGCGGCCGCGCCGTAGCGGACGCCCAGGAAGTTCAGGAGCGACGAGGCGACGATCGCGACGACACCGATCGGGACCGCCAGGTCGATGCTCCAGCCCAGGAAGGTCGCCAGGGCAGCGCCGAAGCCGACTCCCAGCGCGGCGACGGTGCCCGCGAAGATCGAGACGAAGGAGAGCCAGCCCGCCAGGAAGCCTGCGAGCGGGTGGAAGGCCTCGCGCAGGTAGACGTAGTTGCCGCCTGCTCTCGGGTACATGGCACCGAGCTCGGCGTTCGCCAGGGCACCGACCAGCGAGAGCAGACCGCCGAAGGTCCAGGCGGCGAAGATCAGCCCGGGGTGCGGGAGCCGCTCTGCGATCGCACCGGGCGTGAGGAAGATCCCCGACCCCACGACGGACGCGACCACGAGGAACACCGCGTCGCGGAGCGAGAGCTCGCGGCGCAGCCGATCCCGCGGATGGGCGGAAGGCTCCGTCACACCCGAGACCCCTCCCCGCTCGGCGCGTCCCCGGGCCTGGGGCCACGCGACGAGCGGAGCCTAGTCGATCCCGCCGGCTCCTACAGGAAGGGGATGATCAGCAGGGCCACGATGTTGATCAGCTTCAGCATCGGGTTGATCGCCGGGCCGGCCGTATCCTTGTAGGGGTCGCCCACGGTGTCACCGGTGATCGAGGCCTTGTGGGGCTCCGAGCCCTTGCCGCCGTACTGCCCGGACTCGATGAACTTCTTGGCGTTGTCCCAGGCCGCGCCGCCCGTGGTCATCGAGAGCGCGACACAGACGCCCGTCACGATCGAGCCGATCAGCAACCCGCCGAGCGCCTGGGCGCCCAGCACCAGGCCGACGACGACCGGGACGACCGCGGGGATCAGGGCCGGAAGCACCATCAGGCGCAGCGCCGAGGCGGTCACGATGTCGACACAGGCGCGGTAGTCCGGCTTGCCCGTGCCCTCCATGATTCCCGGAATCTCGCGAAACTGGCGACGGACCTCGTCGACGACCTTTCCGCCGGCCTCTCCGACGGCGTTCATGGCCAGCGATGCGAAGATGAAGGGAACCATGGCACCGATGAAGAGACCCGCGAGCACGGAGGTGTCTGCCAGGTCGAAGGTGGTCGAGACATCGCCGGCGCCGAGCCGCTTCAGGTCCTCGATGAAGGTGGCGAAGAGCACGACGGCGGCGAGGCCGGCCGATGCAATGGCATAGCCCTTCGTCACGGCCTTGGTGGTGTTTCCGAAGGCGTCGAGAGGATCGGTCACGTTGCGAACCGCCTCGGGCAGCTCCGACATCTCGGCGATGCCACCGGCGTTGTCGGTGATCGGCCCGTAGGCGTCGATGGACACCACGATGCCGGCCAAGGACAGCATGCTCATCGCAGCGATCCCGACTCCGTAGAGGCCGGCCAGCTCGAAGCAGACGAGGATCGCCAGCACGATCACGACCACCGGCACGACGGTCGCCTGCATGCCCACCGCCAGGCCCGCGATGATGTTCGTGGCGTGCCCGCCCTCACTGGCCTTGGCAATGTGGTCGACGTGCTTGGAGCCGTCTCCGGTGTAGTAGTCGGTGATCCACATCATCACGCCCGTCACCACGGCGCCCACCACCGCAGTGAGCCAGAGGGAGAACGCGCCGAGCCCGTTGCCGGCGATGTCCTTGGACGGGAAGTCGATGAAGAAGCCGCCGATCAGCAGGAGGCCCAGCATCACCGCGGAGGCGACGCCCAGCCCCTTGTACATGGCGGCCATCACGGCGGGCTGCTGCCCCTCGGCGGGCTCGTCGATCGTGACCATCGGAATCGCGATCAACGAGCCGATGATGCCGGCGGCACCGACCAGGAGCGGATACAGGAACATCGACTCGTTGCCGGGGAAGATGATGTGGGCCAGCAGCATGGCCGCTGCAGCCGTGACCCCGTAGGTCTCGAACAGGTCGGCGGCCATGCCGGCGCAGTCGCCCACGTTGTCGCCGACGTTGTCTGCGATCACGGCCGGATTGCGCGGATCGTCCTCGGGGATGTTGGCCTCGAGCTTGCCCACGAGGTCTGCGCCCACGTCGGCGCCCTTCGTGAAGATGCCGCCGCCGAGCCGGGCGAACACCGAGATCAGCGAGCCACCGAAAGCCAGGCCGACCAGGGCATCCGGCTCGTGGTGCCCCGCCGAGCGCATCGCCATCACGATCACCGCCAGGGAGAGCAGGCCCGCTCCGACCACCATCAGGCCCGTCACGGCGCCGCCCTTGAAGGCCAGTCCGAAGGCCTCGCCGTAGCCGTTGTGGGCGGCCTGGGCGACGCGAAGGTTGGCGCGCACCGAGACGTTCATGCCGATGAAGCCCGCGGCGGCGCTGGCCACGGCGCCCACCAGGAAGCCCGCGGCGTACCACCAGTTGAGCAGGAGACCGACCAGCAGCAGGATCGGGGCGCCCACCATGGCCACCGTCCGGTACTGCCGGGCCAGGAAGGCCTCGGCGCCGGCCCGGATGGCCGCCGCGATCTCGTTGGCGCGCTCGGTCGAGGTCGGGGCGGCGAGCACGCTGCGGTACAGCACCGCGCCCATCACGAGGGCGAGGATGCTGGCGACGAGGGCGATCAGGGTCATGGGGATCTCCGGCGCCCCGGCCCAGGGGCAGAATGATGGACGGGCCCAGTGCAGGGGGGCGCGCCTGGCGCGCGTGCGAGGGCCTGGAGTGACCCGCCGTCGCCTCCCCCGGAGCGGCCCGCACAATAGGCAGCGCCGACCGATGTTTCCACCCCCAGGGAGCGGGATTTCCCTTCGATCCCGCGCATCTGGGCGGGTATCCTGAGGGCGGTCGCCCCCGCGGGATCTGCCCGTGGGCCGCCGGGCCGGGCCTCCCGCGAAGGGGGACCGCCCCCCACCGAGACGCCGCGGCTTGATCCCGGCAAGACGAGGGATGGACAGCGATGAACGGCGCCGAGACCCTGATCCAGACCGCTCGAACGGCCGGGGTCGAAGTCTGCTTCGCCAACCCGGGCACGACCGAGATGCCGCTCGTGGCGGCGCTCGACTCGGTCCCCGGCATGCGGGCCGTGCTCGGCCTCTTCGAGGGCGTCTGCACCGGGGCGGCGGACGGCTACGCGCGGATGACCGGGCGCGCCGCCCTGACCCTGCTCCACCTCGGCCCCGGCTTCGCCAACGGCATCGCCAACCTGCACAACGCCCGTCGGGCGCGCAGCCCGGTGGTCAATCTGATCGGCGACCAGGCCAGCTGGCATCTGGCGGCGGACGCCCCGCTGACCTCGGACATCGCGTCCCTCGCGCGGCCCGTGGGTTGGGTGCGCGAGATCGGGACAGCGCGGCACGCGGCGGCCGCCATGAGCGAGGCCTTGACCGTCGCCCAAGGTCCGCCCGGACAGGTGGCGACCCTGGTCGTTCCCGCCGACGTCCAGTGGGATCCGGCCGGAGGCGGCGCGCCGGTGCCCGTTCCCTCCGCCGCCGACGAGCCCGACGAAGCGCGGATCGCCGAGATCGCCACAGCGACCCGGCACGGCGCGACGATCCTGCTGCTCGGCGGCGATGCCCTCTCCGCCGCAGGGCTGCTGGCGGCCCATCGTCTGCAGGCGGCGAGCGGCTGGACCGTGCTGGTCGAGACCTTCTCGGCGCGCATCGAGCGCGGCGCGGGCCTGCCGGATTTCCCGCGCCTGCCCTACTTCCCCGAGCAGGCCAGCGAGGTGTTGGCCGGCGCCGAGCAGATCGTGCTGGCGGGCGCCCTGCCGCCCGTCGCCTTCTTCGGCTACCCCGACGGTCGCAGCCAGCTCGCACCGGAGGGCTGCAACGTGCTGACCCTGTCGGCGCCCGGAGAGGACGGCGCCCTCGCGCTCGAAGCCCTCGGCGACGTGCAGGGGGCGCCCCCTGCCCCGCCGGTGGCGCCGCGTCCACCGCCCAAGGCCGCGAGCGGCGCACTCGACCCGGCGACCCTGGGAGCCACCCTGGCAGCCTTGCAGCCTGCCCAGGCGATCGTGATCGACGAGGCCGCGACGAGCGGCGTGGCCTACGCACCTCACGCCGCCGGGGCTCCCCAGCACACCACCCTCGGACTGACCGGGGGGGCGATCGGCCAGGGCATGCCCTGCGCGACCGGGGCCGCGCTCGCCTGCCCCGATCGCCCCGTGATCGCGTTCCAGGCGGACGGCTCCGGCCTCTACACCCTCCAGGCGCTCTGGACCCAGGCGCGGGAGCACCTCGACGTCACCACGGTCATCTGCGCCAACCGCAGCTATCGCATCCTGCAGGTCGAGCTGGCCCGCGCGGGGATCGCCGAGCCCGGGCCCAACGCCCGCGCGTTGACCGACCTCGGCAGCCCGAGCATCGACTGGGCAGCCGCGGCCCAGGCCTTCGGCGTGCCCGGCGTCCGGGTCGACACGGCCGAGGCCCTCGCCGACTCCCTGACCCGGGCGCTGGCCGAGCCCGGCCCGCACCTGATCGAAGCGGTGATCTAGCGCCCCAGCGAACTCCCCGTGATCTAGAGCCCCAGCCTGCTCGGTCCCTGTGACCTAGAGATCCAGCGCGAAGCCGGGGGCCAGCTTGCCGCGACCGGGAGCTCCCGGGTCGGGCTCTGCGTCGCCGGGCTCCACCAGCGCGTGGAGCTCGTCGTCGCCGACCTCCGAGCGGGTCGTCGCCATGACCTGGAAGCGGCGGAACGCGCGCTCGAGCTGCGCCTCGTCGAGCCGGTAGCCCAGCGCGGACACGCGCTCGGCGAATCCGTTGCGCCCCGAGAGCTTGCCCAGCACGATTTCCGTGCCGGTCCGGTGCCCGACCGCAGCCGGGTCCAGCACTTCGTAGGTCTCGCGCTCCTTCAGCACACCGTCCTGGTGGATGCCGGACGCGTGCCGGAAGGCATTGCGACCGACGACCGCCTTGTTGGGCGGGACGGCGATCCCCGAGCGCGCCTCGACCAGCGCCGAGACCCGCCCGAGCCCGGTCAGATCGACGCCGGTGCACACGCCCAGCCGGTCTCCGTGGACCGAGAGGCCGGCCAGCACTTCTTCGAACGCGGTGTTGCCGGCTCGCTCTCCGATGCCGTTCACCGCGAGCTCGACCTGGCCCGCACCCGCAGCGATGGCAACGAGGGCGTTCGCCGTCGCGAGGCCCAGATCGTCCTGGCCATGGAAGGAGATCACGGCGTCGGAGCCGGTGTCGGCCAGCACGACCCGCGCGAAGCCGATCAAGGACGCGACCTGATCGGGTGTCGCGAAGCCGACCGTGTCCGGCAGATTGATCGTACGGGCTCCCGCCTCGGCGGTGGCCCGGATCAGCTGGGCCAGAAAGCCGCGATCCGCCCGGGTCGCGTCCATCGGACTGAACTCGACGTCGTCGGTGAACTCCCGGGCGCTCCGCACCATCGCGGCCGCCATCTCCACGACCTGCTCGCGGGTCTTGTGGAGCTGGTGGGCCAGCTGCATGTCACTCGCGTTCACGAAGACGTGGAGCCGCGGCGCCTCGGCGTG
>JAJDAR010000121.1 GCA_029261775.1 Deltaproteobacteria bacterium | reverse complement strand
GCGGTCGCGGTCCGTGTCCGACTCGTCACCGATGAAGTTCGTGTAGTAGCCCTCTCCATATCCCCCGATCGAGAGACCGCGCTCGGCGCCGTAGACCTTCGACGCCGCCGGGCCGAGCCCGTACACGCTCTTCAGGTCCGTCTCCTCGGGGACCGCGACCTGGGTGCGCAGCCGGGAGAGCTCGTCCACGAGCACCTCCATCTTGCGCTCGAGGTCGGCGATCCGGTCGTCCCGGGCCCGGACGGCGTCCGGGGTGGCGGCGGACGGGTCGCCTGGTTGGGCGAGGCCGGGCGAGGGCAACGAGGTCAACGAAGCCAGCAGGAAGGCCGATGCCAGGATCAGCCCGAGGTGGAGGTGGAGGGAAGGGGTCAAGGTGTTGGCTCGCCGAATTGAAAATGAAAATGGCTTTCAATTTCGAAATGGCAAGCTACGGACTCCGGGACGGCATTTCAACCCCTCACGAGTGCGCAGCGCCAGCCAGGGACCCCTGCGGGGGCTCGGAGAGTCAGGCGCGGCGGCAGATCCCGGTGCCGAAGGCCAGCACCTCGACCCCGGCGGTGCCCTCGCCGTTGCTGCGCGCATTGGCCAGCCGCGCCGTCTCGAGCCGCACCCCCACGATGCAGTCGTAACCCGCCGCGGCGGCGCTCTCCTTCATGCGCAGCAGGGCCTCACGCCGAGCGCGCTCGAGGAGCGACTCGTAGGCGCGGATCCGTCCGCCGAACAGGCTCCGCAGCCACGCCACGAGGCGCTTCCAGTGATCGATGGAGATCACCACGCTGCCGGTGACGAGTCCCGCGCGCTCGACGCGCGCCGCATCCGGCGCGCCCGTGATCGTGACCGCGGGCAGCCGACGCCAGCGGATCTCACGCAGACGCAGCCGTCTGAAGTGGGCGCGCTCGATCGCGCGTCCGACGCCCCATCCGACGAGCAGCAGCCCGACCGGCAGGAGGACCCGAAGGGCCTGCGCCGCGGCTTCGACGCCTTCCATGCTAATCGACGGTGACGGCGGTGCCGTAGGCGAAGAGCTCGGCCGCCCCCTGTGCCACCGAGCTGGTCTGGAAGCGGACGTTCACGACGGCGTTGGCGCCGGCGCCCTGGGCCTCCTGGATCATTCGCTGCAGGGCCTCCTGCCGCGCCTCCTGGAGGAGCTCGGTGTAACCCACCAGCTCCCCGCCGACGAGGTTCTTCAGCCCGGCCATGATGTCGCGCCCGATGTGCTTGGCGCGCACCGTGCTCCCCGAAACGACTCCGTGGAAGCTGCGGATGCTCCGTCCAGGAATCTCCTCGGTGTTGCTCAGCAGGATGGGCTCGCCACGCATCCCCGCCGGATCGACCCCACGCCCCCCAACCTTGAGCCGCCAACCCCCAGAGCGGGGACGTTCGTTTCATTGTTGCAGGGCGGGCGGCCCCGGCGGCTACCAGCGGACCTTCATCTCCTTGACCCCTGCGATGAAGTGGCTGCGCTGGAAACGCGGCGGCGCGGCCAGGGTCATGGTCGGAAGCACCGTCAGCACCTCGCGGAGGATCGCGTCGAGCTGCATCCTGGCCAGGTTCGCCCCGAGGCAGAAGTGCTCACCAATCCCGAAGGAGATGTGGTCGTTCTTCTCCCGGGTGATGTCGAAGGTCATCGACTCCGGGAAGACCTCCTCGTCCCGGTTCGCCGAGGGGTACGAGATGTACAGCTTGTCGCCGGCCTTGATCTTTCGGCCCCGGATCTCGGCGTCCTCGACGGCCGTGCGCGTGAACTGCATGACGGGCGGCGAGAAGCGCAGGGCCTCTTCGATCGCGCCGGGCAGGTAGCGATCCACGTCGGACTTGAGCAGCTCGTATTGGTCGGGGTTCTCGAACATCAGCCGCATGAAATGCGTCGTGGCGTTGCGCGTGGTCTCGTTGCCCGCCACCGAGAGCAGGACGAAGAAGTTGTTCAGCTCGACCTCGGTGATCTTCTCCCCGTCGACCTCCCCGTGCACGTACTTGCTGATCAGCGTGTCGTCCGGGCTCTCCTTCTTCTGGGCTGCGAGCTCGTTGCAGTAGAGCCACATCTGGGCCGACGACTCCATGGGGTTGGCGCCCTGCGACATCTCGGGGTCGTCGGCACCCACCAGATGGTTCGACCAGTCGAAGATCTTCTGGCGGTCCTCGAGGGGGATGCCGGCCAGCTCACAGATCAGCGTGAGGGGGAGCTCCATGGCGAGATCCGTGACGAACTCGCAGCCGCCCCGGCCTGCGACCTCCGCGACGATCTCGCGCGCATGCTTGCGGATCACCGGCTCGATCCCCTTGACCATCTTCGGCGTGAAGCCCCGCTGCACGAGGCGCCGGTACTTCACGTGCTCCGGGGGGTCCTTGGCCAGCAGCTGCGTCTGGACGCCAGCCAAGCCGGCGTCGTCCATCTGCCAGAGGAAGGGCCCCTCCCTGTGGGAGGAGAAGACCTTGGGCGTCCGCGAGACCGAGACGCAGTCCTCGCGCTTGGTCAGGACCCAGTAGCCACGCTCGACCGGGCTGATCGTCTTCTGCTCGGGCGGCGGCTCGGCCCAGTGGACCGGATCCTCGCGGCGCAGCATCTCGAAGTAGTCGTGGGGAGGGCCCCCGTGGGCGACGAAGACATCGGGGTCGGCGAGATCGAGGTCGCCGGGGCGAAGGGTCATGAGAAACGGTCTCCCGCTCCGGAGGTCCGGGGCGAATCGGTTGGACAGGGTCGGACGCGGGGTCTAGTCTATCGGACATGCTGTCCGATTCAACGGCCTGCCCGTCCGACCGCTTTCGACGAGCTCGATCGGACGTGCGATGAAGGAGCGGCCGGGGTCCGAGCGGACGCGTACCGAGGTCCTCCGGGACTTTCGCTGCGACCAGATCCTCCGGGCCGCGCGGCGGGTGATCGGCGGCGTGGGCTACGCGGATGCGTCGATCGATCGCATCGCCAGCGAGGCCGGAGTCGCCCGCAGCACCGTCTACGTCTACTTCGAGGGCAAGGACGACCTGCTGAACCAATGCCTGGCCCAGAACCGGGTCGAGCTGAGCGAACGCGTTCGCGAATCCGTGGAGAAGGCCCGGGGCATCGAGCCGCGGCTCGCGGCCTATCTCGAGGCCCTCTTCGAGTACATCGGCGACTACCGGGAGTTCTTCCTGGGGGTCATGGCGGTGCGAGGGCTCGACCCGTTCTTCGGCGCCGAGACGGGCACCGTGCCCTCCGAGCTCCTGGGCATCCGCGAGGAGAGCCAGGCCGTGATGGCCCGGATCCTCGAAGAGGGCGTGACCTCGGGCGAGATCCCCGAGCGCGACCTCGCCCAGGCCGGCGAGGTGCTGGGCACGATGATCTACGGCTCCCTGATCCGCCGCTCGCTGCGCGGCGACGCCCCGCCGCCCCGGGACGAGGCGACGGCCCTGGCCCACGCCTTCCTCTACGGCATCGCCGGCCTCTGACCCCGGCGCCGCGGCCGCTGAGCGACGCGGCTCGGGCGCGGTACCATCGCGAGCCCGAACCCGGAGGAATGACGACGATGGCGGCACTCAAGGCCGGATCCCGGATGAAAAGCGGTGTCTGCGACACCCAGGTGATGGTGATCGCGGCGCCCGACGGCGACGTCGAGCTCACCTGCGGCGGCGCGCCGATGCTCGAGATGGCGGCGGACGCGCCCGGCGGCGACGTGGACCCGGCGCACAAGAACGGCACCCAGATCGGCAAGCGCTACGTGAACGAGGCCGCCGACCTGGAGCTGCTCTGCACCAAGCCCGGCGAGGGCTCCCTCGCCCTCGGTGGCACCGCCCTCCAGCTCAAGGAAGCGAAGGCCCTCCCCTCCTCCGACTGAAAGTTGACGAAGGGGTCGGGTCTCTCGGTCAACAGCGACGAAGGGGTCGGCTCCCCACGTCCACGCGGAGTCTGCCATGAACGTGATGATGCTCCTGGAGATGGCCTCGCAGGCGATGGGCGAGCGCTCCGCGATCCACTGTGGCGACGACCGCTGGACGATGGGCGAGCTGTTCGAGGGCGCGGGTCGGCTGGCCCGCCACTTCCGCGCAGCCGGGGTCGAGCACGCGGCGATCCTCGACACGTCGAGCGCCGCGGTGCCGCTCTCGCTGTTCGGGGCCGGCTGGGCCGGCATGCCCTTCGTGCCGCTCAACTACCGCCTGACAGGTGCGGAGCTCGACGCGTTGATCGAGCGCATCACCCCGGCCCTGCTCGTGACCGACGACGAACGGGCCGAGTCGCTGCGCGGGCGGGACGGCCTGCAGATCATGACGCGCGACGAGCTGCTCGCCCTCGCTCGTGGCACCGACGCCACTCCCGAGCCGGACTGGGGCATGGACCCCGAAGAGATCGCGATCCTGCTCTTCACCAGCGGCACGACCGGCGCGCCCAAGGCCGCCGTCCTGCGCCACAAGCACATGGTCTCCTACATCCTGGGCTCGGTGGAGTTCATGGGCGCGGCCGAGAGTGACGCGGCGCTGGTGAGCGTCCCTCCCTACCACGTGGCAGGCATGGCCGCGCTGCTGAGCTCGATCTATGCCGGCCGACGCATCGTGCAGCTGCCGAACTTCGATGCGCGGCAGTGGCTGAGCCTCGCCCAGAAGGAGGCGATCACGAACGCCTTCGTCGTGCCC
>JAJDAR010000120.1 GCA_029261775.1 Deltaproteobacteria bacterium | reverse complement strand
GGGCGCGCTCCTCCTGCTGACGCCGCCAGGCCGCGAAGTAGGGCTCCGCGGCCGCCTCGTCGGGCAGCAGCCGGTTGAGCACGACGGCGTCGCAGCGCACGTCGAACAGCGCCAGATCCGTGCGGGCGCGCAGCGCCTCGTCGATGACCATGCGCTCGGGCGTGACGACCAGGCGCACGCTCGTGCCCGGGTCGTCGATGCGCGCGCGAAGCCGGGCCATCTGGCGATAGATCAGATCCTCGGCGTCGCGGAAGACCGCCGCGTCCGGCAGCGGGGCGCTCACCAGGTTGCGGGCCAGCGGCGTGACGACCCGCGTGATCGCCTGCTGCAAGCGCAGCAGCGTGCGCAGGGCGCCGTGGGCGGCCTCCGGAAAGGTCAGCAGCCGCAGTGCCGAGTCGGTCGGGGCGCAGTCGACCACGACCAGGTCGTAGGCCCCGTCCCCCGCCCAGCGGTCGACCGCGAGCAGGGTCGTGAGCTCCTCGAGACCCGGAAGCAGCGCCAGCTCGTCGGCCACGACCTCCTCGATGCCCTGGTACCGGAAGATGCGCACCAGGTAGTCGCGGACGGAGCCCCAGTGCCGCGCGATCTCGGCTCGCGCATCGATCTCCACCGCATGCAGGAGGGTGGCGCGGGGCGCCGAGCCACCTCTCGGTGCGGTCGCCGAGGGCGGAACCTCGATCGCGAGCGGCTCGGGCCCGAGCCGAGGGCCCAGGACGTCGCCGAGACTATGGGCAGCGTCCGCGCTGGCGACCAGCGTCCGCAGGCCCTGCGCAGCCGCCCACACCGCCGTCGCGGCAGCGGTCGTGGTCTTTCCGACGCCACCTTTTCCGGTGTACAGCACCGTCCGCACGCCCAGGCTCCGCACCTCGGAAGGGTAGGTCCTGGGCGCAGGGGGACGCGAACCGGATCAGGCGGCGTGGCCGATCGGCCGGATCGGGCGAACGCGGGCGGCCGGTCGCTGCTCCTCGGAGCGCTCCGTCCAGCGATGGTCGCAACGAGGGCACTCGGCGAGCAGGACCACGCCGTGGTCGATCACCTCGTCGGTGCGGACCTCGGCGAAGCCACAGACCAGGCATCGCGTGAGGGTCCGGAGGACGGGGGCGAGGGCTCGGGGGCTGGTGGGGGCGGAAATCGTCGCGTTCACGGTGGTTCCTCCAAGGGGCGCGCTTCACGAGAGCGAGGGAGTTGGGCTTCGGCTCTCTTGCCTCGGCCCGGCCCGAGGACCCCCGGCCGCTGCTCCTGGATCCTTGGGGGGGGAAGCGTCGGCCGGGGATCGGGGCTGGGGGACGTGCTCCTCGTGTGCGTGCATGGAAGAAGAAACCAGTCCCTTGTGACGGGTGCGGTCACACCTCACGAACAAAAGGCGAAGATACGTCGACACACTCGAGGGCCCTCGTAAACGTGTGCGACCGGGTGTATTTCGCTTCATTTCGAGCGAGGCGCCGAGATTCATCGCCCTGTCCCGTTCTTTGGGGTTCAGGCGTGGCGCGTTTCCCTCGATAGAACACCCCAGTCCACTGGGGGGTGTGATGTCCATCCTGTCTCGGTTCTTTCCCGGATCTCCGGCCCGGCCCGACTCCGGCGCCCGTCGCCTGGCGGGCGCACTCGTGATCGCGCTGCTCGGCCTCGCCGCTGCGACTCCGGCCCTGGCCGACGAGCTCGCGGTCCGTCTCGATGCCTTCCGGGTGCTCGTCGACAAGGCCGGAGACGAGCGCTTCGTGCCGGCCCCCGAGGCCCGGCCCGGCGACCTGCTCGAGTACCGCGTCACGGCCGTGAATCAGGGCGACCGCACGCTCCGAGGCGTGCGCGGTGTGCTTCCGATTCCGGAGGCGATGCGCTTCGTCGGCGGCTCGGCCCTGCCCGCAGGCCCCGAGGCGAGCCTCGATGGCGAGGCCTGGGCTGCGATTCCGCTGCGCCGACCCAGGGTGCTGGGTCAGCCCGGCGATCCAGACGAGCTCGTGCCGCTCTCCGAGTACCGCTTCCTGCGCTGGGACTTCGGCGATCTCGCCCCCGGCGCCCGTGCGGCGGCAAGCGCGCGCATCACGATCCCGCTGCGAACCGCGGCGACCGGACGCTGAGCCCAGGTCCGGGCCGCGCCGCCCCCTCCACCCCTGTCCCATCCGTCTTCCACGAGGCCCGAAGCCATGAACCGCCACCGATCTTCCGAGTCGCAGCTCCGCCTTTCGCGCGTGGCCTGCATCCTCCTCTTCAGCGGCCTCGCCGCATGGGCCGCCCTGGCTGCGCCGCCGGCGGGCACGCCGATCGGCAACCAGGCCTCGGCCACGTACACGGACGCGTCGGGCACGCCGCAGACGGCGACCTCGAACGTGGTGATCACGACGGTGCTGCCGGTCTACGGCGTGGACGTGGAGCAGAGCCTGAGCCAGAACGCGGTTCCGGCGAGCACCTCGTCCTTCCCCTTCACCGTGGAGAACACGGGCAACGACAACGACTCCTATGCCCTCACGATCGTCGACAACGGCGGCGGCTTCAGCTGCACCAGTGTCGCGATCTTCGCGGACGCGAACACCGATGGCGTGCCGGACAACGCCATCGACCTGAACGGCTCGACCGTCGGTCCGCTCGTCGCCGGTGCCATCAGCGGCTACGTCGCCAGCTGTCAGGTCCCGGGGACCGCCCTCCCGGGCCAGGTCAACACCGTGACCATCACGGGCACGAGCCAGAACGACATCGCGCAGACCGACAACATCACGGACACCACCACGGTGACCGGCAATGCCGTCGTCAACGTGACCAAGGCGATGAGCGCCACGTCGGGTGCGGCTGGCAGCGGCCCCTACACGGTCACCCTGACCTATACCAACAACGGCAACAGTACGGCGCAGAACGTCGCGCTCACGGACGTCCTCGACGCCGCCTTCGTCTACGTCAACGGCTCGGCAAGCTGGAGCGACGATCCGGGCCTGCTCCCGACCGAGGCCAGCGATGGCTTCGAGGGAACGGCGCCGAACCGGATCGACTACCAGGTCGCGCCGATTCCTCCGGCTGCTGGTCCGTACACGGTGGCCGCCGTGATCGAGCAGGTGGTGCCCGGGCAGACCGGCACCCTGAGCTTCCAGGTCAACGTCGATGCCGCGGCGACGCCCGGCATCGTCATGAACCAGATCAGCCTGAGCTACGACGACGACGCCAACGCGGGCACACCCGACGCCACGGGTCAGTCGAACGTCGTCAACTTCACGATCACCCCGACCGCGGGCGTCACGATCAGCTCGCCGCCGCCGATCGCGAGCGCGACCCCGGGCAGCACGATCAGCTTCACGAACACCGTGACCAACACGGGAAACGCGCCGGACATCTTCGACATCGACGTCGACCCGCTCGGCACCCAGAACTACCCGGCCGGCGCGGGCTTCTTCCTCTATCAGAACGACGGGGTGACGCCGCTGCTCGATTCGGGCGGCAACCCCTCCCTCCCCGATACGGGCACCCTGGCCCCGGGAGCGACCTACGACGTCATCCTGCAGGTCGTCCTGCCGGCCGGACTCCCGGCCCTGCCCGGCCCCTACAACGTGGACAAGCGGGCGATCTCCTCGATCGACACGAACGAGACCGACACCGCCACCGACACCCTGACCCAGATCGTCGCCGCCTCGATGGATCTGACCAACACCGGAGATCCGGATCTGGTGGCGCCGCCTGCCGACGGCGCCGGCGCCGGCCCCGAGGCCACACCCGTCGCGATCACCAGCGGAAACCCGGGCTCGACGGTCGACTTCGTGCTCGTGGTCAACAACACCAGTGGCGCGGCGGACAACTACAACCTGTCCACGGTCGTGCTGCCTGCGGGCTGGACCGTGGTCTTCCGCAACGGCGTCGGGACCCCGATCACGAACAGCGGCTCGGTCCCCGGTGGCGGGAGCGTCACGCTGACGGCAGAGGTCACCATTCCGGCCGGCTCGCCCGGCACGGATCCGGCGGCGCCAGCGCCCTACGAGAGCGTCCAGTTCCAGGCCCTCTCGCCGATCTCGGGGGCCAGCGACATCATCCACGACGGCGTGTTCGTCAACACGCAGCGCGACGTAGATCTCACGCCGAACAACACCGGCCAGGTGTTCGCCGGCGGCTCGGTCGTCTACGTCCACAGCCTGACGAACAACGGCAACGTCACCGAGCCGAGTGGCACGATCACCCTGAGCAGCGCCGAGAGCGACGTCACTTGGGGGACGCAGCTCTTCGTGGACGTCAACAACAACGGCGCACTCGATGGCGCCGACACGCCCATCACCGGGCCGGGCGACATCCCGAACCTGGCCCCGGGCGCCAGCGTCGGGATCCTGGCCCGGGTCAATGCGCCGCCCGGCGCCGCTCTCGGTGCGGTCAACACCACCACCCTGACGGCCACACCATCGACGGTGATCAACGGCGTTGCAGCACCGGCCGCCGTCGCCGCGACCGACACCACCACCGTGATTGCGGGCAACCTGACCCTGCAGAAGGAGCAAGCCATCGACGCGGGATGCGACGGCACGGCCGACGCGGCCTTCGGCGTCGCGAACATCTCGGCGGCGCCGAACGAGTGCGTGATCTACCGCCTGACCGGGACGAATGCCGGGACGGTGAACATCGCCAACCTCATCATCAACGATTCGACCCCGGCCAACACGACCCAGTCGAGCCTGGTCGTGCTCACGCCGGCTGCGTCCGGCAACGTGACCGAGCCAGGCCTGGGCGCGACCGGCACCGTGTCGGTGGACTTCGGAGCGGTCGGCCCGCTCACTCCGGGCGCGAGCGTGGTGGTCGAGTTCGGCGTACGGATCGACCCGTAGGAGACCGGTGCACGGGCGGCCGCAGGGCTCGTCCATGCCGGCCCGCGGACCCGTGGAGCGGAGGATTTTCCAGGACGGCAGGACCTCGCGGGGCGCGGCCGCCTGGGCGTGGTGCCTCGCCTGGCTCGTCCTTGGCACGGTCTGCTTCCCGGGCAACGCACGCGCGCAGACGCCGCCGGCAGGCACCCTCGTCACGAACCAGGCGCAGGCCACCTATCTCGATCCGGGATCGGGAGCGCCGGCAGCCGCCAGCTCGGGCTCGGTGACCGTGGTCGTGTCAGCCGTCGAAGGCGTGCTCGTCGTCGCCAACCAGGCGGCGACCCTCGCCCCGGGCAGCCTCGCGAGCTTCGCGCATACGGTCACGAACACCGGGAACGTGGCCACCAGCTTCACGGTCGCACTCGTGAACCAGGCAGGAGACGACTTCGACCTGGTCGGCCTCCGCCTCGTGCTCGACGCCAACGGCAATGGGGTCGCCGACCCCGCCGAGACGGTGCTCGGAAACGGCGGCAGCCTTCCCCTGGCGATCGGCCAGGTCTTGCAGGTCCTCCTCCAGGGCACCGTGCCCGCGACCGCGATGGCGGGCGACAGCGGCATCGTGCAGCTGGATGTCACGGGCACCCAGCCGGGTGTGAGCGGGAGCGTCGTCGACACGGTGCAGGTCGCGGCCGTGGCGTCCCTGCAGGTGACCAAGGCCGCCTCGAACCTGACGCCGAACCCTGGCGACACCGTCACCTTCACCCTGTCTGCCACGAACCAGGGCGTGGGTGTCGCCGGTCCCATCCCGATCACCGTCGATGCCGCCGCTGTGACGCGCTTCGTCCTGCGCGACTTCGTCCCGATCGACACGTCCTTCGTCGACATCGTCTCCTCGGGTGCCGCCACGCCGCTCTACCACGTGACGGGCGCCCCGGCCGACGTCTACGTCAGCGCGCCACCACCGCCGGCAACCGTGGACGAGATCGCCTTCGCCCTGCCCTCCCTCGCACCGACCCAGAGCCTGACCGTGCAGTTCCGGGTGCGCATCGTCGCGGCACCGGTCGGCAACAGCGTCACCAACGTCGGCGAGGCCCGCTTCGACGATGGGGTCAACCCGGGCGTGACCAGCGTGCCGTCGAACCCGGTCGTGCTCACGCTTCCGGCGACCTCGGCCAGCCTCGCCTACTTCCAGGGACCCGCCTTCGCGACGCCTGCCTACGTCGGCACGGTGGGCGCTCCGCTCTACATCCAGGGAACCGCGGCGTCCTGCGACCTCAACCCCGCAGCCGTCGAGACCCTTGCGATCCAGGTCCGCTCCCAGCTGACCGGAGATCTCGAGACCTTCACGGCCACCGAGTCGGGCGTGAACACGGGCCTGTTCCGGATCCTGCCGAACGTGCCGACCGCCGACGCGCAGCTGGTGCCGGTGGCTGCGGGCAATGGCGTGCTCGAACTGCTCGTGGACGACACCGTCACGGCCAGCTTCGCCGACTGCGCGAGTGGTCTGACCGTGCAGACCCGCCTGCTGATCGACCCGCGCGGTGTGGTCTTCGACAGCCGCACGAACCAACCCGTGGCAGGGGCGCAGGTCTCGCTCGTGGACGTGACCGGAGCGGGCAACGGGGGAACGCCAGGCGGCGCGGCCGTGGTCTTCCAGGCCGACGGGGTCACGCCCGCCCCTTCGACGGTCACGACCGGCGTGGACGGCCGCTTCCAGTTCCCGCTGGTGGCGCCAAGCAGCTACCGGTTCCGGGTCGTGGCGCCCTCGGGCTTCGACTTCCCGTCGGCCTTTCCGCCCGGCCAGCAGCCCTCCAGCCGCAACGTCGTGGCCGGCGCTTCCTACGGCGCGAGCTTCGCGGTCGGGCCGCTGCTGGGGCCGATCGTCATCGACCTCCCGCTCGATCCTCCGCAGATCGACGTGGACACCGGGCGCCCGGGGCTCTTCGTCGAGAAGGAGGCCTCCAGGGACGTCGCCGAGCTGGGCGAGTTCGTCGACTACACGGTTCGAGTCCGCAACGTGGGCACGGCCCTCGCACGCGGGGTGGTCGTCGAAGACCGGCTCCCTGCCGGGCTGCGCTACGAGTCGGGAAGCAGCCGGCTCGCGGGCCGCCCCCTGCCGGATCCGACCGGGGGCGCGGGACCCGAGCTCCGCTTCTCGATCGGTGACCTCGCGCCCGACGAGACCGTGACCCTCACCTATCGCATCCAGATCGGGCCGGGGGCACCGACCGGCGAAGCGATCAACCGGGCCCATGCCGAAGCGACCGTGGGAAGCGCGGCCTCGAGCAACGTCGCGACGGCTCGGATCCGTGTGACCCGCGGCGTCTTCGATCACCGCGGTTTCATCGTCGGCAAGGTCTTCGTGGATCGGAACCAGAACGGTCTCCAGGATCCCGGCGAACCCGGCATCCCGGGGGTGTCCCTGCTGCTCGAGGATGGCACCTCCGCCGTGACCGACGCCGCCGGCCAGTACAGCTTCTACGGCGTGCGGCCGCGCACGCACGCCCTGAAGGTGGACTGGACCACCCTTCCCGTCGGAAGTCAGCTGCGCGCGACCGACCGACGCTTCGCAGGGGATCCCGAGTCGCGCTTCGTGGACTTGAAGCGCGGAGAGCTCCATCGAGCCGACTTCGCCGAAGGCTCCGGACAGGCGAGCGTGCTGGAGAGCGTCGCTGCGCGCCGCCGCAAGCTGCTCGCGCAGACGGGTGAGCTCGAGCAGATCGTCGAACGCGAGTTGCGCAGTCGGGACGACGAGATCGCGGCGAGCAACCTCCGCGCCCGGCCCGCGAGCGGGACCATCGAACGGGGCGCTGCCTTTGCCGGTGCCCCCGGGCCAGCCGCCGACGCGCCACCGGCCGCGACGGGAGCCCCGCGCCACGCACGACCTTCTCTGGAGGAGGTGCTCGCAGACGCCCGCCCCGACGTGGGCTTCGTCGACCTGCGCGATGGCGACGTCGTACCGGCCCGATTGGAAGTACGGGTGCAGGGCCCCGACGGCGCCCACCTGGTCCTCGAGCTCGACGGATCGACCGTGCCGGAGAAGCGCATCGGCCAGCGCTCGGTCGCCAAGGCGCGCGGCGTCCAGGCCGTGGGCTATGTCGGCGTCGAGCTGTCTGCGGGAGCCCACGAGCTGCGCCTGCGCGCCCTCGATGACTTCGGAAACGTGCGCGGCGAGGCCGTTCTCGGCGTGCGCGTGCCCGGGCCCTTCGCCCGCCTCCGCATCGAGGTCGATCCAGAGAGGCTCGTCGCCAACCCGGCCCGGGCCGTCCCCTTGCACCTGAGGGTCCTCGACGCCGACGGCCTGGCCGTGTCGGGCAGCACCCCGGTCACCCTGGAAACGAGCGCCGGCCAGCTTCGAGGGGACGACCTCGACGCCGTCGCACCGGGACTGCAACAGCTCGTGACCGGCGGGCGCAAGACCCTCGCGCTCGTGCCGCCGGCCGTCCCCGGCGACGTCCTGGTCCGGGCGACCAGCGGCCCCATCCACAGCGAACAGCGCCTCGTCTTCACCCCCGAGCTCCGTCCCCTGATCGCCACGGGCGTGCTCGAGGGGCGCATCGACCTGGGACGCCTGGGCAGCCGCCTCACACCGGCCACCGAAGACGACGGCTTCGAGGACGTGCTGCGCGAGACGGGCTCCGGGCTCGGAGGGCGGAGCCACGCCCGCGGTGCCCTCTTCCTGAAGGGCAAGATCCGCGGGGACGCGCTGCTGACCCTGCGCTACGACAGCGAGTCGGATCCGGACGAGCGGCTCTTCCGGGACATCGAGCCGGATCGCTTCTACCCGGTGTACGGAGATGCTTCCGAGCGGGGCTACGACGCCCAGTCGACCAGCCGTCTGTACGTGCGCATCGACAAGGAACGCAGCTGGCTCCTGTACGGCGACTACCCGAGCCAGGAGCCGGACGACGCGATCGAGCTCGGGGCCTACCGACGCAATCTCACCGGCTTCCGGGGACATGCGGAGACCGGCCCGGTCGAGATCGACGCCTTCGCGAGCCAGGCCGACGCGCGCCAGGTCGTGCGCGAGATCCCCGGGCGCGGCCTCTCGGGCCCCTACGTGGTCGGCGACCGCGACATCCTGCGCAACAGCGAGAGCGTCGAGGTGCTGGTGCGCGACCGCGACCAGCCGAGCCTGGTGCTCGAAGCCAGGACCCTCTCACGCTTCACCGACTACGAGTTCGACCCCATCACGGGCACGATCGTCCTCCGGGAGCCGCTCGCCAGCCGGGACGGCGATCTCAACCCGCAGGTGCTCCGGGTCACCTACGAGCTCGAGCAGGGTGGAAGTGACTTCTGGGTGGCCGGAGCTACTGCGCGTCTGCGCCTGCTCGAATCGCTCGACGTCGGCGTCCGCTACGTGGACGACCAGAACCCGGAGGAGCCGCTCTCGCTCCGCAGTGCCCATGCCCGGCTCTCGCTCGGCAGCTCCACGGTGATCGCCGAGGTCGCGGAGTCGGTCCATGCCGAGGGTCGCGGTCGGGCCCATCGGCTCGACTGGCGGCACGCCGAAGGTCGACTGGACAGCTGGGCCTACTGGGCGCAGACCGAGCCCGGCTTCGAGAACCCTTCGTCCCGCTACACGGGCGGCCGCACCGAAGCCGGCCTGCGCAGCAGCTACCGGATCTCGGACCGGACCCGAGCGCGCGCCGACGTGATCCACACCGAGGACGAGCTCTTCGGCGGTCACCGGCGCGGTGCCGAAGTCGCCCTCGAACGGACGGTGACCGATTGGCTCACTGCGGAGATCGCCCTGCGGCACGTGCGCGAGACGCAGAGCCCTGCGGATCTCTCGACCGCGATCGGCGACCTGGATCCCCCGCTCCTGGGCGAGATCGACGCACAGATCGGCGGGGACCCCGCCCCCGAGCTCGCCGAGTCGGTCTCCCCGTTGCGCACGACGAGTGCCAGGGCGCGGCTCACCGCCCAGATTCCCGCCTTCCGCGCGCTCAGTCTCTTCACGGAGTACGAGCAGGACGTGAACGACGCCGACGCGCGTGCGCTGGCCGTGGGAGGCGAGCTGCAACTGCCCCACCGGACGCGGCTCTATGCCCGTCACGAGCTGCTCTCGAGCCTGCGCAGCCGGTTCAGCCTGAACGGCGAGCAGGAGCGGCACGCCACGGTCGTCGGGATCCAGTCCGACGAGATCTACAGGACGAGTGCCTTCAGCGAATATCGCGTCGGCGACGCCTTCGCGGGCCGCGACGCGGAGGCGGCCATCGGCCTGCGCAACGGCTTCGAGGTCCTGCCCGGCCTGCGGCTGCACACCTCCTTCGAACGCATCGAGACCCTCGAGGGCCCGGAGACCGGCGATGCGACGGCTGCGACCCTGGCCGTCTCGTACACGGCACCCGAGAGCTGGAAGGCGACCAGCCGGTTCGAGTTCCGCGCGGGCGAGCGCCAGGACACGCTGCTCACCAGCCTCGGCCTGGCCCTGCGTATCGACGACGACTGGAGCTTCCTCGGCCGGGGGCTGGTGCACCAGACCTCCTTCGCCGAAAGCCTGCTCGGAGACGACTTTCTCGGCCGGCTCCAGCTGGGCTTCGCCTACCGACCCCACGAGACGAACCGCTGGAACGCACTCGGCCGCTACGAACTGCGTCGCGAGGAGGACGCCGAGTTCGGGACGCGCCGGCAACGCTGGGCCCACGTCCTCTCCTTCCACGGGGATCTGCGCCTCACCCCGCGGCTCTGGACGACGGGTCGCTACGCGCTCAAGTGGGTGGACGAGGACTCGAGCGGGTTGCGAAGCCGTCTTCTCACGCAGCTCCTGAGCGGGCGCGTCACCTACGACCTCGGGGACCGCTGGGACCTGGGACTCATGACGGGGCTGCTCGTCGGGGACGGCCTGCGCAGTGTCGAGTACGGGCTCGGAGGCGAGGTCGGCTATCAGCTGGCGACCAACCTGTGGCTCTCGGCGGGCTACAACCTGCTGGGCTTCGAGGATCAGGACCTCCAGGGCAGCGACACCACGCGCCAGGGGCCCTACCTCCGTATCCGCCTCAAGTTCGACGAGGACGCATTCGGCTGGCTCTCGGGGGACGAGCGATGAGTCGTCGGCTCCACGTCCTGCTGGCGGTCATCGCCCTGCTCCTCCCGACGCTGGCTTCCGATCCGGCCCGTGCCGAATTCCTGGACTGGACGGACGAGGTCTGGGTGCCGGGCAACCTCGGCCCGAACACCTTCAGCGGCGGAGATCTCGGCGGGGCCCAGGCAACCCTCGCACTGACGGACGCCAGCGGCTCGGCCCCGGTCGGCTGGCCGCAGATCGCCCCGAACATCAGCGGCTTCGACCACTCCTTCCGCGTCCGCGGCGACTACAGCAGTACCGTGGACGTGACGAATCCCGCACACCAGTCGATCCAGACGCGCATCGATCTGGTCGCACCCGTCTCCAACCTGGTGTTCGCCCTGGGCGACATCGACACGGGAAGCAGCAGCTCGCCCTACTCGGGTTGGCAGGATGTCGTGGTCGTGACGGCGTTCTTCCAGGGCGTCGAAGTGCCGGTCGCAGGTGTCGCGCTGGGGACGGCGGTCGCGATCGATGCCAACGGCAACGACTACGCGACCGCCCAGAATCTCACCCTCTACGGTCGCAACGGAAACGTCGCGAACGGCAGCACCGCGGGAAACGCACGGGTGACGATCGTCGGGCCGGTCGACCGCGTGGTGCTCGACTACCACCCGGGCAACGGCAGCGACGGCGTTCCGGGCCGCGGGCCCTCGAACCCGAACAGCCAGGTCTACCAGATCCACGACCTGGTGTTCGATCACCAGGCCGACCTCTCGCTGACCAAGACCGTCTCGGACACCACGCCCGACCTCGGTGACACGATCACGACGACGATCACGGTGACGAACGCCGGGCCGGCGACGGCCACGGGTGTGACCGTCCGCGACGTCGTCCCGGCCGGGCTGACCTATGCCGCGGGAACGATCGCGGGCGGGGCGGCCCGGGACGACAGCGCGGCCCCC
>JAJDAR010000119.1 GCA_029261775.1 Deltaproteobacteria bacterium | reverse complement strand
CGGGCGACGGTGACCGAGGCCAACATCGAGTACGAGGGCAGCATCACCATCGACCAGGACCTGATGGCGGCCGCAGACCTGCTGCCCTACGAGCGGGTCGACGTCTGGGACTGCACGAACGGCAGCCGGCTCTCGACCTACATGATCCCCGGCGAGCCGGGCTCCGGGGAGATCTGCATCAACGGAGCGGCCGCCAACCTGGTCAAGCCCCTCGACACGGTGATCATCGCCAGCTTCGTCCAGCTGGACGACGGCGAGCTCGAGGGCTTCGTTGCCAGGCGGGTGTTCGTGGACGAGGCCAACCGGCAGGTCGAATAGGCAGGTCGAACCGGCAGGTCGAACAGGCAGGTCGCGTCAACCGGTCGAGTTGGCAGGTCGACCAGGGCCGCCCGGCGGGAGCCGGCCACGGCGTCCACCGTTCGGCTACCCTGCGCCCGTGGCGAAGGCCAAGGCCAAGAGCGGACTCTCGACCGAAGGGCGCATCGCCACACATCGGCGTGCGCGCTTCGACTACGAGGTGCTCGATACCTTCGAGGCGGGCATCGCGTTGCTGGGCTCGGAGGTCAAGTCCCTTCGGCACGGCAAGGCGAGCCTGTCGGAGGCCTATGCGGTCACCCGCAGGGGCGAGCTCTGGCTGAAGGGCCTGCACATCGCACCCTACGAGCAGGCCGGGCCCGACGCTCCCGACCCGCTCCGCGAGCGCAAGCTGCTCCTCCACCGACACGAGATCCGACGCATGGAAGCGAAGGTGCACGAGCGGGGTCATACCCTGGTCCCCCTCTCCATGTATTGGAAGGAGGGCAAGGCCAAGGTCGAGCTGGCCCTGGTCCGCGGCAAGCGCCAGACCGACAAGCGGGAGACGATCAAACGCCGAGAGCAGGATCGCGAGATGCGCCGGGCCGTACGGGGTCGCGGGCGGCGGTGAGGGCTCGGGCCAGCTCCGTGCTGGCGGTGCTGGTGTTGGGCTGCGCGACGCCTTCGGTGCCCGACCCCGATGCATCGGTGCCCGTCTATCGCCACAACCGGTCCGACTACCGGGCCTTCCGCGATCGCCACGTGGCTGTCGTGGATCCCAACTACCTGCCTTTCATGGCCCATCGCGTCGCCGTCGATCCGGAGCCCGGCCTGCTGGAGCGTTGGTTCGGAGAGCCGCAGCCGCGACGCGAGCGTCTCGTCCTCTGCCGCTGGCCCGACGAGAGCTTTCCGCTCGACGTCCACATCGCAGCCCCCCGGATCCCGGAGGACGTGGACGAGTTCCACCCCCGGCAGGCCAGCGAGTACGTCGATGCGACCCGGCGCGCGCTGCGGATCTGGCAGCGCGACCTCGACAGCCAGGTCTCCTTCCGGGAGGTGGCAGGCGAAGGCGAGGCGGACCTCACGATCCGTCTGGTGGGCGAGGCCGCGCTGCGGCCCCAGTCGGACCTCCAGGTGCTGGGGGTCGCGCGGACGGCCCAGGCGTGTCGGGTGCGGGGAGGCGATCCGGCGACGGGGCGGGTCGACGTGTCCTTTCGGGTCCCGGAGCTGATCCTCTACCTGATCGACGAGCACGGGCTCCTCCTGCCGGATCAGGTCGAGAAGGTCGCGTTGCACGAGCTCGGCCACGCGCTCGGAATGAAGAGCCACAGCCCCGTGCCCTCGGACCTGATGTATCCCGTCGCCCGGGACCGGATCTCGCGGGACGGTCTGGGGGAAGCGGACGTGAACTCGTTCCTCGCCCTCTACCGCCTGCCGAGCGGCAGCGTCTACGCGAATCCCGTGCCGCAGACGGAGAAGCCGAGAGAGTTGGCTCCCGCCGGCTTGCCTCGGCTCGAGCTTGCGCCCCACGTGGACACCCGGCTCGGCTTCGAGGCCCAGACGCCCGAGGGTTGGACGCGCATCACCACCCGCTTCGGGCTCGTGGCGGTGGATGGCGTGGCTTGGGACTACGGCGCGTCCTTCCAGGTCAACGTCCATCCCTACGATGAGGTCGAGGAGTACCTGGAGCGCTACGGGCGCGGGCACCTGCGGGATTCGTTCATGGTCGAGATCGGCGCACGGCCGACCGCAGGGCGCGTCGCGCGGCACTTCGTGCTGCAGACGCGCCATGGGACCCTGGAGGAACTCACCCTGTTCGCCACGGGTGACGGGCGGGTGGTGGTGGCGATCGGCGAGGCCGCCTCGGAGCTCTACCCGCAGTACCGCGACTGGTTCGCGGCGATCCTGGACTCGATCGAGATCCGCTCGGACGAAAGCTCCGGATCGGCCCGCGACTACGGCGAGTAGCGGGGCGGGTCGGGCTCAGGCGGGAGTGAGCTTGTAGCGGATCGGCAGGTGCTTCACGCCGCCCACGAGCTGGGAGCGCAGGCGCTGGGGCGGTCCGGTGAGCTCGATCTCCTCGATCCGCGGCAGCAGGTACTTGTACGCCATCAGCATTTCGAGACGCGCCACGTGCGCGCCCGCACAGAAGTGCTCCCCGACGCCGAAACCCAGGTGACGATTCGGGTTGCGGTCGACCCGGAAGCTGTAGGGATCCTCGAAGACGTCTTCGTCGCGGTTGGCCGAGGGATAGAAGAGGGCGAGGCGATCGCCCTTCTTGATCTTCTGGCCGCGGATCTCGCAATCCTGCGCGGCAGTCCGTGCGAAATGGATGATGGGGGAGGACCAGCGCACCGCCTCCTCGACCGCCGACTTGAGGAGACCGGGATCCTGCTGGACGCGCCGCATCTGGTCCTGGTTCTCGATGAAGGCCAGCATCCCCCCGCTCGTCCCGTTGCGGGTGGTCTCGTTGCCGGCGATCACGATGATGAAGCACCAGGAGAGCACCTCCATCGGCTCCAGCTTCTTGCCGTCGATCTCCGCCTGGGTAAAGAGCGTGACCAGGTCGTCGGCCGGGTTCTTCTTCTTCTCCTCGACGAGCTGGGTGAAGTACTGGAAGAGCTCGACCATCGCGCGTTGTGCCGTCGCCTGGGCGTCCTCGCCCTCCTGCTGGTACTCCGGGTCGCCCGCCCCGATCGTGCGGTTGGTCCAGTCGAAGAGCAGGTTCCAGTCCGAGCGCGGCACGCCGAGCAGCCAGGCGATCACGGCGATCGGCAGCGGCGCCGCGACCTTCTCGACGAAGTCGCATTCGCCCGTCTCGCCCTCGGCGAGCAGGCTGTCGACGATCTCCTTCGCGATCTCGTCGATGTCGCCGTGCATCCTGCGCAGCGCGTTCGGCGTGAAGCGACCGCTGATCAGGTTGCGGTTCTTGCGGTGCATGGGGTTGTCCATGCTGATCAACGTGTCGGGCGGGCGGAAGGCTCCCTCCTCGGGCGGAGGCGCCTCGAAGGGGATCACCAGCTGGGGGTTGTTCAAGAACTGGTCGGGGCGCTTGCCGACGAAGGTGATGTCCTCGTGCCTGGTGATCGCCCAGAAGGGTTCGCCCTCGGTGCGGTCGAACCAGTAGACCGGCGCCTCCTTGCGGAGCAGAGCCCACTCGGCGTGCGGATAGCCGTTCTCGACGTAGTGGTCCGGGTGGATGATCTCGATCTCGTCCAATCGAAGCGGCGAATCCATGATGCTCCCCTGAGTCCCGCGCTGATCCGTCTCCGCAGGGCCCCTGCGGACGGCGAACGCAGGATAACGTCTTTCACGGGGAAGGGGGGCCGCCGCTCAGCCCACGAACGGACGCAGATGTCCGGTTTCGTTGAGGGATCGGATGCTGCGCTCACCCGAGGAGGCTGCGAGGAAGCGGTTCACGCTGGTGTAGGCCGGCTCGAAGAAGAGCGGGTCGGAGAGCCCGAGCAGGTGCGAGGCCCAGGCGTTGACCACGCCGCCATGGCACACGACCGCGACCCGTCCGCCGCCATGGCGTCGGACGATGCCCTCGAGGCTGGCGACGACCGTGCGTCGGAAGGCCGGCAGGTCCACACCCTCGTAGCCCTCCTCGCCCAGCTTGGCGCGCCAGGCGGCCGGGTCTTCGCGTTTGAGCTGCTCGAGCGGAACGTAGGCCTCGGACGCATGGTCGAGCTCGATCACGCCCGGCTCGACCACGACCTCCAGGCGTTGGAGCGAGGCGAGGGGCGCCGCCGTCTCGCGCGCGCGGCGCAGCGGGCTCGCATAGAGCGCGTCGAAGCGTTCGTCGGCGAGCCACCGGCCGACCGCCTCGGCTTGATCGCGCCCCTCGGCGGAGAGCGGCGGGTCGGCGGAGCTGCCGTCGGTCTTCTCCTCGCGGACCGGCAGGCCGTGGCGGATCAGGACGAGCTCCATGGGCGCGCACGGTAGCGCGGCGGCGGCGGGAGCAGGTGGATCGCGAATTCTTTGCCAGTCAGCGCAACCCAGGGCTCCCACGCGCGTTGGACCCGGAAACCGCTGCGGCCCGCAGGCTGCGGCTTCAAGGGGAGAAGCTCCATGACCCGACCGACTTTCTGGTTCGTTCCCGCCGCCCTGGCGGCCTTCCTGCTCACCGCACCGGCCCTCGCCCAGGGCGCCGACGAAGTCGAGGTCGACCGACCTGCGGCCGACCTCCAGTCGGCCCTGATCGATCCGGTCGATCCGGCCGATCCCGACGCCGTCGAAACCGCGCTCGTCTTCACGAGTGCAGGCGTGCGCACCTCGGTGCACTGCGTCGCCCGCGACTACGAAGGCCAGCGCATCGGTGGCGCCTTCACGTGGGTCCCGCCCCGCGGCCTGCGTGTGATCCGGGCCTCGGACTTCGGGCCGGGCTCTGTCGCAGACTTCGTGGGATCCGTCTCGTGCCACAGCCTCGGCGCTGCCGTCGGCTCGGCCTTCCTGCTCGGCCCGAAGGGCGCGACCGACCTGCCGGCCCACCAGCGCCGCCAGCTGATCAGCCCGCGCAAGGCGAAGCGCCGCGTGTTCCGCACGCACCTCGAGTTTCCGGTCGTCGCCAGCCACTGAGCGACGTCCACTCCAATCCCGGTCGGTTCGCAGGCCTCGCGAACCGGCCGGGCTTCGGCCTCGAGATCGCCGCCCGGCAGCTTGCGTCGTCGTGTTCCCGCTGCAGCCGATGGCTCAGGTCTGGAGCGCCGAGCTTGGCGCGGGTGCGCGATCGAAGCTGCCTCGCCTCATTGCACCCTGTGCCCGCGGCGGCCTGCGGCTCCCCGGCTGCTCGACCCCCCTTGGTTGCGACGATCTGGCTGTGCTGCGCGGGGCGGGGCTTCGGAGACCTGAGGTGCCCGCTGACGGGTGTCGGACCTCTGCGAAGCCTCCTCCTGCTTCGCCTCGCGCCCGCGATACACGCGGTTCGCCGGCTCGCCGGGCAACACCCGCTGGCGCTCGCCTCTGGCGGGCTCGCGGATCTGCTCCTTGCGGACCGGATCGTTGGGAGCCTTGGATGCGTCGCGCAGGGCGGGCGTGCGCACCTCGGTCGTCGTCTCCCGGTCGCCCCGCGCGACGGAGTTCACGTTCCGACCGCGCTTCGGGCTCGCTGCCGCAGCAGCTTCGCGACCGCGCTTCGGGCTCGCTGCCGCAGCTTTGCGATCGCGCTTCGGCCCTGCGCTGGCTGCCCGCTCGCGCTTCGGGTCCTCTGCTCCTACTGCGCGATTGCGCTTCGGCGCCTCTGTGCCCGTCGACGAAGTTGCGGTGGCTCGCGATCCCCCTGGCGTCTGCCGATAGCGCGGCGGCGGTGTAGGGGCTGCCCGCTCGGCATCCCCGCGCGTGGCGAAGGGGGGTCGCACGACCGCCTTCCGGTCCTTGGAGCGGGGTCTGGGCTCGACCACGCGGACCGGCGGCGCGCTGCCTCGGTGCGCGGGCTCGGCCGTCGCCCGACCGGAGCGGGGCCGGGCGGCTCGGTCGTGGTCGATCGCCGGGAAGGCACCCGGGCGGGGCGCCCGGGTGGCGACGACGCCACGCTCACGCCAGCCCTTCGGCGGCCGGCGGCCGATGCGGCCCGAGGGCGACAGGCTCTCGCGCGCGGGGCGCACGCCCAGATCGCCT
>JAJDAR010000118.1 GCA_029261775.1 Deltaproteobacteria bacterium | reverse complement strand
GACAAGGCGATCGAGCTGCTCCGCGAGAAGGGCCTCGCCAAGGCCGTGAAGCGGGCCGGGCGCGAGACCTCCGAGGGAACGATCTCGATGGCCGTCGACGGCACGGCCGCCGCGCTCGTCGAGCTCGGCTGCGAGACGGATTTCGTCGCCAAGACCGACGACTTCCAGGCCCTCGCCTCGCTGGTCGCCGCCACGGCGGCTGCGAACCCGGAGCAGGCCGGTAGCGATGCGCTCGGCGCCATCACGGTGGACGGCGAGACGATCACGGACCGGATCGCAACGGCCGTGGGCAAGCTCGGCGAGAACGTGGTGCTGAAGCGCTCGGCGCGTCTGAACGTCGGGTCCGGCCGGGTCGGGGGCTACATCCACGCCGGCGGCAAGCTCGGCGTGCTCGTGGCACTGGAGAGCGACGCCGACGACGACACGCTCTCCATCGCCGCAAGGGATCTGGCGATGCACGTCGCCGCGGCCGACCCGTCCCCGGTGGCGGTGGATCGCGACGGAGTGCCGAAGGACCTGATCGACAAGGAGGCCGAGCTGTTCCGCCGCCAGGCCGAGCAGGAGGGCAAGCCGGCCCCGGTGATCGAGAAGATCGTCGAAGGCCGCATCCGCAAGTTCTACGGCGAGGTGTGCCTGCTCGAGCAGACCTTCGTCAAGGACTCGGACAAGAGCATCCAGGACGTCGTCTCGGACCTTGCCGACAAGGTCGGGAACCCCGTCAGCGTGGCGGGTTTCGTACGCTTTCGCCTGGGAGAAACCGCCGCCGAATGACTGCTGCCTACCCGCGGATCCTGCTGAAGCTCTCGGGCGAGGTGCTCGCCGGCGAGACCGGCTTCGGCATCCAGCCCGCCGTGCTCCGCGGCCTGGCCGACGAGATCCGCGACGTGCACGCCCTCGGCACCGAGATCGGGATCGTGATCGGCGGCGGCAACATCATCCGTGGTGTGAAGGCGGCCAACGAGGGCATGGATCGGGCCACCGCCGACTACATGGGCATGATGGCCGGGATCATGAACGGGGTCGCCCTGCAGGACGCGCTCGAGGGGCTGGGCCTCGCGACCCGCGTGCTCTCGGCCCTCGAGATCCAGGAGGTCGCAGAGCCCTACATCCGGCGCCGCGCGGTGCGCCACCTGGAGAAGGGCCGGATCGTGATCTTCGCCGGGGGCACCGGCAACCCCTACTTCACCACCGACACCGCAGCCGCGCTGCGCGCCGCCGAGGTGCACGCGAGCGTCGTGCTCAAGGCGACCAAGGTGGACGGCATCTACAGTGCGGATCCCGCGGTGGACACGACGGCCACCCGCTACGAACGGGTCAGCTACGACGAGGTGATGAAGCGGAACCTCCGATTCATGGATCAGGCGGCGATCTCCTTGTGCCGGGAGAACGGCCTGCCGATCGTCGTGTTCGACATGACGGTGGCAGGGAACATCCGCAAGGTGGTGGCAGGTGAGACCATCGGCACGGTGGTCGGCGACTAGAGGAGGCTGTGAGCGATGGCGGAGGAAGACGTCGCCCTCGTCCTGGACGAGGCGAAGGGAGACATGGACAAGGCCGCGCGGAGCCTCGGAGCCGAGCTCCAGAAGGTGCGCACAGGCCGCGCGAACCCGGGCCTGCTCGACGGCATCCAGGTCGACTACTACGGCACGCCGACCCCGATGAACCAGCTCGCCACCCTCTCGGCGCCCGACCCCAGGCTGATCCTCGTGTCGCCCTACGACCAGGGCGCGCTGAACGACATCGAGCGCGCGATCCAGGGCGCCGCCCTCGGGCTGACGCCGAGCAACGACGGCAAGGTGATCCGCATCCCCATCCCGCCCTTGACCGAGGAGCGCCGCAAGGAGCTGGTCAAGCAGATCAAGAAGACCTCCGAGGAGCACAAGATCGGCGTACGAGAGGCGCGTCGAGGCGCGGTCTCCATGCTCAAGGATCTCGAGGGCGACGGCAGTCTTCCCACGGACGATCGAAGGCGCGCCGAGAAGTCCGTCCAGGACATGACCGACCAGTTCATCGAGAAGATCGAGAAGATGATCCAGGCCAAGGAGGAGGAGATCCTCCAGGTCTGACCCGCCCTCCGGCCCCGGGTCCTCCCCGGGGCGGGGCGACCCAAGGGAACGCCGCCATCATGAGCCAGCCCGGGCCCCCCGCGATGCCTCGTCACGTCGCCGTCATCATGGACGGCAACGGGCGCTGGGCCGAACGGCGCGGACAGCCCCGCTCGGATGGTCACCGGGCCGGCGTCGAATCCGTGCGCCAGGTCGTGCGCGCGGCCTCGGACCTCGGGATCGGCTGGCTCACGCTCTACGCCTTCTCGACCGAGAACTGGAACCGTCCCAAGGCCGAGGTCGATCTGCTGATGAAGCTCCCCGAGGAGTACTTCGAGCAGGAGCTCCCCGAGGTGATCGAACGCCGCTGCCGCATCCGCACCATCGGGCGGCGCGACCGGCTGCCGCCGAGCGTGCGCCGCAGCCTCGAAGACGCCATGACCCGAACCCAGGACGGGACGGGGATGCAGCTCGTCTTCGCCCTCTCCTACGGGGGCCGTGGGGAGATCGTCGAGGCCGTGCGCCGCATCGTCCGCGACCACGAGGTCGGCCGTATCGACGTGGACAGCCTCGATGAGAAGCTCTTCACGAGCTACCTGGACGAGCCCGAGCTGCCCGACGTCGATCTGCTGATCCGCACCGGCGGCGAGAGCCGCGTCTCCAACTTCCTGCTCTGGCAGATCGCCTACGCCGAGCTGCACGTGAGCGAGTGCATGTGGCCCGACTTCGGCCGCGCGCAGCTCGAGGCGGCCCTCGCCGACTTCCAGGGCCGCGAGCGCCGCTTCGGGCAGACCAGCGCCCAGGTTCGGAGCACCCGGGGGAAGTCGTGAGCCGGACGTGCCGATGAGCGCGGAGGCCGGTCGGAACGCCAGGCGCCTGTCGCTGCTCGGGAGCACGGGCAGCATCGGCGAGCAGACGCTCTCGGTCGTGGCGGACTTCCCGGATCGCTTCCAGGTGACGGCCCTGGCCGCCGGTCGGAACGTCGCGCTGCTGGCCGAGCAGATCCGGCGCTTCCGTCCCACGCTGGTCTCGGTGGCAGAGGACGCGGGCGCGCGCGAGCTGCGCGAACGCCTCGGGGCGGACGCCCCGGAGATCCGCGTCGGAGCGGCGGGTCTGATCGCCGTGGCCGAGCACGAGGCCGATCTGGTGGTCGCGGGCCTCGTCGGGGCGGTGGGCATGGCACCGACCCTGGCGGCGATCCGTGCCGGTCGTGACGTCGCCCTCGCGAACAAGGAGGTGATGGTCATGGCGGGTGCGCTCGTCGGCCGGGAGGTCGAGCGCGCCGGAGTGCGCCTGCTGCCCGTCGACAGCGAGCACAGCGCGATCTTCCAGGCCCTCGCCGGCCAGCGAGCCGAGGACGTCGAGAAGCTCATCCTCACGGCCTCGGGGGGGCCCTTCCGGACCTGGAGTGCCGAGGAGATCGCGAAGGCTACGGTCAAACAGGCGCTCGATCACCCCAACTGGAACATGGGCCCGAAGATCACCATCGACTCGGCCAGCTTGATGAACAAGGGCCTCGAGGTCATCGAGGCGCGTTGGCTGTTCGGCGTCACGCCCGACCGCATCGAGGTCGTGGTGCACCCCCAGTCGATCGTTCACTCGCTGGTCGAGTTCGTGGACGGGAGCGTGCTCGCCCAGCTCGGCATGCCGGACATGCGCGGGCCGATCGCGCTGGCCCTCTCCCATCCCGAGCGCCTGCCCTTGCAGGTGCCGCGGCTCGACCTCGCCACGGCGGGTCGACTCGACTTCGAAACCCCCGACACCAAGCGCTTTCCCTGTCTCGATCTGGCCTTCGCCGCGCTCGCCGGGGGCGAGGCCGCGCCCGCGGTGCTGAACGCCGCGAACGAGGTGAGCGTCGCAGCGTTCCTGGCAGGGGGCATGGCCTTTCCGCGCATCGCCGCCACGAACGCCGCCGTGCTCGACGCGTGGCTGGACGAGCACCGGGGGGAGACGGTCGCGGACCTGGCGGAGATCGAGGCGGCCGACGCCTGGGCCCGCGGTCGGGCGGAGCAGCTGTTGGACGGGAGCGGAGCCGGCCCCAGGCCGACGCAGGAGGAAGCGAGCGGATGCTGAGCCAGCTGACCACCGGCTTCGAGTTCGTGTTTGCGTTCGTGCTGATGCTCGGCGTGCTGATCACGGTGCACGAATTCGGCCACTTCATCGTGGCCAAGATGTGCGGCGTGCGCGTGCTGAAGTTCTCGATCGGGTTCGGCTCGCCGATCGGCATCGGCCGGTTCCGGCTCGCCTGGCACCGGAGCGGCACCGACTACGTGATCGCCTGGATCCCGCTCGGCGGCTTCGTCAAGCTGCTCGGCGAGAACATGGGCGACGAGGACGAAGCCGAAGCGGAGAACGACCGGGCCCACAGCCTGGACGTCCAGCCCACCTGGAAGAAGCTCGCGATCTACTTCGCCGGGCCGGCCATGAACCTGATGCTGCCGGTCGTGCTCCTGCTGGGGACGCTCTGGGTGGGCATCGACCGCGCGGCCTCCGTGATCGGCACGGTCGAGCCCGCGTCACCCGCCGCGGCAGCCGGCCTCGAGCCGGGCGACCGCATCCTCGCCTTGAACGGAGAGCCGGTCGAGTGGTGGGAGGCCATCGACCGCCACGTGCGCGAGAACCCCGGGCGCGACGTCCGCTTCACGATCGAGCGCGACGGCCAGGTCCTCGAGCGGGAGCTTCGCATCGAGACCGAGGAAGGGATCGACCGGGTCTTCCGGAACGACAAGCAGATCGGATGGCTCGGCCTGCAGCACCCCCGACAGAAGGCGGTGCTCGGCTTCGCCAGGGACGGCACGCGGGCCGCGGCGGCAGGGCTGCACCCGGGCGACCGCGTCGTGCGGGTCGGCGACCTCGACGTCGAGGATTGGCCCAGCTTCGAGCGGGCCTACCGGGCCGCCGCGAGAGCGGGCGCCTCCCAGGTGCCGTTCCGGGTCGCGCGCGGCGGGCCTGAGACCGAGAGCGAGACCGAGTTGACCGAGAGCGAGACCGAGTTGACGGTCGAGGTGCCGGTGCTCGCCGATCTGGACGACCTGGGCGTCATTCCCGCCGTGGTGCTGGTGCAGGCCGTGTCGCCCGACATGCCGGCGGCGCGAGCCGGGCTGGCGGCCGGCGATCTGCTGCTCTCGGTCGACGGACGCGAGATCGGCAGCTTCATGACCTTCCGCGAGACCGTGCTCGGCAGCGGGGGTCGCCCGCTGGAGATCCGCTTCGTGCGGGGCGGCGAGGTCGGCAGCGTGATGCTGGAGCCGGAGAAGCAGCCTTCGCAGATCGAAGGGCTCGAGCAGGACGAGTATCTGATCGGCATCCAGGGCGCGAACGCGATCCTGCAGGGCAGCGTCTCGCTCGATCGGGTGCGGAACCCGATCATCGCCCTGCCGCGCGCGGTCGGGATGACGTGGGATGCGACGCGCCTCTACCTGCGCGGCCTCGAGAAGTTGATCACCGGCGACATCTCGCGCAAGGCGCTCGGCGGCCCGATCGAAATCGCCAAGCAGTCGCACTCGGCCCTGCAGAAGGGCTGGGACACGTTCCTGAACCTGCTGATGTTCATCAGCATCAACCTCGGCATCCTCAACCTGCTGCCGATCCCCGTCCTCGACGGCGGGCAGATCGTGCTGATCCTGGTCGAGAGCGTGAAGCGCGGCCCGCTCTCGCTGCGCACCCGCGAGTTCGTCCAGTCGATCGGCGTCGTCCTGCTGATGGCGCTGATGGGCTTCGCGTTCTGGAACGACGTCTCCCGCTACTGGTCCACGTTCTTCGAGTGGGTGCGCGGGCTCTAGTGAGCCCGGCGAAGCCCCGTCAGCGCATCCAGGCCGGTCGCACGGGTCGCGAGGCGCTGGGCGGCGGGTCCGGGGAGCTGTTGCTCGCAGTCGAGAGCGCGACCCGCGTGCTCAGCGTGGCCCTGCTCGATGGCGCCCGGGTCCGGGCCGAGCTGTCCGTCGAGGGGCCGCGGGTCCACTCGGAGCGCATCCTGCCGGCCATCGACCGGGTGCTGGAGGAGGCCGAGGTCGCGCTTCCGGAGGTCGCGGCCTTCGCCGTCTCCGTCGGGCCCGGCTCCTTCACGGGTCTGCGCATCGGCATCGCGACGGTTCAGGGCCTGGCCCATGGTTCACGACTGCCGGTGGTCGGCGTGCCGACGCTCGGAGCTCTCCGCCTGGCGGCGGCCGGTGCGTCGGGCCCGGTCGCGGTCGTGCTCGACGCGCGGCGCGGCGAGCTCTACGCCGCCGTGTTCGAGGGTCCAGGAGAGGATGCGAAGGTGCTCGTCGAGGACAGCGTCTTCACCCCCGCG
>JAJDAR010000117.1 GCA_029261775.1 Deltaproteobacteria bacterium | reverse complement strand
TCGACGGCGTCCATGATCATCGAGCTGTTGAGGATGCCGATCTGGATGGCCGCGGTGACGAGCAGGGCCCCGTGCACGACGACCATGGCAAGCAGCCACGGGCTGCCGTTCGGCGGGGTCAGGCCCGCGAAGCGCAGCACCACCATCAGCGGCCCCCACAGGATGGCGAAGAGAGAGAGCCGGATCGCCGCGCTGCGTTTGTCCATGCGTTGGCTGATCGGTCGTGCCAGGGAGACGCCGACCAACACCGGGACGATCGAAAGCAGGGAGAGTGCACCGAGCTGCGTGGAACGGAACTCCCAGAACCAGGTGTTCATGAAGGTGGCGAGAACCTCGCTGATGCCCAGCGCGGTCGCGGAGAAGAGCGAGCTCGCCAGCAGGATCCGCAGCGAATGGCTGCCGATCGCCTGGCGCACCTCGCGCAGGAAGCGAACCAGCGAGAAGGCGGGCCCCTCGTGGGAGGCCTTGCGTAGCCGCGGGATCAGCCCGCGCGTGCCGATCGTGGACACGAGGATCGCCGCCGTGACGAGGACGCCGGCGAACAGGCCCAGCATGGGATAGTTCTCTGCCGCCAGCCGGCCGCCGCCCACGGGCCCGTCGCCGTCCGCCAGGAACACCAGCCACCCCGTGGTCGTCAGGACGATCGCGCCCCCCCAGCCGATCATCCAACGGAAGGCGACGAGCGTGGTGCGCTCGTCGTAGTGGGTCGTCATCTCCGGACCCATCGCGTTGCTCGGCACCATGTAGAAGGTCAGGAAGAGCCGGACGCCGATGGCGAAGGTGGTCAGCCAGAAGAAGAGCTGCGTCTGCGAGAGACCGTCCGGCGGAGCGAAGAGCCCGTAGAAGCAGAACCCCATCGGCACCGCCGCGAACAACATGAAGGGGTGACGACGGCCCCAGCGCGAGCGGAAGTTGTCGGAGATCGAGCCCATCAGCGGGTCGGTGATCGCATCCACACACAGCGCGATCAGGATGGCGAGGCCCGAGAGCGTGCCCGGCAGGCCGAGCACGGTCGTGTAGTAGAGGACCAGGAAGGCGTTGAAGCCCGCGTTCTTGGCACCGTCCGCGACCGACCCGACCCCGAAGGCCAGCCGATGGGGGAGAGACACCTGCTGATCGTGATCCGCCGCCTCGCGGGCGACGTTCAGATCGGTGCGAGCCATGGACGCGGCGCAGGATGGCGGGTCATCGCGGGGTCAGTGCTTAGCCCAGATCGGGCGGGCACGTCCGGGCGCCCGCGTCGGTTCGCAGGTCAGCGCGGTGCGGCGGCGGGATGCTGCTGAACGCTCGGTCGTTTCGAGACGCGCTCGTGCCACGCGTTGAGCTCGCGAAGCTCCGGGTCGAGCGGGATCTCGACCAACCCGGCCGCGAAGTCGATCGTGGTCAACGCGAGGATGTCGGCGATCGAGAACGCGTCGCCGGCGATGAACCCCCCGCTCTGGGCCAGGCTCTCGTCGAGAAAACGGTACGCCGACTTCACGATGCCGCGGTTCTGCTCGGCCGCCTCGGGGAGCTGCTTGCCGACCACACCCTTGGTGAAGGGGGAGCCGTGCACCCAGACCATGCCGACCGGGCGTGCGACGTTGAGCTCGATGCGGCGGCTCCACATCTCGATGCGTCCCTGCTCCTCGGCACTGGTCCCGAACAGCGGGGGTTCCGGGTGGAGCACCTCGAAGTAGCGGCAGATGGCGACCGACTCGGCGATGTGGCTTCCGTCGTCGAGCTCCAGGACCGGCAGGCCGCCCAGCGGGTTCCGCTTGGCCATGAACTCGGGCGTGCGGTTCTGGCGGGTCATGATGTCGACCGTCTCGCAGGGGACGTCGAGGCCCTTCTCGGCCAGGTAGAGGTGCACCCGCCTGGGGTTCGGCGCGGTGGGATAGGTGTGGAGCTTCATCCGTGCAGGTTCCTTCCGAAGAGATCGAAGAGCCGTTCCCAATGTCGCTCGGCCGCCGGCTTGTCGTAGATGCCCTCGCGCTTCGGGAAGGCGAAGCCGTGCTCGACCCCCGGGTACCACTCGATGCGATGCCGCACGCTCGTGCCGGCGAGGTGCTTCTCGAGGGCGTCGATCTGCTCCCTCGGCGCGTAGCGGTCGATCTCCGCGCAGGCGAAGTAGATCTCGCCCCGGATCTGGTCCGCCGTCAGGTGCGGTGAGTCTTCCTTGTCCGTCAGCAGGCCCGCACCGTAGACCGAGGCCGTCGCCGCGAAGCGCCCGGGGTACGCAGCCGCGGCCGCGAACACGAAGGGCCCGCTCATGCAGTAGCCGACGGCACCGAGCTTGCCGCCCCGGGCTGCCGGGTCGGCGTCCACGAAGTCCAGCAGTACCTTCGTGTCCTCGACCACCATGCCGTTCTTCAGCTGGCGCATCTCCTGGAACATCTTCCTCATCCCCTCTTCGCCGGCCTCCATCCTGAACTTGCGGGTGCGGCGGTAGTAGAGGTTGGGCAGCGCCACGAAGTAGCCGGCCGTGGCGATGCGCCGGGCCATGTCGTGGAGCTCCTCCCGTTTGCCGGGGGCATCCATGTAGAAGAGGACCACGGGATGGGGCCCGCCCTCCTCCGGGTGGGTCACGAAGGTGTTCATCGCGCCATCCGGCGTCGTCAGGTCGAGCTCCCGTTCGATCATGGGGCCGGTCTCCAGTGGCGGTTTCCCCGGAGGGGGCTGCTCGCCCGGCGGAGTCTGCCACGCCTTCTCCCCCGCGGCGACGTGGACCCGGGCAAGACCCCTGGATCCGCTCGGAAAACCGGCGGATCCCCTCCTGTGGGGCCCGCTGGGCCGTCCGGGGCTGAGTGGTTTCGGAGGCTGCTGCCCCCCTCCCGGGGTTCGCTAGATTCTCCACCCGAGGGGTTCCGACCGCCTCGCGGGAATGGCCGGTCCATGGCACCCGCCGTCCCCGCGTCCCGGCGGGGAGCGGGGTGCCTGCGGCGTGATCTCGAAGGGCCCGGGCCGTGGAGCGGCAGGCCTTCCATCCGCTGCCGAGGCCGAGACGGAGACCCACCCCCGAAAGGAGGCGATCACATGGCACGTTCCAGAATGTCGGTACAGAAGCGCATTCGGGAGAAGAAGAAGGCGGAGGCTGCCGCCCTGAAGCGAGAGGGCCGCGGTCGCCGTGAGCCCGGCGAGGAGGGAGCCGCTGCAGGCGGCGTCGTCGCCGCGCGCGAGGATCTCGAAGGCTACGGCGTGATCGTCGAGCCGGAGGAAGAGCCGCAGGAGTCCTAGCGATGATCTGGGTCTCGGCCCTGCTGGTGTTCGGTGCCGTCGGCTGGCTCCTGACGAGCCTCGCCCCGAGCGCCGAGCTGGCCCTGGGCTTCGAGCAGCTGATCCACGCGCCCATTCCCTGGGCGCTCCTCGCGACCCTCTGGATCGGGGCCGGTCTGGGCCTCGCCGCGCTCGTCCGCGGGCGGCGCAGGTTCGCGATTCCGATCGTCGGCCTCGAACTGCTGCTCGTCGGGCTGGTCTCCTTCTACTTCCTGCGCTTCAGCTGGCTGCCCGAGCACACGCTGGCGCTCGACGTGGGCGAGAGCTTTCCCGCCTACTCCATGCTCGACCAGGACGAGGCGCTGCACACCGTACCCGCGGGCGGCCCGCGCGCGCCCGCGCTCTACATCTTCTATCGCGGAGACTGGTGACCCTTCTGCCGGGTCGAGCTGGTCCAGCTCGAGGATTACTACGAACGGATCCGCGAGCGCGGCGTCGAGCTCTATGCGGTGAGCGTCGACCCGCCCGACGTCTCGAGGCGCCTGCGCGACAAGCTCGCCGTCCGGTTCACCTTCCTCTCGGATCCGCAGGGCCAGCTCCTCGACGCGCTCGGCATCCGCCACCGGGAGGGGGTCCCAGGCCGCGACATCGCGTTCCCGACCTCGATCCTGGTGGACGAAAGCGGCGCCATCCGCTGGACCTATCAGTCCGACACGTACCGCCAGCGCGCCCGCCCGGAGGAGGTCTTCGCGGCCCTCGAGAGGCTCGCCCCAGGGGGCCCCGGGGCCGGCGGCTAGCCCGCGCGCCCGCCGGGTCGCGCCCGGCAGCCGCCATGTCAGGAAACCTTGACGCGGGGGCTTTGCCTCAAGGGCCCGTCAGAAAGGGCCGATGCGGTCGTATGCGGAAGACCTGGTGGCTCGTCGTCGAGGACGATGACGTCGACGTCATGGCGATCGAGCGCGGCCTGCGCGCGCTCGGGTGCGCGATCGAGCTCGCCGTCGTTCCCAACGGCTTCGAGCCCGTGCATCAGCTCCGCGCCTGCATCCAGGAGCAGGGCGGTCCGCCCGACCTGATCGTGCTGGACATCAATCTTCCGCTGGCCAACGGACACGAGATCCTC
>JAJDAR010000116.1 GCA_029261775.1 Deltaproteobacteria bacterium | reverse complement strand
TCCCCGGGGATGACGAACGTCCCCGGGGATGACGAACGTCCCCGGGGATGACGAACGTCCCCGGGGATGACGAACGTCCCCGGGGATGACGAACGTCCCCGGGGATGACGAACGTCCCCGGGGATGAAACGAACGTCCCCGGGGAGCGCCCGGGAGTGTCCCGGCCGGGGAGCTAGTTCGGGACGGGTTGGGCGTTCGGGCGGGCGCTGCGGCGCAGGCGTTCGCGCTGCTCGAGGGCGGCGAGGATCTGCTCCTTGTGCTCCAGGTGGCCCGGGTGCGGCTCCTTGCCCTTCTTCGCGCGGAACTGGAGGGCGAGCTCGATCTGCTCGAGCGCCTCTTCGAAGCGGCCCAGCTTGAAGTAGCCCCACGCCAGGCTGTCGCGGAACTCGCCGTTCTCGGGCCAGGCGGAGACGGCCTCCTCGATCAGGGTCACGCCGCGCGCGACGTCCATCTCGTGGTCGACGAGGATGAAGCCCAGGTTGTTGCGCGTGAACGGGTCGCGGTCGCCGTTGAGCAGGGACTTCTCGTACATCTCGGCGGCCTTCGCGTCCTCCCCGATGGTCGTGTAGGCGAGGGCGGCCGTGTAGTACGGGATGGGGTAGCCGAGCGGGTTCAGCTCCATCGAGCGATGCAGGTACTCGAGACCCTGCTCGTACTTCTGGTACTTGATCGACAGGGCACCTGCATTGTTCAGCGCCTTCGCGCTGCGCGACACGACGCCCGCATCGTGGATGTAGAGGGTGTACTCGTCCTTCCAGTCCTGCAGCCGATCGAGGGTGCGGCCCACGTTGCCACCGACGACCACCGCAGTGATCGCGGCCAGGGCGATCAGCTGACGGCGGAGGTTGCCGCTGCCGATCTTGCGGGCCGCCTCGATGATCAGCCAGGCCGCGACGAGGCAGAAGGCCATCGACGGGAAGTAGAGCAGGCGCTCCCCGAGGACGGTTCCGATCAGCACGATCACGTTCGAGACCACCGAGAAGGTGATCACGTAGGTCATGACGCCGAAGAAGAGAACGGTGGACTTTCGATAAGCCCAGACGCAGAAGGCGATGAAGGCGAGACAGGCGACGGCGGTCGAGAGGATGCGCCAGTCGGACCAGGCCTTGATCATCGGAATCGCGTCGTAGGAGTAGTCGTGGGAGAGGACGGCCGGCCAGACCAGCTTCTGGCCGTAGTGGAAGAAGGTCACGTAGAGCGCGTTGATCGGGCGCCACGGCAGGCCGAGCCCGACGATCGGATTGTCGAGCGTGATGTGCGGCGGGGTGGCCTTGGTGCCGGCCAGCGCGACCACCCGGAGGCCCATGTAGGCCGCGACCATCACGCAGTAGCCGAGGTAGCCCGGCACGAAGCGCTTGCGCAGCGTCTGCCAGATGCGCACGAAGAAGCCCCGGGTCGTGTCGCTGCGCCAACAGAAGTCGTAGAGCGCCAGGATGCCGATGATCGTGACCGAGCTCTCCTTGCAGAGCAGGGCCGGAAAGAAGAGGGTGAGGCTGATCCCGTACCAGATCACGCGTTTCCGCAGTGGATCGCCGTCCTCGATCTTCAAGTAGGCCAGCATCGCCAGGATCGCGAGGATGCCCGCCATCGTCTCGGGTCTGCCGAAGGTGGTGTTCGCCGCGACCTCGGTGTGGACCGCGAGCACCGCGAAGAGCAGACCCGCGAGACCCGAGAGCCAGCGGTCCCGGGTGACCCGCATCAGGAACACGTAGACCAGCGCCGTCATGATCGCGTGCAGCATCACGGTCACCGCGTGGTAGCCCCGCGGGTCCAGGCCGCCGATCGCGTAGTTCAACGCATAGGTTGCCTTCGGCAGCGGCCGGTACAGACCGGACTGCTGCTTCGGGTACCAGTAGTCGGTGGTCCACAGCTCGTGGAAGCGCGCAGGGTTCTTGACGAGCTCGTTCTGCTTGATGAGCCCGTTGTCGTCCATGGCGAACCCGAAGTTCACCGACTGGACGAAGAGGAGGGCCGCGACGAGCGCGAGCCCGGCGGCGATCCAGCGATCGCGATTCATCTCGTGTCCCCGGCTCGGGCCTGCCGGCCCTATTCGATGTAGCCCAGTGCCTCGAGCTGCTCCGTGGTCGAGGCGTCCAGGACGATCTGCTCCTCGTCGGCGCTGTCGCCGAAGAGCTCGGTGGCGAGCGCCAGATTCTCCTTGCCCCAGTTGGCGAGGCGCTGGCTCAGCTCCTCGTAGGACTGCCAGCTCTCCGCCCACAGATCATTCTGCTCGGCCGGGTCGGTGGTCAGGTCGAAGGCCATCGACTTCTCGTTGGCCTCGTCATGGATCAGCTTCTGTCCGGCCGGCGAGCGAATCGTGCTCTGCCGCCCCGTGTACGAAGCCTCGGCAAACGCGAAGAGCGATGCGGCATCCGCGTGCCCCTCGATGGCAGGGACCAGGCTCTGGCCCTGGAAGGGCCCGGGAGCTTCGGCGCCCGCCAATTCGAGGGTCGTCGGCACGACGTCCACCAGACGCACCTGACCGTCGACCACCTTCCTCGGCAGCCGCCCCTTCCAGCGCATGATCAGCGGCACGTGGATCTGCTCGTCGTAGAGCGTGTAGCCGTGGCTTGCCGAGCCGTGATCCATGAACTCCTCACCGTGGTCGGCAGTCACGATGATCAGCAGCCCCCGATCCATCGCGAGCGCGTCGAGCTTGTCGACGAGCCGGCCGACCTGGTGATCCGTGTATTGGATCTCGCCGTCGTAAAGCCCGATGATGTAACGCAGGTCCTCTTCGCTGAGGCCCGTGATCGGGCGGCCCTGGGTCTCGACCACGCCTGTCGTCTTCTCGGGCGTGAGCTCGCCCTCGTAGCCCTTGATGAACTTCTCGCCGAAGGGAGCGGGCGGCACATAGGGCCAGTGCGGATCGTTGTAGTGCGCGAAGAGGAAGAAGGGCTCCTGGGGCTTCGTGTCGAGCCAGCGGAAGATGCGCCGGTTCGTCTCCTCGCCCCGCCGCTTGATGGAGCGCACCGACTTCGAGTAGCCCTTGTGCTCGTCGTCGTAGAGATCGAAGCCCTGGCTGAACCCGAAGATCGAGTTGACGTAGATGTTCGAGATGAACCCGGCGGTCGTGTAGCCCTGGCGCCGCAGCAGCTCGGCCAGGGTGTTCTGCGAGGACGTCAGCGCCTTCTGCACCCGGAAGGGGAGCTTGCCGCCCGCCGACGTGGCGCCGGGGCCCCAGCGGGCGCCCTCGTCCAGGCCGTGCACGGACGGGTAGAGACCCGTCAGCAGCGAGGCGATCGACGCGCTCGTCCACGGCGCCTGGCTGAAGGCGTTCTTGAAGAGCACGCCCTCGCCTGCCAGGTCGTCGAGATTCGGTGACGTGTCGCGGGGATAGCCGTAGGCGCCGAGGTGGTCCGCGCGCAGGGTGTCGAGCACGATCAGCACGACGTTCGGCATGTCGGGCCCGGCGTCGGCCCGCGGCAGCTGCTCGGTAGCCTGCCGAAGATGGGTCCGGCGCAGCTCGAAAGTCGGCTCCTTCGGACCCGTGGCTGCGGCGGCCCGGCGCAGCAGCCCATGGGCGTCCTCGACCTGGCCATCCTGGAGCAGCGCCCAGCCGAGATTGTGGAGCAGCATCGGATTGCCCGGCTGCAGGGCCACCGAACGCTTCAGGAGCTCGATGCCCCGCTCCTTGTCGATGTCCTTCCGGAAGAGGACGAAGCCCAGGTTGTTGAGGATGATCGGCTCATCCGGCGCGATCTCCATCGCCCGCTCGTACTTCGGGACCGCCTCGAGGAAGCGATCCGCCTTCTCGAGCGCCGCTCCCCAGTGGAGCAGGATGTCGGCCTTGTCGGTCTCCTCGCTCTCGCCCGCCTGTTCGAAGAGCTTCAGCGCCTCCTGGTGCTGCTTCATGGCCGCGAGGATCATGCCCTTCTCGCCGAGCACGCCGGAGGGCGCGTCGCCGTAGCTCGAGATCGCCCGCGTATAGAACCCGTTCGCCTCATCGAAGCGCCCCTGCAGGGCCAGGGCCTTGCCCCAGATGGCCAGCGCATCCGGGTTCTCGGGCTCACGCTGCTGGACGTAATCGAGCTCCTTGCGGGCATCGAGGTACTCCCCGGCGGCCACCAACGAGCGGGCCAGCTCGAGGCGCCCGCCCAGGTAGTCCGGGGCCCGGGCAACGGACCGCCTGAAGTGGGTGACGGCCATCGCGAGGTCGCCCTCGGCGATCGAGGCGTGTCCCTTGTCGACGTGCTCGCGCGCGTCGCGGATCGCGTCGCTCTCCATGCAGGCCGAGCCCACGAGGGCCAAGGCGGTGAGCAGACAGATCCGAATCAACGTCCCCATGGGGAAACCTCTCTTTACGGTGCACCTGAGTCCAGGAGGAGTAGCCCCACCCGAGGGCTGGGTGACGGCCACCGACCGGAAAGGACGGGCAGCCTGGGCCCAGCCGGGCGGCAGCGCGCCGGAGCTCCAATCCCCGGGGGGATTGTTGGGGGCCGCCGACATTCCAATCGAAACACAGGGGTTTACCGTGGTTCCCCCCGTGGCGTCAATCTTCGTTTGACTGGGAGGCAGATCGGTGCCCCGCGGGGAACCAGGCTCGATGGGCCTTCCCCCCGCCCCGCGACCTGTGCCACAATCCGCGCCCTTCGGCCACATAGGGATTGTCACCGGACTCAGATCGGAGCTGTTCATGCGGGTTGGTTGGAAAACGGGGCAATCGGGTCTGGTGCGTCAACACTCCGGTCGGTTCGGGTTGGCGATTCCTCTGCTCCTCGGTCTCGCCATCGGGATCCCCCAGATGGGTGAAGCCACGGTCGCCAGCGACCTGTGCACCGGGGACCCGTGCGTGATCAACGGGACCCACCTCATCACCAACTTCTCCCTGCTCGACTTCG
>JAJDAR010000115.1 GCA_029261775.1 Deltaproteobacteria bacterium | reverse complement strand
AGGACCCAGCGATCCGGTCCGCGCTGGAACTGCAGGACCTGGAGCGCGCGCTTCAGGTAGGCATAGTGCGGGCGCTGGTCGTGGGCGAGGTAGTAGTCACGCCAGCGCGGGATCCGCGTGATCCACTCGATGGTATAGGTCGAGAAGTCCGGCCCCTGCAGCTCGATCTCCTCGTGCACGTGCTCGGGCGACATGTCGTGCATGTTGCGCAGGAGCGGCATCAGCTGCGATTGGAGTTCGTGGCTTCTGCGGCAACGCAAGATGCGCGGATCGACCCCGTCCGGTCCCGGAGCCTCGCCGGGGACCGGTACCGGCTCGAGGCTCTCCCAGTAGGGCATGGAGCGAAGGCGACGGTCGGCTGCGATCAGGTTCAACAGGTGCGTGGTTCCCGAGCGCGGCAATCCGACGACGATGATCGGTCGCTCGATCGGGACCTCGAGGACCGCCGGGTTGCGGCGCACGAAGTCCTCGATGCGCTGCCGCGTGGCCGCGTAGCGCACGCAATCGCGGAACGCAGCGACACGGCCCGCAGCCGCGAGCCCCGCGTCCTCGTCGATGGCCTGCACCCAGATCGCGAGCCTTTCCCGGAAGTCGGCGGGACCGAAGTCGGAGAGCCCGGTCTGTGCCCGGGCCGCCGCCAGCACACCTTCCACGCTGAGATCGACGGGGACCTTCTCCGCTGCGTCGCGAAGGGTCTTCTGCAGGTCCGTCCGGACCGGATCCGCGAGGTCCTCGATGCGGATCTCTTCGGGCCGACCGCTCATCCCTTCGGATCGACTCCGCTGAACACGGTCTTCTTGTCCGAACCCGGGCCGAAGCCGGTGTCGGCGAGATGCTGGAAGAAGGCGCCGACCGCCTTGGGACTCGGAGGCTCGGGCCCCTCCCAGCGCTTGGCGACCTCTTCGGCGAGGACGTGGGGCCAGACCTGGGGAAACAGCGAACCGTGGAGGCGCTCTCCGGCCGTCATGTCGTGATCCCAGAGCAGGGGCATGGTCGCATGGCGGGGCGCGAAGACGACGTCCTCGCCGCAGTAGCGGAACGCGAGGGCCCGCCGATCGCGCTCGTTCGACTGGTTGCCCTCCGACCCGTGGGCCACGGTCGGGCCGAAGATCAGGACGTCGCCGGGCTCCATGTCCCAGCCGACCACATCGTGCTCGTCGCGCGCCTCGGCGAAGTTCGGCGCCACGGGAAGCTCCGAATCCATCATGTAGGGGTCATGGTTGGGGGTGACGGCCTTGTAGCGCTGGCTCCAGCGGTGCGAGCCCCGCACGAACTCGAGCCCGGACGAAGCGCGGGTGACCGGGTCGAGGGTGATCCAGAACGAGACGATCTGCTCCCCGGCAACCGGCCAGAACGGGATGTCCTGGTGCCACGGGGTCGTGACCGGACTGCCGGCCCGCTTCACGAAGAACTGCTCGTAGAAGAAGCGGATCCGCTCGGAGGGAAGGATCTGGTGGGCCAGGGCCGGCAGGGAGGAGAAGAGCGCGAGATCGCGAAACGCGTCGTGGAGCTTCCAGACGAAGATGTCGCCGTGGAAGCCCTTCTTGGCCAGCGAGATGGCGTCGCCGCCGAGCACGCTCTGGTTCGCGATGACGTCCTCGAGCGCATCGGTCATCGTCTCGAGGGTCTCCGCATCGAGCAGTCCGCGCGCGCAGACGACCCCGTCCCGCTCGTAAGCGCCGAGCTCCTCGTCGGTGAGGAACCGGTGCGGCGCTCGCGGCTTCGGGAAGCGGTCTTCGGCGTGCTCGACGACGTCCATGGGTCCTCCGGCGGGATGGGTCCGGCCCGAAACACATGGTCGCCCGGACCGAGGCGCGGCACCATAGCGCGGAGCGGAGCCCAAGAGATTCCGCCCGGGAGGCGCGCAGCATGGGAATCCAGAGCCGGAGCCGCGAGAAGCTCCACGAGCTGCTCGATCTGATCCGGGAGATCGACGAGCGCCGCTACGGGCCGGAGTGGGGCATCGAGAGCCTGGGTGACCTTGCGGACGGCCACCGGAATCTCATGCATCTGCTCGAGGGAGGCCTCTTCTCGCACTTCGACGCCGACCCGGAGCGCCCGGTGTTCCGGCGCATCGTCTCGGCCACGCGGAAGTTCCGGGGCGACAACTCCGACGCGATCTACTTCGACGCGGCCATCCGCCCGGATCGCGAGTACGTCGTCCGGGGGAACATGGCCGGCGCGGTCTACGTGTCGATCACGATCGAGGAGGGACCGGGCGAAGGGGCCTATGCGACCGGCACGGCCGCCGGCATCCACGACGGTGAGTTCAGCATCGACGCGAACGGGGACTTCGAGATCCTGCTGTCGGCGCGGCGCCCCGACGATGGTCGCGCGTGGCTCGAGCTCACGCCGAGCGCCTCGCGGATCACGACCCGTCACTACTTCGAGGAAGTGCAGCGGGTGGCCGCCGACCCGTCGCGTCACGTGCCGCTCTCGATCCGACCGCTCGTCGATCCCGGCCCGCCGCCCGCCTTCACGCCCGAGGATCACGACGTCCGCGTCGCGGCCGGGATCCAGCGGGTGATGAACTTCCTGCGCGGCGACACCCTCGATCAACCCCCTCGCAAGCCCGAAGATCAGCCCAGCTGGGTGTCCACCACGCCGAATCTCTTCCATCCACCCGAGAAGCCCGGCGATCTGGCTTTCTCGGCCATGGACATCGCCTACAGCATGGCGCCCTATCTGCTGGGCCCCGAGGACGCGCTGGTGATGACCGGGCGCTTCCCGCCGTGTCGCTTCGCCAACGTCTGCCTCTGGAACCGCTACATCCAGAGCTACGACTACAACAACCGCCAGGTCTCGCTGAACCGCAAGCAGACCACCCTCGAACCCGACGGCTCGTTCCGGATGGTGATCGCGCATCGGGACCCGGGCGTGCCGAACTGGCTCGACACCGAGGGAAGACCCTTCGGCATGGTCTACTGGCGCTTCCTGCTGCCCGAAGGCCCGATCGAGACGCCCAAGGCCGAGCGGGTCCCGTTCGCGTCGCTCCCAGGCACGATCTGAGGGGCGCCTCGCGTGCCAGCAGCTAGGGCATGTTGCCGACTTCGACGATCTCGCCCGCCTTCGAGTCGTCGGCCAACAACGCGAGCACCGCGGCGGCAACCTCTTCGGGTTGGATCAGCTTCGTCGTCTCCCAAATGCCCCGCAGCCAGGGGGCGACGCCGCCCTCGCCCGACTCGCGCGGCATGTCCGTGTCCACGAGGCCCGGACACAGGCAGTTCACCCGCACCCCGTGGCTCTCGCGAAGCGGCGCGCAGGATCGCGTGAAGTGGACCACGCCTGCCTTCGTCGCCGCGTAGACGGCCTGCGGGGGGAGCGGCACGAAGGCCGCTCCGGACGAGGTGTTGACGATCGATCCCCCGCCGCCCGCGTGCATCAGGGGAATCGCAAGCTGCGTTCCGAGCACGACCGCCCGGAGGTTCACGTCGACGATCGCCGC
>JAJDAR010000114.1 GCA_029261775.1 Deltaproteobacteria bacterium | reverse complement strand
GCGCGCTGCTTCGCGTCCGGGTCCATGCGCGCCATCGGATGATCGGGGTCGGGCGCGCCGAAGAACTCGAAGAGCACGGGCAGCACCTCGCGGAAACCCTCGTCGAGCAGCAGCATGCGGCCGGCGATCTTCTCGCGGATGGTGCGGTCGTCGTCGCGATCCTCGATGCCGTAGTAGCCGCGGAAGACCTGGAGCATCGGCAGGTAGGGCAGGTTCTTGCCGTGGGCCAGGCCCGTGCCCTGGTTCACGGTCATGCCGCGGGCGCGCAGGCGCTCGACGAACTCGAAGGAGAGCCGGCTCTTGCCGGTACCGGCCTCGGCGACGATGCCCACGACCTGCCCGTGACCCGCCTGGGCCTGGGTGATGGCGTTCTCGAGGATCGCCATGTCGGAGTCGCGACCGACGAAGCGGGTGAGGCCGCGGGCGCGCGAGATGTCGAAGCGCGAGGTGGCGCTGCCGACGCCGACCAGACGGTGGACGGGCACGGGCTCGCCCACGCCCTTGACCTGGAAGTCGCCGAGAGCCTCGAGCTCGAAGTAGCCGGAGGTGAGGTTGGCCGTTGCGCCGGTCAGGTAGCAGGTGTCCGGCGAGGCCAGGCCTTCCATACGCTGCGCCAGGCCGACCGTGTGACCCTGGGCGGTGTAGTCCATGCGCAGGTCGTCGCCGATCTTGCCGACGACGACGTCGCCGGAGTGGAGGCCCAGGCGCGTCGAGAAGATGACGCCGTGCTGGCGCTTCAGATCCGTCGCGTACTTGGCGACCTCCTCGCGGATGTGCAGCGCCGCATAGCACGCGCGCTGCGCGTGATCCTCGTGGGCGATCGGCGCGCCGAACAGCGCCATGATGCCGTCGCCGGTGTACTGGTTGACCGTGCCCTCGAAGCGGTGGACGCCCTCGGCCAGCAGCTGGAAGAAGTGGTCGAGGATCTGGTGCCACTCCTCGGCGCCGAGCTGCTCGGCCAGCTCCATCGAGCCCTTGACGTCCGCGAACATCACCGTGACCTGCTTGCGCTCGCCCTCCATCGCCGACTTCGACTGGAGGATGCGGTCGGCGAGATGCTTGGGCGTGTAGTCGAGGGGAGCCCGGGTCGCGGCCGCCGGAGTCGCGGAGGGCCCGCGGCCGGTTCCCGTCGGCGCCGCCGCCCCGGTCGCCAGACCGCATTCGTCGCAGAAGCGGGCGTTGGGGCGGAGCTCGGTGTCGCAGCTGGCGCAGACTGGCGTCTGGGGCAGGCCGCAGCCGTCGCAGAACCTGGCTCCCGGCCGCAGCTCCCTGTCACAGCCGGCGCAGTTCACGAGCATCTCCCCAGAGGCGCCGAAGGGCCCTGAACGACCAGTCTACACCGGGTTGCTGTTGGCCGGGGAAGCGGCCCGGTGGTGCCGCCCGGTGATCGCAAAGGCGAGGCCGCCGACCAGAGCTCCGACCACCGCCCCGGTGGTCGTGTTCCAGGCCATTCAAGGCCAGCCGCAGTCGGGGACGGCGATGGAGACGATGCCGAGGGGCAGGATGGCGAGCACGCCGCAGAGCGGACCGCGCAGGTACCAGCGGCCGGGCCAGACCGTCAGCCCCACCCAGAGGCCGATCGACATCCGTGCCACGTACCAGCCCCAGACCGCGACCGAGCCGTCGATGTAGAGCACGTTGAACTTGTGGGGGATCGGGCCGTGGAGCAGCCAGGGCAGCCAGCCGAGCACCAGGCCGAGGCCGATGCAGAGCAGGGTGTAGTCGATGCGAGGGGCGCGCGAGCCCGGGCGCGAAGCCATGAGCGCAGCGTAGGGGCCGTATTGGGGGCGTGCTCGGGGCTCGAGGGGGGCTGCCGGGCCTGGGATTCGGGTTCCGGCGACCGCTTGAGCTGGATCCGGCAGGGTGCTGGGAGGGCGGGTACCCTCTCGTGCTCCTTCCGCGGATGCCGAGCCGGGATCGCTCCCGTTCCGGGGTCCCTACCCTATAGGTGATTCGGCCCGCGCCGGAAGACGCCATCGCCCCCGACGAGAGAGCCCGTATGCCGCGTGTCCTGCTTCCGCTCCTGCTCCTCTGCCTGGTCCTCGGGGCCGCGAGGTCGTGGGCGGTCTCGCCGCCCGTGACGGGGCCCAGCGAGGACTGGGGGAACCGGACCTATCCCCGCGCGATCTGCGACATGGATGAGAACCGCCGGGGGCTGCCGCTTGCGAACGGTCGCTACGCGGCGGCGGCCATGGACGTGTCGCTCGAGCACGTCGCCTCGGGCGACAGCAACGGCAATGGGCTGACGGAGGCGCTGGTGTTCCTGAAGTGCCGACGCGGTCCGCGCTATTGGCACTCGACCCTGGTCTACGAGGCTGCCCCCGGCGAGTCGGGTGCGGTGCTGATCGGGCGGGTCATCCGCGTGGAGCCGATCGCCCGGGTCGAGGTGCTGCCGGGCGCGCTGCGCATCACGGGCACGAGCGGCTCGGAGACCTACCAGTGGTCGGACGGGGCGCTGCGGACCGACGCGCAGATCGCTGCGCGGGCCGCGGCGGCGGCCGACGGCTCCGTGGAGGTCGAGGAGACGGATCGTGAGGTGCTGATCGCCGAGCCCGTTCCGGCACCCGCGCCTCCGTCGCAGCGGCCTGTCGTCGAGCCGGCGCCGATCCCGCCGATCCGGTCGGCCGAGCCCTCGGATCGGGGTTGGGAAGCCGCGGTCGAGGAGCCCGCGCCCGTCGCCGAGCCCACGGCTCCGGTCGCGGAGCCGACGGCTCCCGTGCCTGCGCCCGTTGCCGAGCCGACCGCTCCGGCACCTGCGCCCATCGCCGAGCCGACCGCTCCGGCACCTGCGCCGCTCGCCGAGCCCACGGCTCCCGTGCCCGCCCCGGAGCCTATGGCGGCGGCACCGGTCGTCCAGGAGCCCGCGCCAGTCGCACCGGCGCTTGCACCCGTCGCAGCTGCCACGCCCGCGGCTCCGCCCGTCGCGACCGGGTTGATCAAGTGGCTCGAGACCGAGGGCGAGCTGCCGCCGGGCGGCGTTGCGCTCTACCGGACCGACGGCATCTGTGCGGTGACCGAGGGCGGCTTCGAGCTCGGCGTCCATCGGGAGGGCCAATGCGAGCTGGCGGCGGGCACCACGCCCACGTCGTTCGTGCTGATGGGCCGGGGTCGCTGGCTCTCCGCTCGCGAGGCGATCGCCGAGGTGCTCGGGTTTCGCGGCGAGGACCTGGTCCAGGTCGGCGCCGAGCCGGGCCAGGTCGAACAGATCTGCCGGGTCGTGCGCCAGGGCCGTTTCCGCGTCGGCCTCGTCGACGCCGACGGCTGCCGCCACGCCATCGACGGCGACTGGCGCACCGCCCGCACCTACGACGTCCTCGTCGGCCCCGCCAGCCCCGGCGGCTGACCCACTTCTTGAGAAAATAGCCCGGCCCTTTGCTCAAGACTCAAGAGAATGGCCCGGCTTATTGCTTGAGTTGTGTTGACTGAGAGACCCGACCCCTTTGTCAACTGCGGCGGGTGGTGGCGGTTTCGTCTCGGTGTTTCTTGAGGTAGGGCATGAAGGGGGTGCCGCCGGTGCCGACGTCGGAGGGGTTGGCGGCGGAGCCGCGGGCCTGCTGGTGGATGTAGGTGGCGGCGTACTCCAGGTGGGTCGTGCGGAAGGCCTCGAGCCAGTGCAGGCAGGTCTCGCGGAGCTCGGCCAGCACCGGGTCGTCGCTCAGCTGCTGCACCACCTCGTTGGTGATGGCCGGGCCGCTCTCTGCGGCCTCGAGGAAGGCCCGGTGGGCGGGCGGCATGTAGTCCCGCATCTCGTCCAGGTAGGCGCGCAGCGGATCGGGCCCGTGTGCGACCCCGAGCAGGGCATCCAGGGTCGGGACGATCGTGCTCTGGGCACCGGTCTCTCCGCGCAGCTGTCGATGCGCTCCGCCGCCGTCCGCGCGTCGGTAGAGCAGCCCGTGGGGCAGCGCGGGCTGGCCCTTCCAGCCGTGGATGAAGGGCCGCACGCGATGGAAGTAGATGAACGGGTCGCAGTGCTCGGTCATCCGGCGCAAGGTGCCGTTCATCGCCTCGAGCGAGTCGGCCACGGCCTCGAGCGCCCAGGCGAGGCCGCCCGTGTCTCCCTCGGCAGCGGCGGTCTGCGCGGGACCGGCCGCCGCGAGCGCGGGCGCCGCCAGCGCCTCGATCTCGACGTGGATGGCGATGAACCAGTCCTCGTCCGCCCCGCCCAGGAAGTTCTGCAGGATCGCGACGTTCTCGGCGGCGATCGGTCCACGGGGGTCGAGCGGGCGCCAGTTGTCGAGGGCGTAGGACGCGTAGGACAGGACGGGCGGGCGACCGACGGCCTCGGCCACCTCGAGCCAGGGCTCGGCCAGGACCGCCGGCAGCTCGGCGCGCACCTCGCCGCGCTCCCAGACGTAGCCGTGCGCCAGGTACGAGAGCACGCGCATGGCCGCGCGCTGGTCGCGCTCGGTCTCGGCCGCGTCTGCCTCCAACAAGGGCAGCCCGCGGACTGCGCTGCCCAGGCGCCCCGCCAGCAGCCGCTTCGGCAGCTCGGCTGCCAGCTCCTGCCACGGCGCCAAGGCCGCCGGCAGCCGCGCCGCCGGCGCGGGCTGGGGCAGGAAGCCGCGCTCCGGGCTCATCTCGAAGCGCTTCAGCCCTTCGGGGTCGGGGGGAAGGATCGTCCGCTCGCGGTCGCCCATGCTGGCCTCCGACGGGCACGATCGGAGCGCCGCGCCGGCGACTTGACCATGGCACCCCCTCCTGCCGCCGGGGCGTATGCTGCCAGCAGACCCCAAGGAGGAAGGCATGCCCGTCAAGAAGGCCAGCTACGTGGATCTCAAGGTTTCGTCCCGCTCCGGCCAGGGCGCCGCGGTGCTCGGTGCCCTGAGCGCGGCCGGCGTCGACTTGCTCGCGTTCACCGGCTTCCCGGACAAGGGCAAGGCGCAGATCGACCTGATCGCGCAGGACCTGTCCGGCGTGCGCAAGGTCGCGCGCAAGGAGGGCTGGCGGATCGGCAAGGCCAAGCGTTGCTTCGTCATCCAGGGCCGCAACGCGGTCGGCTCGGTGCACCGGCACCTGAAGAAGCTCGCCGACGCCAGGATCAACGTCACCGCGGTCGATGCGGTGGCCGCCGGCAAGGGCCAGTTCGGCATGATCCTCTGGGTCAAGCCCAAGGACTTCGCCAAGGCGGCCCGCAAGCTGGGGGCGCGCTAGCGCTCAGCCCGCAGGCTTCGATGCCGCCAGGTCGGCGCGCCCGAACGTCGGCGCCAGGAACGCCGCGGCCATGCCGCCGGCGGCGATCAGCCCCAGCAGCGATTGGCCGAGCATCCAGACGACCGGCGGTCCCGGGTCGGGCATCAGCAGCCAGCGATTCAGTAGCGGGATCGCCGACATCCCCGCCGGGCCCGCCATCGCCACGCCCCAGAGCAGGAACCGGCGTGCCACCTGCGGCGGCAGCAGGCCGAGCCCGACCCGACGGCGCGCCATGCGGGCCTCGCGCAGGGCCTCCCACGCCGCCCAGGCGAACGCGAAGGAGCGCACGAAGGCGGTCGCGATCGCCGAGGCCCACTCGAGGGGCGTCTCGACCGTGACCCAGGGCCCCGGATGCGTCGCGAAGCCGAGCGCGAGCAGCGCGGCCAGCACGACGACGAGCCCTCCCGCCCAGCGCTCTCCCCGCCGGAACACCTGCCAGGTGAAGACGGCGCATAGCACGGCGGTCGTTCTCGTCGCGACGTTGGCCACGATGAGGACCACGCCGTCCCACGGGGGAGGCACGAGCCCCTTCAGCACGAGGTGCTCCGGCACGAAGCCCACGACCCCGCCGACGACGAACGCCGCGCCGACCAGCAGCTCCGGGAGCCCCCGCGTGCGGTGCCAGAGCGCGAGCAGGCGTAGCCCGACGATCAGGCTCACGACGAGGAACGCGACGAGCCCGAGGTTCGCGAGCAGGGCGATCAAGCGCTGTTACCGACGACGACCACGCGCTGCGGATCGGTCGATCGGAAAAGCGAGTTGACCACGCGTTGAGCGCAGTTCTGCTTTTCATCCCAACGGAATCCGTGTACGGATACTCGCTCGCCCTCGCGAAGGGTGGGCACGCGCACCCGGTGAACCCCCGATCCGGCGCGGGTGTCGGCCCCGCAGCTCCTCCTGCCTTTCCCGTCACCCCAGGCCTTCCATCGGAGAAAACCATGCCTGCCTATCACCCGTTCCTGTCCCTCGCCCCTTCGTTGAAGACGAATCGCGACCCCGAGTACTGCCACACGCGCGACGTCCACGCCCTCCTGGAGGTCTCCGCCGTCCTCCAGGAGGCCGGCTACAGCATGGGACGCACCCTCGTGAACCATCCGCCGACGCCCGACGAGCCGCCCAGGACCATCAAGACGGTGGATACCTCGCGCGTCCCTCCCGACGACGTGATCATGACCTCGACCCGCCCCCCGAAGCACGATGCCCGGTACGACGATCGCAAGCCCCTGCGCCCGGCGTATACCGACCTGGAGGACCGCGTCTTCCGCATCTGGGCGCTCGTCCTGGATTGCATCGCGCGCTCGACCGTCTGGCTGGCCGAGCCGGTGCGCGATCTCGTGCGCCCGGGGTTCGAGGGCTATCGGCACCTGTCCTTCTACATCCGCCTGAGCGCCAACATCAAGGAGACCAACGATCACGAGGGGTCCGGCTGGACGAAGGTCCCCCGGAAGCCTCGCTCGGTGGGCTACGTGCTCCGGGTGGACGAGCTCTGGCCCGGCGG
>JAJDAR010000113.1 GCA_029261775.1 Deltaproteobacteria bacterium | reverse complement strand
CACGTGGTGCTGGTGCTCGGGGTGAACGGGTCCGGCAAGACGACGACGATCGGCAAGCTGGCGGCCCGCTATCGGGCCGAGGGGTACAGCGTGATCCTCGGCGCCGGAGACACGTTCCGGGCTGCTGCCCGAGAGCAGCTGCAGACCTGGGGCGAGCGGGTCGGATGCGAGGTGATCGTGGGAGCCGACGGGGGCGATCCTGCGGCCATCGCCTTCGACACGGTGGCCGCCGCCAAGGCCCGCGGCGTGGACGTCGCGTTGATCGACACGGCGGGGCGCCTGCAGACGAAGGCGCCCCTGATGGAGGAGCTGGGCAAGATCGCGCGGGTGATCGCCAAGGAGCTTCCGGACGCACCCCACGAGACCTTGCTCGTCCTCGACTCGAACACGGGGCAGAACGCCATCAGCCAGGCGCGCGAGTTCACCCAGGCGGCGCCGATCAGTGGACTCGTGCTGACCAAGCTCGACGGCACGGCCAAGGGCGGAGTCATCATCGGCCTGGCCGACGAGTTCGGCATCCCCGTCCGCTTCGTCGGGGTCGGCGAGGGGGTGGAGGACCTCCGCGACTTCTCGGCCGACGAGTTCATCGACGCGCTGTTCGGCTGAGACCGGGCCGCAGGAGACCCACGATGAGCCGCTTCGTCATGGCCCTCGATCAGGGCACCACCTCTTCTCGCGCCATCCTGTTCGACCGGGCGGGGGGCGTGGTCGCGGTCCAACAGCAGGAGTTCCCCCAATACTTCCCCAAGCCGGGCTGGGTGGAGCACGATGCGAACGAGATCTGGGCGAGCCAGCTCGAGGCGGCGCGGGGAGTGCTCGCCGGGGCCGGAGCCAAGGCGGGCGACGTCGCCGCGATCGGCATCACGAACCAGCGCGAGACGACCGTGGTCTGGGACCGAGCCACCGGCGAGCCGATCCACCCCGCGATCGTCTGGCAGTCGCGACAGACGGCGCCCATCTGCGAGGAGCTCCGGGCGCGGGGCCTCGAGGACGAGGTGCGAGCGCGAACGGGTCTGGTGATCGACGCGTACTTCTCCGCGACGAAGATCCGCTTCATCCTCGACGCGGTCGAGGGAGCACAGGCGAGAGCCGAGCGCGGGGAGCTGGCCTTCGGCACCATCGACAGCTGGCTCCTCTACCGCCTGACGAAGGGCGCGGTGCATGCGACCGAGCCGTCCAATGCATCCCGCACCCTCGTCTATGGAATCCGCGATCGCGCGTGGGACGACACCCTGCTCCAGGCGCTCGACCTGCCGCACTCCCTGCTGCCCGAGGTGCGGGACTCGAGCGGCGTGTTCGGCGAGGCCGATCCGGAGTGGCTGGGCGCTGCGATCCCGGTCGCAGGCATCGCAGGGGATCAGCAGGCCGCGCTGTTCGGGCAGGGCTGTTTCGCGCCCGGAAACGCCAAGAATACCTACGGGACGGGCTGCTTCCTGCTCATGAACACGGGGGAGGAGGCGCCTACGTCGAAGAGCGGGTTGATCACCACCGTCGCCTGGGGCCTGGACGGCGTCTTCGACTACGCCCTCGAGGGAAGCATCTTCGTCGGCGGGGCCTCCGTGCAGTGGCTGCGCGACGGGCTAGGACTGGTGGCCCACGCTTCCGAAACCGAGGCGGCTGCGAACGCGGTGCCGGACACCGGCGGCGTCTACCTGGTACCGGCATTCACCGGTCTGGGCGCGCCGTACTGGGACGAGCGCGCCCGGGGGGCGATGGTCGGGCTCACGCGGGGGACGACCCGGGAGCACGTGATCCGGGCGACCCTCGAGTCCATTGCCTATCAGAGTCGCGACGTCGTCGACTGCCTCCGCGAGGACTCGGGGCTCCCGCTGGAGACGCTGCGGGTGGATGGCGGAGCCTGCGAGAACGACTTCCTGATGCAGTTCCAGGCCGACATCCTCGGCGTGCCGGTCGAACGGCCGAAGGTGCTCGAGGTGACGGCGCTCGGTGCGGCGGCGCTGGCGGGTCTGGCCGTGGGCTTCTGGTCGGACCGGTCCGAGCTCGCCTCGGTCACGTCGGACGGCGCCCGCTGCTTCGAGCCCGGGATGGGTGCGGATCAGCGCGAAGCGCTCTACGCCGGCTGGAAGCGCGCTGTGGACCGCGCACGTGATTGGGCCGACGCATGAGCTCGCAAGCTGCGCGGCGACGATCGCTGGTGATCGCGCACCGAGGGGCCTCCGGGCATCGCCCGGAGAACACGTTGGCGGCCTACGAGCTCGCGGTCGAGCAGCGGGCGGATTGCATCGAGATCGATCTCCACCGCACCCGTGACGGCCATTGTGTGGTGACCCACGACGAGACGCTGGTCGGGATCGGCGGCGAGGGCGAGATCGCGGACGCCACCCTCGCGGATCTCCGCAGCCTCGATGCCGGCGGGGGCGAGCCGGTGCCGACCCTCGACGAGGTTCTCGACCGCTTCGGTAAGCAGATCCCGTTCAACCTCGAGCTCAAGCAGTCCACGCGCGGCGCGTACGCGGGCCTCGAGGCGCAGGCGTTGTCGGCCGTGACCCGCCGCGGCCTGCTCGATCGCACCCTGTTCTCGTCGTTCTACGATCCCGTGCTGGCGACGCTCCGGGAGCTCTCCGCGGACGCGCGTCTGGCCCTCCTGATCTCCCGGCGCTTTCCCCAGCGCTGGCCCGAGCGGGCCCACGCCCTGGGTGCGGAGGCGCTGAACCCCGAGGACGGCCTGGTTGATGCGCGCCTGGTCGAGGACGCGCACGAACGCGGGCTGGCGGTCTACGTCTACACGGTCGACGACCCGCGGAGGATGGAGACGCTGCTCGGCTGGGGCGCGGATGGCCTGTTCACGAACCACCCGGACCGGATGCGCGCGATCGTGGATGCCTCGGGTCTGCATTGACGCATCGGGTCATGGCATCGCGTCGTTTGCTTGACACTGCGAGGGCGATCGTTTAGCCTGCGCCTTCCCCAAAAAAACCAGGACTCTCGCGCACTTCCGGCATTTCGTCGCCTCTTCGGCCGGTCCCGGGGCCGGTCTCGACCGGGCTCCAGACCCAGCCGGAATGGGTTCCGAACGAGCAGAAAGCCCTGCGGGAGGCGTGCCCATCCCCCACCGTGGTGCCGATTCCGGCACGGAGGGGGATCCCGGTTCGCTCCCGCTGCCCACTCTCGGTCTCCTGAACGAAATGCCGCAGCGCGTCAAGGGTCGCCAACCAGGGTGGAGCGCATGACGGATCCGGGACTTCCGCCGAAGCAGGGCCTCTACGACCCCGCCCACGAGCACGACGCATGCGGTGTCGGGTTCGTGGCCAACATTGGCGGCGAGAAGACCCACCAGATCGTCGAGCAGGGCATCCAGGTCCTCATCCAGCTCGAGCATCGCGGTGCCTGCGGCTGCGATCCCGAGACCGGTGACGGCGCCGGGTTGCTCGTCCAGCTGCCGGACCGGTTCTTCCGCCGCGAGATGGCCGCCGCCGGCACCGAATTGCCGGCGCCCGGGCTCTACGCCGTCGGCATGCTGTTCTTCTCGCAGGACGATGCGGCTGCGTCTCGCCAGGCGGAGATCGTCGAGCGGATCGTGCGGGCCGAGGGGCAGGAGGTGCTCGCCTGGCGCGACGTGCCCCACGATCCCGAGGCGGTCGGGCGGGTGGCCCGCGAGAGCCTGCCCCGTATCCGCCAGATCTTCGTCGGTGCCTGCGACGAAGCGGCGGCCGACCAGGATCTCTTCGAGCGCAAGCTCTTCGTGATCCGGCGGCTGGCGGAGAAGGCCGCGGGCGACGAGGTCGGCCGCGATCGCTTCTTCTACGCGACCAGCCTGTCTTCGCGCACGATCGTCTACACCGGTCTCCTGATCTCGCGGCAGATCCGCGAGTTCTTTCCGGACGTGGCGGCGCCGGACTTCGAATCCGCGCTGTGCCTCGTGCACTCGCGCTACAGCACGAACACGCTCGGAGCCTGGGATCTCGCGCATCCGTTCCGCTACATGGCCCACAACGGCGAGATCAACACGATCCAGGGCAACCAGAACTGGATGCGTGCGCGCGAGGGCACGATGCGATCGGAGCTGCTCGGCGACGATCTGCAGAAGCTCTACCCGATCATGCGCGACGGAGCCTCCGATTCGGCGCGCTTCGACAACGCCCTCGAGTTCCTGTGCCTGTCCGGCCGCGAGCTTCCGGAAGCGGTGCTGATGATGATTCCCGAGGCCTGGGAGAACCAGGAGGATCTCGATCCCGACCTGCGGGCCTACTACGAGTACCATTCCCTCCTGCTCGAGCCCTGGGATGGCCCGGCCTCGATCGGGTTCACCGACGGCCGCAAGATCGGGGCCGTGCTCGACCGCAACGGGCTGCGTCCCTCGCGCTACGTCGTCACGAAGGACGGCATGGTCGTCATGGCCTCCGAGGTCGGGGTCGTCGACATCCCCCCGGAGAACGTGCTCAAGAAGGAGCGCCTGCATCCGGGCAAGATCTTCGTGATCGATCTCGAAGCCGGCCGCATCGTCGAGGACGAGGAGATCAAGCGCCGGTACGTGGAGCGCAAGCCCTACAAGCAGTGGATCGACGAGAACCGGCTGATCCTCGACGACCTCCCCGCGCCGGAAGTGCCCGCCGAGCACCGCAACGTGGAGCAGCGCTTCACCTTGCAGCAGGCCTTCGGGTACACGAACGAGGATCTCAAGGTGCTGCTCGCACCGATGGCGGCCCACGGCAAATGGCCGACGGGCTCGATGGGCGAGGATGCCGCGCTGGCCTGTCTCTCCGACCGGCCGCAGATGCTCTATCGCTACTTCAAACAGCTCTTCGCGCAGGTCTCGAACCCCGCGATGGACTCGATCAACGAGCGGCCCGTCATGGCGCTGTACTCGGTGCTCGGCAGCGAGGGGAACCTGCTCGAGGAGACGGCCGAACACGCGCGGATGATCCGCATCGAGCACCCGGTGATCACCGACGAGCAGCTCGAGGCGCTGCGCCACATCGACCAGCCCGGCTTCCAGAGCCGCACCCTCTCGTGCCTGTTCAAGGCGGTCGAGGGCGGAGACGGCCTGCGCGCTGCGCTCGACCGTCTCTGTTCCGAGGCCGAGCAGGCCGTGCGCGAGGGCGTGAACATCCTGATCCTGTCCGATCGCGGCGTGAGCCCCGATCTGGCCCCGATCCCGATGCTGCTGGCGACGGGCGCCGTCCACCACCACTTGATCCGAGAGACGCTCAGGACCCGCTGCGGCCTGATCTGCGAGACCGGCGAGGCGCGCGAGGTCGCGCACATGGCGCTGCTGATCGGCTACGGAGCCGCGGGCATCAACCCGTACCTCGCCTTCCAGACGATCGACGAAGTGGTCGAAGAGGGCACCTACACCCCCGAAGACCTCGACGCGGCCACGGCCAGGAAGAACTTCGTCAAGGCGAACGACAAGGGTCTGCTCAAGACCTTCGCGAAGATGGGGATCTCGACGCTCGCTTCCTACCGCGGCGCACAGATCTTCGAGGCCGTCGGGCTCGACCGCGACCTCGTCGAGAGCTGCTTCACGGGGACCGCCTCGCGCGTGTCGGGCGTCGGCTACGACGTGATCGCCCGCGAGACCGCGATGCGTCACGCGCGCGCCTTTCCCGGGGAGGAGTTCAGCTACCCCGAGCTCGATCCCGGCGGCCTCTATCAGTGGAGGACCCGCGGAGAGCGCCACACCTTCAACCCCGACACGGTGAGCAAGCTGCAGATCGCCCTGGAGCGGAAGAGCTACGAGGAATACAAGCAGTTCTCGAGGAGCGCCGACGGCGACGCGACGACCGCCTGCACCCTGCGCGGGCTCTTCGGCTTCAAGGATGGGCTGCGTCCCCCCGTGCCTCTCGGCGAGGTCGAGCCTGCGACGGAGGTCGTCAAGCGCTTCTGCACCGGAGCCATGTCCTATGGCTCCATCTCGATCGAAGCGCACCAGACCCTCGCCATCGCCATGAACCGCCTCGGCGGAAAGTCGAACACGGGCGAGGGCGGCGAGGACCCGAGCCGCTTCACTCCGGACCCGAACGGCGACTTGCGCCGCAGCGCGATCAAGCAGGTCGCGTCGGGCCGCTTCGGGGTGACCAGCTGGTACCTCGTCAACTCGGACGAGATGCAGATCAAGGTCGCCCAGGGCGCCAAGCCGGGGGAGGGCGGCGAGCTCC
>JAJDAR010000112.1 GCA_029261775.1 Deltaproteobacteria bacterium | reverse complement strand
GGAGCAGCTCGAGCGCGAGAAGGCCCAGCTGCGGATCGTGGAGCAGCAGGCGCAGCAGATCGTCAAGCAGGCACAGGCCCGCGAGCAGGCCGCCGTGGCCGAGGCGAACGCCAAGCGCACCGAGGCGGATGCCGAGGCCTATCGCATCCTCGCCGAGGCCGAAGCGCGCTCGGAGGCCAACCGCAAGCTGGCTGGCTCCGTCACGCCCGCCCTCGTCCGCTACAACGAGGTCGAGCGTTGGGATGGGGCCTATCCCCGGACCCTGCTCGGCGAGTCGGGCGTGCTGCTTCAGCTGCCCGGCCAGTCCCGCTGATCTCACGGTGTCCCCGCCCAGGCGGGGACGCCCGATCGGAGGGCCTGTTCGTCAGCCCGCCGGCTCGTCCCGCGTCGTCGCGCCCTCGGGCAGCCATCGCGCGAGCGACTGGAAGAGCCCGTTCAGATCGAAGGGCTTGGCCAGGTGGTCGTCCATGCCGGCTTCGAGGCAGCTCTTGCGCTCCTGCTCTGTGGCGCCGGCAGTCAGCGCGATGACTGGCATTCGGCGGGAGGGGCCTTCCCGTTCGAGCTCCCGGATGCGTCGGGCCAGCTCGTAGCCGTCCAGGCGAGGCATCTGGCAGTCGGTCAGCACGAGGTCGAAGGTCTCCCGGTCCATCGCGGCCAGGGCCTCGACGCCGTCTTCGACGACCACCACCTGCAGGGCCAGCTGCTCCAGCATGGCCGAGGCCAGCTCCCGGTTGACGAGGTTGTCCTCCGCGAGGAGGACCCGTCCTGCAAGGGGGGTCAGCGACCGTTGGGGCGCTGCGGGCTCTTCGCCCGCGACCTGGACGGGCACCCGGAACCAGAAGGTGGCGCCCTCTCCGCGTTCGCTCTCCACACCGAGCTCACCGCCCATCTGCGTGACCAGCTGCTCGCAGATCGCGAGTCCGAGACCTGTTCCACCGTAGCGTCGGGTGGTCGACGGGTCGGCCTGGGTGAACGAATCGAAGATCGTGTCGAGGGCAGCGGCATCGATACCGATCCCGGTGTCCTGGATCTCGAAGTGGAGGAACAGGAGGTCCCGGCCAGGACCGAGGGCCCGGACCCGGACGCGGACCTCTCCCTTCTCCGTGAACTTGATCGCGTTGCCGACCAGGTTCAGCAGCAGCTGACGGACACGCAGCGGGTCCATCCGGACGATCGGCGGAAGGGCGGGGTCCAGATCGTGCACCAGGCAGAGGCCCTTCTCCTGGGCTGTCTGGCTCAACAGGTCGACGACGTCGCCGACGACCTGACGCGGATCGGCGGGGATCTCCTCGATCACGACGTGCCCCGCCTCGAGCTTGGACAGGTCGAGGATGTCGTTGAGGAGGTTGAGCAGTGCACGCGCCGAACGATGGATCGTCCCGGCCCGGTGACGGTCCTCGGCTTCGAGCGGGCGCTGCAGGAGCAGCTCGCTCATGCCGAGCACACCGTTCATGGGCGTCCGGATCTCGTGGCTCATGTTCGCGAGGAACCGGCTCTTCGTCTCGCTGGCGGCGTGGGCGGCATCGCGCGCGAGGGCCAGCTGCTGGTTCGCGGCCCGCAGCGCGTCGAGGGCGTGATTCTTCTCGCTCTCGAAGACGAGCGTGAAGGTCAAGACGACGAGGACGAGGCCAACGTCGGAGGCCAGAGCGATGTCGAGTGCGGCCGCTTCGGGCAGCGCCGGGGGAGGCATCCATCCGGCACCCTCCATGCCATAGAACACGATCAGCTCGGCGACGGCCATCGAGGTCCAGAACAGGCCCGAGCGCCGGCCCGCGATGGCGAAGCCGGCGATCGCGAACACCGGGTGCCAGAGTGCGCCGCGGGTCAGCAGGCCACCCATTGCCAGCGAGTACGACGTCACCACCACGAAGAGGCTGGCCGCCAGAAGGTTGCCTGCGAGCGCCAGAGAGCCGCTCCAGCGCAGCACGAGCGGGGCCAATGCGATGGCACTGGCACACAGGATCGCGGCCAGGGCGAGCCCGGGCAGGCCGGCCCTCTGGAACAGCGCGGCATAGAGCGGGCCCCAGAAGAGCACCGTGGCGCAGATCGCCACGAGCAGTCGGGAGCGACGACGGGCCTCGGCGTCCTCCACCAGGGAGGCCGGGACGAACCATTCGATGCCTCGCGACAGGCTCTCGGCGAGGCTCACGAGCCGCCTCCCTCCGTCGGATCGAGCAGCTCACGCAGGGCGGGCAGGACCCGCTCGGCAGCAAGCCCAAGCTCCGCGGAGAGACGGCCGATCTCGGGGCCATCGTCCTCGCTGGCAGCGACCTCGAGAGCCGTTGCATTGCGCGCGACCTCGTGGGCGCCGACCGCCGCACTCGCCGACTTGAGCTTGTGCGCCAGGCGGGCCACTTCGTCGCTGCAGTCACCCGCCACGGCCGTGCGGATCTCCTGGATCTCTTCTTCGAGCGAGCTCACGTAGCTGCCGAGCACACGGGCCACGAGACCGGTGCGGCCTTCGGGGTCGAGCTCGCGGATCTGGTCGAGGGCGGACGGGTCGAGGGCTTCCTGCGGGTCGAGAGTTCCTTCCGGGGTTGCGGGGGCCCGGGTCGCCGGGTCCCGGCGCATGGGCTCGATCCAACGCCACACGAGGTCCGTCAGGGCTTCCCCGCTGAAGGGCTTCGCCAGGTAGTCGTCCATCCCGGCGTCGAGACAGCGCTCGCGGTCCCCGGCCATGGCGCTGGCGGTGACCCCGACGATCGGTCCTCGGAAGCCCGACCGGCGCAGCTCTTGCGTCGCCGCGTAGCCGTCGAGCAGGGGCATCTGGCAGTCCATCAGCACGAGGGACGGGGCGTCGGCTGCCACGGCCTCGACGGCCTCGCGGCCGTCCGGCACGACCTGGACGGCCATGCCAGCGGCCTCCAGGAAGGCACGTGCGAGATCCTGGTTCACGGGCTGATCCTCGGCGACGAGCACCCGCGGCCGTTCGGGGCCGCTGCCGCGCCTCAGCAACCGAGGCGCCGAGGCCGTTTCGACGGGTGCCGTACTGCGCACGGCGAGCAGGAAGTAGAATCGGGAGCCACGTCCGGGCACGCTCTCGAAGTCGATCGTTCCGCCCATGCGCTCGATGATCTCGCGCGAGATCGCGAGCCCGAGGCCGGTCCCCCCGAAACGCCGACTGTCCGAGTCGTCCGCCTGGGTGAAGGGTTGGAAGAGGCGGTCCTGGGCCTCCTGCGGGATCCCGATGCCGGAGTCCACGACCTCGACGAGCAGCTCGCCTGCATCGCCCACGTGCTCGCGCCACGAGATTCCGATGCGGATCGTTCCTTCCTCGGTGAAGCGGAGGGCATTCGCGATCAGGTTCGTGAGGACCTGGGTGAGCCTCGCGCCGTCGATCTCCAACCAGTCCGGCACCTCCGTGCCGACCTCGGCGATCAGCCCCAGCTGCTTCCGCTCGGCCTCTGCGGTGAAGAGGAGTCGAACGTCCGACACCAGGGCCCGGATCGACGTCGGCTTCGGCTCCAGTCGCAGGGCCCCCGCCTCGATCTTCGAGAAATCGAGGACGTCGTTCAGGATCGTGAGGAGGCCGCGGGCGGATCGGAGGCTGCCGTCGGCGAGGTCGCGCTGCTCCGCGGACAGATCCGATCGAAGCAGCAGCTCCGTCATGCCCAGGACGCCGTTCATCGGCGTCCGGATCTCGTGGCTCATGTTCGCGAGGAACTGGCCCTTGGCGAGGGTCGCGGCCTCGGCCAGCTGCCTCGAGCTCTCCAGATCCGCGAGCGTCTGGTGCAGGCGCTCGATGGTCTGGTTCTTGAAGGACTCGAACATCATGCCGACAGAGAGAAGGCACAGAAACAGACAGAGGAAGTTCAAGCCGCTCTGGACCGCTCTCGTACCGGAAGACTGCGTGGGATCGTGCGTGTAGCCGTTGACGTGGAGGATTCCGATCGCGGCAGCCAACCCGAGCGAGAGGGCGCACCAGATCAGGCCGAACCGGCGTCCCACCACGAGAAAGCCGAAGACCGGGATGACCGCGAACCAGATGAACGCCGTGGAGGACACCCCGCCGAGGCGGATGCAGTACCAGGTGATCAGCCAGACGGCGCCCAGGATCGCGAGATGCGCTGCAGCGGCGAGGGAGCCCGTGGCCCGGAGCACCACGGGTGCCGCCAGGAACATCAGGGCGCAGAGCCCGTTCCACGGGGAGAGGGTCGGGAGCTGCAGCCAGGGCTGGAGAGCGAGCGCAAGGCTCAGCATGATGGCCATGGCGAAGGTCACGCTGACGAGGAGCCGTGCGCGAATCAGCCAGTCGTCCTCGACTCGGTGATCAGCGAGGGGCAGGAAGTAGTCGACCCCCCTCACGATCGGTCACTCTCACGCGCCTGCTGGAGCGCGTCCTCGAGCTGCTCGAGCTCGAGTGGCTTGGGGAGGTGCGCATCCATCCCGGCCTCGCGGCAGAGCTCGATCTCCTCGGGCATCACGCTGGCCGTCACGGCGATCACCGGCAACCGGGGGCCCATCTCCGAGCGGATCATCCGGGTCGCCTCGAAGCCGTCGAGCTCCGGCATGTGGCAGTCCATGAGGATCACGTCGTACGCACCGGAGCGGGCCGCCTCGACGGCCGCTCGTCCATCGCAGACCACGTCCGCCCGACAGCCCAGGAACTCGAGCATGCCGACGGCGATCTGCTGATTCACCAGATCGTCCTCGGCAAGCAGGATCCGCAGGTCCTTCAGGGCTTCGCGATCGGGGACGTACGCAGCCGACCCATCGTCGACGACCTCTGCGCGCTCGAAGGGAAGGTCGATCCAGAAGCAGGATCCCTCGGTTTCGCGGGATCGCACACCGATCTCGCCTCCCATCAGCTCCGTCAGCTCGCGTGTGATCGAGAGGCCGAGACCGCTCCCTCCGTAGCGACGCGTGGTGGATGCGTCGGCCTGCTGGAACTCGTCGAAGATGGCGTCCAGCCGCGCGGCGGGAATTCCGATCCCCTGGTCCGTCACGGCGACGTGGAGGGTGCCGCTCGTGTCCGAGAGCAGGCAGGTCGCCTCGACCCCGACCGAGCCGCCCTCCGAGCTGAACTTGATCGCGTTCGAGACCAGGTTCGACAGGATCTGACGCACCCTCATCGCGTCACCGAGGATGAAGCGCGGGAGGTCCGGAGACAGCTCCATGACGAGCTCGACGCCACGCTGTCTCGCGGCGGGGCGAAACAGGGAGACGACCTCGCCGAGCAGGCCGGGAAGATCGAAGTCCTCGATCTGGACGTCGAAGAGACCTGCGCGGATGCGGCTGTAGTCCAGGACGTCGTCCAGGACACGCAGCAGCGAACGAGCGGAGCCCTCCAAGGTCGAGACCATCGCCGACTGCTCGTTGCGCAGGCCGCTTCTCGAGAGCGCCGAGGCCATGCCGAGCACGCCGTTCATGGGAGTCCGGATCTCGTGGCTCATGTTGGCGAGGAAGCGGCTCTTGGCGAGATCGGCCGCCATGGCCTCGTCCCTCGCCTTGGCGAGATCGCGATTGGCCGTCTCCAGCGATCGGAAGGTCCTGCGCTTCGACGTCTCGAAAGCCGCTGCGTAGGAAAGGAAGACGGCGATCAACGCCGTCAAGCTGCCGAACACTGCCGTGGCCGGCGTTCTCCCGTCGGGCCAGGTCATCGGGCGCGGCCCGTGGAGGAGCTCGACCGCGAGGAGACCGCTGAGCATGGCGACGGCGGCCGCCGACCACGCGAGCCCGGACCGGATGCCCCCGAAGGCGAGCCCCGCCAACGGAACGATGGCGGCAAAGGCGAGCCCGGGCGCGCGGAGGCCACCGTTGTCCCAACAGCCGATGCCGAGCATCACGAACACGCCGAGCACAGTGAGGTTGCCAGCCAGGGGCAAGCTCCCGGTCGCGCGCAGCACGAGCGGCATCGAGAGCCAGAAGAGGCACGCAGCTGCGAGCGCCCACGCCAGCCAGGCGTTCTCCGTGAGGATCACCATCGCGAGCACGCCAGGGCCCAGGATCGAGATCGATCCGGTGAGGGCCACAAGCAACCTGGCTCGTTGCTCGGGCTCGGGTCCCGCGGCCCGAACGGCGTCGGGAACGAAGGCGTCGACCCAGCGTCCAAGGGCGCGCGCCAGCCTCATCGGGGGATCGACCCTTTCCCGATTCCCAAGAGACGGACGGGGGTTTTCCCTGCCCGGCGACGGGTCCGGATCCGCCACGAAGGCAGGGCTTCTTCCGGTCCCCGTCGGCAGCGATCCACAACCTTCACCGTCTCGTCCCCTACCTGTATCCGTTGCGAATCGCAGGGTGGATCGGAAGAACGGGCGGCCCACGTGACCCTGGGAATCCCCGGGGTCGCGGGGGTGTTTCCCCGGGCCGGTCGCCGGCACTACATTGGCGGCATGCCTGGTTGGAGGTCTGTCCTTCTTCTCGTAGCGGCAACGGCCGTACTGCTGCTGTTGCTGCGGCTGGATGGCGCGGCACCCCAGGGCGCGGAAAGCGCGTCCGGTGCGCCTGCCGAAATCGCCGGAACCGAGCCGGCGGCCCCCCAGCCATCCAGGACCCTCGCGACGCGGGGTCAGCCGACTTCCCGCCCCACGGATCCCGACTTCGAGCCCTCGTTCGACACGAGCGGCGAGCCGACGCTCGTCTTCTTCCGGGACGCGATCGAGACGGCGCTGCGGGAGCGGTTGCCCGGCCTCAAGCTCTCCCCGGCTGACGTCGATCGCCTCGCCCGCGCGGCTCGGCGCCTTCGCGCGTCCCAGGAGGCGCTCCGGCAGCTGCCTGTCGGCCCCGAGACGGCGGACCGACGCCGCGCCCTGACAGAGGCCGTGGCTCAGGCCGGAGCCGTCTTCCACGAGGTCACGGGTCTCTCGTCCAGCGAGTTCACCGCGGCCGTGGCCCCCGAGGACGGCCTCGACGAGTTCGACCCTGACGAGCCGATCCCGGCAGGAGAGTACCTGGAGCCGCGACCGTGAACGCCCGACTTCCGGTAGCGACATTCCTCGCCCCGTTGCTTCTGATCCTGGTCGCAGCGGGCGGGTCGGGCCCCGAGGCGACGCCCGCACCCACCGAGGAGCCCACGCGCACTCCGATCGCCGTCGTCGACGGTGAAGTCTGGTACGCCGAAGACGTGACCGGGGCGGTGGCTTTCCGCATCCATCGGTTGCGCGTCGACATCCATTCTCTTCTGCTGCAGGAGACGGAGCGCCGGGTCGAGGCGCGCCTGCTCGAGCGCGAGGCTGCGCGGCGTGGGCTGGGTGTGGAGGAGTTGCTCGAAGAAGTGCAGGCCCACGTGCCGCCGGTCGAGGACACGGAGATCGACGCCTATCTGGCCGAGCATCCGGCCGAGGCGACGACCGATCCCGACGAGGTGCGGGCCCGGGTGCGTCACTACCTCGGGGAGAGCCGGCGCCTCGAACGACGGGTCGCCCTGCTCGAGCGCCTGCGCGAAGAAGCCGGCTATCGCTTCCTGCTCCCGTTGCCCGAGCCTCCGCGGACCGAGGTCGATGTGGCCGGCGCTCCAGCGCGCGGCCCCGAGGAGGCGCCGGTGACGATCGTCCACTTCGCCGCTTTCGGGTCGCGCAGCTCGGCGCGCTCCGCCCGCAAGATCGCTCGGCTCGTGGAGGACTTCCCGGGGAAGATCCTCTGGGTCCATCGCACCTTGCTGCGCGATCGGGACGAGCGGGGTCTCAGCGCAGCCCGCATGGCGTTGCTCGCCGCGCGGGAGGGTCGCTTCTGGCAGCTCCACGATCGCTTCTTCGCCGTCGACAAGCTGACCGGGCCGGATCTCGCGACGGCGGCTCGCGAGGTCGGCCTGACGGAGGCCGACCTCGCGGCCGCGCGTACGGATCCCCAGCTGCTCGATCTCGTCAAGCGGGATCTCGACGCAGCTCGCAGGTCGGGCGCCCCACGGGAGCCCTCCCTGTTCGTGAACGGGCGTTACGTGTCGGGGCTCGTGCCCTACGAGGAGCTCCGTGGGGTCGTGGTCGAGGAGCTCCTCCCCGCGGGTTCCTGACCTGGAGTCACGCGTTCGGTGCCGTTGCGGATCGTGACCCCGAGTCACACCTAACAGCGTCGGGTCCGGACGCGCCCGCATCTGGACCGAAATCGCTTGACGGCGATTCACACTGGGGCGGAAAGTGGAGCCAGGTGCAGAGCCAACCAAGGAGGAACCTCATGCGCGCTCGTCTCACGCTTCTCGTCGGTCTCTCGGTCCTTGCTCTCGCGATGGTGCCCGTCGCCAGCCTGGCCAAGGATCCGCAACGCGTCCCCAAGCGGTTGTCCTCGGTCGGGGACAGCATCACCGAGGCGATCAACGCGGAGGAGTTCAACCCCTTCATCTTCATCACGCCGAACCATTGGGCGAGCTTCGCCAACGGTTACCGCGGATTCTGGGAGTGGCTGCTGGGACGCACGAACGTCAACAGCCACAACCAGCGGATCACGTCGGCCTTCGGCCGCCGCAATCGCAAGAACTACATGGAGGCCTTGAGCGGAGCTGACAGCTTCGACATCGGGCCGCAGATGGCTCAATCCGTCAACCATGCCGCCGACTACGTCACCCTGTTCATGGGCCACAACGACGTGTGTCAGGACAACTTCTCGCAGATTCCCACGGACGCGCAGTTCGAGGCGAACGTGCGGGCGGGTTTCGACCAGCTCCAGGCGGGCCTGCCGAACGGCGCAACCGTCTACACCCTCGGGATCGTCGACATCTACAAGCTGTGGCAGCTCGGGCCGCAGCTGTCCGGCGCACTCGGCATCAGCTGTGAGGTGATCTGGGCCACGACCCTGCTCGGGATCTTCCCTTGCGGGACGATGTTGAACCCGCTGAACAGCGAGGCCGACCGCCAGTACACCCGCAGCCGCAACCTCGCGTTCAACACGATCCTGGAGGATCTCGTCGCGGAGTACGACGCCAACGACTCGCACCACTACTGGGAGTTCAGCGACGTGACCTTCGAGGGGGACTTCACGCCGAGCGAGGTCTCTCCCTTCGACTGCTTCCACCCGTCGGCGGCCGGCCAGACGCGCATCTCGGCGGATACCTGGGCAGACGGGCCCTTCGGGAACTGAACACGGGAAGAGGGGTTCCGGGTTCGGGTCTGCGGTAGCTTGCGGGCCCACCCGGAGGCCCCATGACTTCGAAGATCGCCCAGGACCCGCGCATCGATCCCCGCATCAAGGCCCTGTTCGGGGCCTTGCCCCAGACGGAGATGAAGGACGTCTCGAGCCGCGAGGAGGTGCTCGGGGCCGTGAATACGCCGGAGGCGCAGGCCGGCCGCGAAGCCTTCCGGGGCTTCATGGAGATGTGCGACAACGAGGATGTCGCGCCGTCGGCGGGCCTCACGATCGAGACGCACGAGTTCCGATCCGAGCCCGACGGCAACACGATCAAGGCGCAGTTCATCCGGCCCGATTCTTCGGAGCCCCTGCCCTGCGTCACCTATCTGCATGGCGGCGGCATGCAGACGCTCTCGTGCTACGACGGGATGTACCGGGCCTGGGGCAAGATCATCGCCGCTCACGGTGTCGCGGTGGCGATGATCGACTTCCGGAACGCGCTGACGGCGTCTTCGGCTCCCGAGGTGGCCCCGTACCCGGCCGGCTTGAACGACTGCGTATCCGGCGTGAAATGGGTTTCCGCACAGGCCGATGCGCTCGGCATCGACGCGAGCCGGATCATCGTGGCCGGCGAGAGCGGCGGCGGCAACCTCACGCTGGCGACCGGCCTGCAGTTGAAGCAGGAGGGTCGACTGGACCTGATCCGTGGGCTCTACGCCCTCTGCCCCTACATCGCGGGCAGCTGGCCCCAGGAGCAGTATCCGTCGTCCACCGAGAACAACGGCATCCTCCTCGACTTGCACAACAACCAGGGGGCGATGGCCTACGGCATCGAGGAGCTCGAGAAGCGCAATCCGCTCGCGTGGCCCGGCTTCGCCACGGAAGACGACGTGCGCGGCCTCCCGCCGACGGTGATCAGCGTGAACGAGTGCGATCCGTTGCGTGACGAGGGCATCGCGTTCTATCGGCTGCTGCTGCGCGCCGGGGTCCCCACCCGCTGTCGCCAGGCGATGGGCACGATCCACGGAACCGAGATCTTCGCACTCAGCTGTCCCGAGATCTCGCGCGAGGCCGGCCGCAGCATCGCGGACTTCTGCATCCGCGGGTAGGCGAGGGCGGATCACGGAACGATCCGGAGACCGTCCGCCAGGACAGCGCGGCTGCCGTCGGGGGACGTCACCACGACGTCCCAGTTCCGCGCCCGTTTCGGACCCCGCTTGCGCACCTCCACCTCCGCCTGCAGCAGATCATCCCCGGCGAGCACGAGCGAGCGGATCCGTGGGATCGGTCCCTCTCCCGATTCGAAGCTCAGGGTGCTGCCCGGCACGAAGCCCGTCCCGTGGATCGCCACCACGTGGCGTCCACGGCCAAGCTCGTCGGGCTGGACCGAATCGACGGTGGTGGCGGTGTCCGCGAGGCCGGCGCAGACGCCGGCGGAGCAGCTGTCCCCCGACGTGGCCGCGAGGCCGTCGTCGCAAGGCAAACCGTCCGCCGCCGGCTGCAGGCCACAGCCCGTCAGCGGATCGCAGAGCGGGACCAGGCAGACGCTCGGGCTGGCGCAGGTCGGGGGTGTTCCCGACATGCAGCTGCCAGTCGCCGAGCACGACTCGGCTCCGGTGCATGCATCGCCGTCGGAGCAATCCCCATCGGCCAGGCACTCGACGGCCGTGCAGGCTCCCGAGAGACAGACTGATCCCCCGCTCGCGCACAGGCTCCAATCGGGCAGAGGATCCTGCGTGCAGGACGTGTTGGTGCATGAGTCGACCGTGCATGGATTCCCGTCGTCGCAGGCGGTGGCGTCGCAGGCCGCGGCTGCCACCAGGATCTCGTTCGACGGCGCGGACTCCCCTCCCGGCCCGTACGCCGCGATCGCGAGGTGCTGGTCGATGGTCTCGTCGAGCATCGTCGGCATCCGCCGGACTCCATCGGCATCCGGCAGGACGAGCCCGAAGTCGAGCGATCGATCGTAGGTTCCGGGCGCCGGGCCGACGAACAGGCGATAACCGCTCGTGTCCGCTCCATCCGCCGTCCACTGCACCACGTACTCCTGCTGGGCCCACGCTGCGCTCGTCAGCAACGTTGCCAGACAGAAGCCCACCCCCAGGAGAGCCGCCCTTGCATGCATCCGGGAGGCTTCGACTCGTCCGCAGTCTGTGAATGTGAGCGCGCTTCCACTTGCGACCCGCCCCGCAGAACCTGAAACCCCTCCTGGGGTCCCGCGCGCCCCGGTCACCAGCAGCGAATGCGCAGGCGACCTGCATCTGAGCGCAGCAGGAGAACGAGGCTACCCGCCGAGAAAGGCCTCGATCGCCACCACGCTGGCCGGCTCGTCCAGCAGGGGTGCGTGCCCGCGCTCCGGCACCGTGACCCGGACCAGATCCGGCTTCTCCCGCGCCATGCGGTCGACGGTCGACTCGGAGAGGATGTCGCTGGTCTCCCCGCGCAGTACGAGGATGGGCAGCCCGCGGAGGGAACTCCACAGCGGCCAGAGATCCGGCGCCGCGCCGGGGGCCCCGGCCGCCTCAGAGATGCGCGGGTCGTAGTCGGGTCGGATCGTGCCGTCCTCGCCGCGCGCGGAGCCCCGCCGCGCCTGCGCGATCCACTCGTCGTCCGAGAGGCCGGGAAAGGCGAGGCCGTACACCTCCTTCGCGGCGGCGCCTGCTTCCTCCCAGCTCGTGACCGGCGCGCTCCGCCCCACGTACGACTGGATCCGCGCCAGGCCCTTCGGGTCGATCTCCGGGCCGATGTCGTTCAGGACGATCCGGTCGACCCGTTCCGGATGCGTGGCAGCCAGCAGCATGGCCAGCAGGCCGCCCAGAGAGGTTCCGACGATCACGACCCGATCGACCTCGGCATGGTCGAGGAGCTCCACCAGGTCCGCGGCGTAGGTAGGAGGGACGTATCGCGCGGGTTGGGGATCGTAGGCGGAGCTTCCCCGTCCGCGCAGATCGGCGCAGAGCACACGGCGTGTTCGAGCCAGGCGAGGTGCCAGGTCCTCGAAGTCCCGGTGATTGCGGGTCAGACCCGGAATGCACAGGGCGGGGCTGGCCCCGACCGCGTCGGGCCCAGCAAGGTCCTGGTAGGCGAGGTCCAGTCCGTCGCGATTGGTGAAGTGCCGAAGGGCCACGGGCTCCATCATCCCCCACTTCCCTCCGGTTCCCGAACGGGCTCGGCCCTTCGGAGATCCTCGGCGAAGTCGAGAATCAGCCGGAACGCGCCATCCGACACCTCGTAGCGGTCCTCGCCCAACTCCGTCCTCACGAACGGGTTGTCGATACGCGGGTAGTCGGCGAGGGGAATCTCGTGGCCGGCCACGACCAGGTCTCCGTGCCAATCGAAGCGGATCCGGCCGAGACTCGGGGACCGGTACTCCACGGCATGCCCATCCGGAAAGCCGTCTCCCTCCAGATCCGGCACGGGCGTCGCGGAGACGTCGGCCGATTCGATGGCGGAACGGAAGGCTTCGAAGCTCCCCCAGTCCGCCGCGCTTCCGCACTCCAGGATCCATACGTTCTGGGCGCTGCCGGGCGCGACGAGATCGAAGGGCAGTCCGCCGTTCTGGAAGACCTCGGGCTGACCCCCTCGCCAGACCGTTGGCAGCAGGGAGAAGAGGGCCACGTAGCCCTCGCCCTTGCGTCCGAAGGTCCACGGGCCCGACTGCACGACCTCGTCGAAATGGGCCTGGGGGAAGTAGGCGTGGGTCTCGTCGCGGTATGGAAAGCCCAACGGTGCGAGAGGTGCGTACTGCGGTGCGTAGAGGTGGATCGCGACGTTCTCGACCTGGGCCGAGCGCGGCTGCGCTCCGTCGCCCGTCCAGTAGCCGGGTCCCGGCTCGTCCTCCTGCTGCCAGTCCCATCCGGGCGGTATCAG
>JAJDAR010000111.1 GCA_029261775.1 Deltaproteobacteria bacterium | reverse complement strand
AAACGCGACCTGCGCTTCTTCATAGACACGCAGCTCGCCGACCCTCGAAGCGCCTGGGACATGCACGCCGACGGAACCTACGTGCAGCGCAAGGCGTCGGCCCGGACCCTGGTCCGCTCCTCCCAGGAGACCTTCATCGAGTGGGCGGCGAAGCGCTACCGGCAGGCCACGCGCCTGAAGCGTCGGGGTCTGAAGGGCGCGAGCCGTTCGCCCTCCGGCGAGGCGTAGACTCGCAGCGCGGCTAGGCGGCCGGCGCGCCCGGCGCCAGCAGGCGCGCCGCCTCGCGCGGGTCCATCGCCTCCTCGACCAGCCCGAGAATCGGCGTCTCGAGCCCTGCCTCCATCAGGCCTTGGATCCTCTCCCGGCAGTACTCGGCCGGGCCGTGGATGTAGTGCCGGTCGATGGTCTCGTCGCGCAGCGCGGCGAGGGCGCCCTTGCGGTCGCGTGCGTCCCAGGCATCCCACATCCCCTGATAATGGCCGTGGTGCCCCAGCCACTCCTGGTGCGCGCGATAGGTGGGCACGTTGAAGTAGGCACAGATCGAGTGACGAGCGATCTGACGCACGGCGTCTGCGTCGCGGGTCGGGCAGACGTAGACCCGCCCTGCGATCTCCTTCTGCGTGCCGTGCTTCTTCACCAGCGGCGCGACCTTCGGCAGGTCCTCCGCGGTGATGTAGTTGAGGATGACGCCGTCGGCCTCGGCGCCCGCCAGCTCCAGCATGCGAGGCCGCAGGGCGGCGATCAGGATCGGCGGCGGGCTCTCGATCGGGCGACGCAGCTGGAAGCCGCGCACGGCGAAGGTCTCGTAGCTCTCGTCGACCTTCTCCCCGGCGAGGGCGGCGCGAAGGAACCGCGCCATGTCTCGCGTGGCGGCCAGCGGCCTATCGAAGGGGCGCGCATTCTGGAAGCTCACGATGTACTCGGAGGACGAGCCCAGGCCGAGCACGAAGCGGCCCGGGGCGGCCAGCGCCATCGCTGCGGCGCTCATCGCGAAGACGGCCGGCCCGCGGGTCTGCACCGGAAAGACCGCGCAGCCCAACCGGAGGGACGGCGCCCACTGGGAGGCCAGTGCCAGGGGGATGAAGCCGTCGAGATCCTGGGCCTCGCTGGTCCAGACGTCGGTGTACCCCGAGTCCGCCAGCTCCCGGACCAGATCGGCGTGCTCGTGGAGCGGCAGCCTCTGGATGGGGATCGTCATGCCGTAGCCCATGGGTTTCCTCGCGGCCCGCAGGATACACACGAGCCGGAGCCCTGCGCCCGCAGGCCGGCCGAGTGTGCCCGCTCGAGACGTTCCCAGAGCCGATTCCGCTACGCTCCGCCGCCATGGCAAAGAAGCAGGAGCAGGAGACCGCGCGGACCGAAGTCACCGAGGTCGGCCGCAACGTTCTCCGCATGGAGCTCCCGATCCGCATGCCCGGCCTCGGTCACGTCAACATGTACGCCCTGCTCGACGATCGGGGCGCCGCCGTGGTCGACCCGGGACTCCCGGGACCGGCCAACTGGAAGGCGATCCAGGATCGGTTGAAGCAGGCCGGCCTGCGCACGAAGAACGTGCACACGGTGATCGTCACCCACTCGCACCCGGACCACTTCGGCGGGGCCGCGCGGTTCGCCAAGGAGGCCGACGCCGAGGTCATCGCCCACGCCGACTTCCGCTTCGGCGTGCTCGAATCGAGCGACGAGGCCGAAGTCTCGGTGGACGACCTGGCGGTGCAGGAGGACGACGAGGCGCATCGCCGTGTCCTGCAGCGCTGGAACCACAAGACACCGTGGGGCGGCGAGCACCCTCGACCCGGGTTCCGGACCCGGATGAAGTGGCGGGCCGCGAGGATGCTGGGACGCTCCTTCATCCCCGGCATCACACGGCCGGTCTCCCAAGGAGACAGCTTGCGCCTCGCCGGGCGCGAGTGGTTCGTGACGCACACGCCCGGGCACACCGAGGATCACATCTGCCTGCATTGTCCCGAGGAGGGGCTCTTCCTGGCCGGTGACCACGTCCTGCCGACGATCACGCCCCACATCTCCGGGCTCGCGATCTCGCAGGACCCGCTCGACAACTTCTTCGACTCGCTCGATCGGGTCGGCGCGCTGCCCAACATCGAGACCGCCCTGCCCGCCCACGGACACCCGTTCAGCGATCTCAAGGGCCGTACCGAGGCGATCAAGCAGCATCACCACGAGCGGTTGGAGCGGGTCAAGAGCATCGGCCGCGAGCTCGGTCCGGCGAACGTGCAGGCCTTCTCCCAGAAGCTCTTCAAACCGCGCAGCTGGGGCGGCATGGCGGAGAGCGAGACCTTCGCCCACCTCGAGCACCTGCGGATCGCCGGCGCCGCGGAAGCCCACCGCGACGACCAGGGCATGCTGGTCTACGAGACCGGCTGAGATCTCCGGAATGCGGCCCCAGGGCGCCCCACCATGCCGCCGGCCGAGTCGGTACCCTCTCCCGATGGCCGGTGAGATCTCGGCGCCCCAGGAGATCGAGCTCAAGCTCCAGCTGCCACCGAGCGGGGCCGAGCAGCTCCTTCATCACCCCCTGCTGGCCCAGGCGGGCATCGGAGCGGAGACCCGTGCCCGCATCCGGACCGTCTATTTCGACACCCCGGAGCTGGCCCTGCACCGGCGCGGTCTGGCGCTGCGGCTGCGCGACACGCCCGACCGCAAGATCCAGACGGTCAAGTCGAAGGGCCGCGCCGAGGCTGGCCTGTACCGGCGGGCCGAGGACGAGTGCGCCATCGACGGTGCGGTCCCCGAGCTCGACGCAATCGGGGATCCGGCGCTGCGGGAGATCATCCACGCCGAGACGCGCGCCGTCGGCCGGGAGGTCCACCCCACCGTCGAGACCGAGACCACGCGGGTCACCCGTCGCCTGCGGGTCGACGACACCGAGCTGGAGCTCGCGCTCGACGTGGGCGAGGTCCGCACCCACGTCGGGTCGCGACCGATCCGCGAGCTCGAGCTCGAGCTCGTGCGGGGGGACGCGGCGGTCCTGTTCGATGTGGCCGACGCGCTCCACGCCGTCGTTCCGCTGACGCTCTCGGCGGCCAGCAAGGCCGACATCGGCTTCCAGATGCTGCTCGAGACCGCGCCGGTCGCCACGCGGGCGCGGCCGTTGAAGCTCGGCGCCGGGTCCAGCCTGGACGAAGCGCTGGCGGCCATCTTCGCCGAGTGCACCCGCCAGATCGTGGACAACCTCCCCGTGGCGTCGGAGGGAACCGATCCCGAGGGCGTCCACCAGCTGCGCGTCGGCACCCGGCGCCTGCGCTCGGCCCTGAGCCTGCTGCGTGCGCAGCTGCCCGAACCGCTCGCCAGCGAGCTCCGCACCGAGCTGCGTTGGCTGGCCTCCGACCTCGGGCCTGCCCGCGAGCTCGACGTCTTCCTGACCGAGACCCTGGCCCCGATCCTCGAGGTCCGGCCGGGGGACCCGTCCCTGAAGCGGCTGCAGGAGGCCGCCGAGGCTGCGCGCGCCACGGCCTATGTGCGGGTCCGTGCGGCCCTCACCTCTCCCCGCACCACCCGGCTTCTGCTGCGGCTCGGGCGCACGCTTGCCGGCCACGACTGGCGCAAGCAGCCGCTCAGCGCGGACTCCGCGCGCTTGTTCTCCCCTGCGCGGGAGCGGGGCGCCGAGCTGCTGACCCGCTTCCACCGCAAGGCCCGGAAGCACGGAAAGCACCTTCCGAGCCGACCCGTCGAGGTCCTGCACGAGCTTCGAATCGACTTGAAGAAGCTCCGCTATCTAGGCGAATTCTTTGCTGCGACGTTCCCCGGCGCGGACTCGCGGCCGTTCCTCCGCAGGGCGGCACGCCTGCAGAACACCCTGGGCACGCTGAACGACGGGACCGAGGCCCAGCGGGTGCTCGAAGGCCTGCTCGAGGATCTCGGCGAGGAGCGGCGCCCCGAATACGATGCAGCGGCGGGGTTCGTCCTCGGCTGGATCCAGCGCGGCACCCGCGACGAGCTGGCGAAGGCCGCGAAACGTTCGAAGCGGTTCCTGAAGGCGCACCGCTTCTGGGGCGCGGAGCCCGGCCGGAACGCATGAAGGCACCTCAGCTGGCCGACGTGGATCTGGGGCTGAGCCTCTCCCGACGCGAGTACGAGGAGCGGCTCGAGGCGGCCCAGCTGCGCTTGCTCTTCCTCCAGCGCCACCTCCACGAGCACAAGCGCCGGGCGATCCTGGCCTTCGAGGGCTGGGACGCGGCCGGCAAGGGCGGCGCCATCCGCCGCATCAGCGAGAAGCTCGACCCGCGCGGCATGCGCGTGCACGCGATCGGCGCGCCCGAGGCGCGGGAGCTCGGTCATCACTACCTGCATCGCTTCTGGGACCGCATGCCCGGGCCGAGCCGGATCGCGGTGTTCGATCGCAGCTGGTACGGACGCGTGCTGGTGGAGCGGGTCGAGGGGCTGTGCACCCCCGCCGAGTGGAAGCGGGCCTTCCAGGAGATCCGCGAGTTCGAGCGGATGCTGGTCGACGACGGCGTGCCGGTGCTCAAATTCTTCCTGCACATCTCCAAGCGGGAGCAGCTCCGACGCTTCCAGGAGCGCGAGGAGGACGCCTTCAAGCGCTGGAAGATCACGCCGGAGGACTGGCGCAACCGGAAGAAGTGGCGAGCCTATCGGACGGCGACGGACGAGATGCTGGAACGGACCCACACGCGCGAGGCGCCCTGGCACGTGATCGCAGGCGAGAACAAGCGCCATGCGCGCATCGCGGTGCTCGAGACCACCCTGCGCCAGCTCGGCCGGGCGCTGGACGTCGACACGCGAAAGCTTCCCGAGGGCTGGCACACGTGAAGACGCTCCTCTTGTGGCGCCATGCCAAGGCCAGCGCGGGCGATCCCCGCCAGGAGGATGCCGATCGCGAGCTGGCTCCGCGCGGCGTCGAGGCCGCCGCCGCGGTGGCGGCTGCCCGCGGCGAGGTGCTCGGCCGAGCCAGCCTGATCCTGTGCTCGCCTGCCGTGCGCACGCGCCAGACCCTGGCGGCCCTCGAGCCCTCGCTGGCCGAGGAGACGACGCGGCGCTTCGAGCCCGGTCTCTACCTGACACCCTGCCTGGATCTGCTCGAGCGGGTGGCTCGCGTCGAGGAGGACCACCAGACGGTGCTGCTGATCGGCCACAACCCCGGGCTCGAGGATCTGGCGCGCCTGTTGGTGGTCGACGGCGACGCCGGCGCGATCGCCCGCCTGGGTTCGGGCTTCAAAGCGGGCTCCCTGGCGGAGCTCGCCCTCGACGTCGAGCACTGGCGGGAGGCCGGCGCAGGCTGCGCCCGGCTCGATGCCTTCACGAGGCCCCGCGACCTGGAGCCCGAGGTCGGCCCCGCTTGAGTCGCGCCCGGATCCACCTGTTCCGCAACACCAAGGCGATCCGTCGCGCCGACTGGGACGGCCCTGACCTGCTGCGCCCGCTCGCCACGACCGGGATGCATCAGGCCCGGCAGCTCGCGGACCAGCTGGGGCGGCCGGGAGCCCTGACCCCCGGGACGATCTGGACCAGCCCGGCCCTGCGCTGTCGGCAGACGGTCGACGCCCTCGCCGCGCGGACCGGGCTCGTCCCGCGCGTGGAACCCGGCCTGGGCCCCGGCAGCCTGCCGGAGAAGGCGGCGGCCCTGCTGCGCGATGCGGGGCCCGGCGTCCACGTGGCGTGCACCCACGGCGACCTCCTCGAGGATCTGGCCGCGCTGCTCGAAGAGGAGCCCGGCATCGAGCTGCAACTGCACCGGCGCCCCGAGGTCGAGGTCCGCGAGGAGAGCCGGCGGCTGGGAGTGCTCGATCTGGGCAGCACCTCGTTCCATCTGCTGGTCGCCGACGTCAACCCGGCCGGCCATCTCGTGCCCGTGGATCGCGAGCGCGAGCAGCTGCGCCTCGGTGCGGTCATGGCCCACGACGACGAGATCCCCCAGGAGCTCTTCGAGCTGGCGGTCGACACCGCGCGCTCCCTGCGGACGACAGCCGAAGCGCTCGGTACCGAGGAGCTGTTCGTCGTCGGCACGTCGGCCCTGCGCGAAGCCTCGAACGGGCCCCTGCTGGCCGAGGCCCTGGCCGGCGCCGTCGGAGGCCCGGTGCGGATCCTGAGCGGGCTCGAGGAGGCGCGGATCATCTTCGGCGCCCTGCGCCGCCGCGTCCTGCTGCCGCGGGCCGCCGTGCTCGGCGCGGACCTCGGCGGCGGGAGCCTCGAGCTGATCGTCGCGCGCGACCGCGACGTACAGCTCGAGACGACCCTGCCGCTCGGCGCGGCGCGGCTGCACGGCGAGATCGTGCACAGCGATCCCATGCGCAACCGGGAGCTGCGCGCCGTCTGTGAGCGCGCGGACCAGGTCCTGGCGCCGTGGGTCGAGCCGATCCGCGCCGCGGGGCCGCGCCTGGCCGTTGCCACCGGCGGCAGCGCCCGGGCCCTCGGCCACCTCGCGATCGGGCTGCGCGGCCTTGACCCGACCTCGAGCGTGAACGAGCTCCAGCTGTCGCTTGCCGAGCTACGGCAGCTGAACGAGATCCTGGTGAGGGCGACCCACGACGAGCGCGTGGCCTTGCCCGGCATCCGGCGACGTCGCGCCGACCTCTTGCCGACAGCTGCCCTGATCTTCACGATCCTGGCCGAAACCCTGGGCATCGAGGGCTTCACGCTCTGTGACTGGGGCCTGCGCGAGGGCATCCTGCTCGAGACCGTGACCGGCGAACGGGCCGGCCTCGAGACCGTTCGCGCCTAGCGGCGCGTGCGCGGCGCGCCCATCGTCAGGCGCCGTCGGGACCCTGCCCCGCCAGCCGCACCGGATCCTCGCCCTGCTGCATGCGCCGCTCGAGCTCCTCGAGATCGAAGTCCTCACCGCGCAGCGGGACCCCGAGGGTCAGCTGCTGCACCTCCAGCCGGCTCTCGGCGCGGGTCATCTCGTCGACGAAGCGGAAGCGGGTCGGAAAGGGAAGCCCGTCGAAGCTGCGCACCCGCCCGTACTCGAGCTCGCGGATGCGCGCGCCCGTCTTGTCGTAGATGGTCGCCGCAGTCGGCAGGCCGTTGGCGGGATCGATCCGGGTCACGACCCGGCTGTAGTAGTAGTACGGTGGGCTCGTCAGCTCGACGAGCTCGCGTTCGGGCTCTGCGAGCTTGCGGACGGCTCCGGCGCGGCGATCGTGGAGATCCGTGAAGCCGAGGTCCTCGAGCCGGAAGTGGGTGCCGGCGAAGTTCTCGGTCCCTGCCAATCCACGCATGCGGACGAAGCGGCGCCACCGCACGTCCCAGTTCCACACGACGACCTCGCCGCCGTCGGTCGCCTCGAGCTTGAGAAC
>JAJDAR010000110.1 GCA_029261775.1 Deltaproteobacteria bacterium | reverse complement strand
CGACGCGGCCGCCGCGAGCGCCAGGAAGGGATCGAGCGTGTCGTAGTACATCTTCGGAAGGTCGCCGCCCCCCGGCCACGGCGACTTTCGCGAGGTGGGGATGTGCGAGTGCTCGGCCACCCACAGGGACTCGAAGCCGCGCTGCTCCGCCTCCACCGCCAGCTCGGGAAGCGGGATCGAGTAGTCGGTCGGAAAGATCGTGAGACCGTGGTGCATGGTCGTCCTCGTAGGGTGGGAGAGGCGTGCGAACCGCGCCGGACGGCGAAGCGTCTCGGAATCCTAGCTCGGGAGCCCGGGACCGTGGCGCAAGAGGCGCAGGCTAGGCGGAGGCCCGCTCGAGATCGACGTCGTCCGCGAGGACCGCGCGCAGGATGGTCTGCTGGAAGCGGCGCACGGTCGATTCGTCCACCTGTCCCAGCAGCAGCCGCGCCACGGATTGGGAGGTCGAGGCGAAGAGCCTCGCCAGGCTCTCGGGATCCGCCTCGAGAGGAACCACGCCCTGCTCCTGGCCGCGCTCGAAGGTGCGTCGCGTGATGGCGACGACCTCCTCGGTGAAGGCGCGGTAGCGGGGCCAGGTGGCATTGCGCACCGCGGAGCTCCACTCCAGCCAGACCAGCACGTGACTGCGATGGCTCTGCATCAGCCCGGGCAGCTGATCCGTCGCCTCCTCGAGGATCTCGACGCAGCTCCCGGCCTGGCCGTGCACCTTGCGGATCGCCTCGAGGAAGGCCCGAGAGACCTCGGCCAGGACGGCCTCGACCAGGGCCTTCCGCGTGGGGAAGTAGACGAAGACGGTGGACACGGCGACGCCGGCGCGCTCGGCGATCTCGGCATGCCGGGCGGCGCGCAGCCCGCGATCGGCGAACACGTCGATCGCGATCGCGAGCAACTGCGCGCGCCGCTCCTTCGGCGGGAGCCGCTTGCGCCGCGGGGCCTGGCTCACGCGATGGTTCCGGCGTCGACGACGGGCGCGACCTGCTGGGGAGGAGCCAGGGCCCGGATTTCTTCGAAGCCCTTCTCCAGGCATTCGACGAGCAGGCTCGGATTGCGGACGGCGGCCGGGTCGGTGTTGATCCCGAAGTACATGGTGCCCGCGTAGCTGAACACGGTCACGTTGATCGCAGCGCCCGAGAGCGGCCCGAAGGGCAGGAAGCTCTCGACCTTGGCGCCGCTCATCCAGATCGTGCGGCGCGGGCCGGGGACGTTGCTCGTCGTGAAGTCGGTGCTCTTCTGCTGGCTTCCGAACAGCCCGGTCACGACGGGCGTGGGCAGATTGCCGAGCACCCCCGTGATCTCCTGGATCATGCCCAGGGCGGGCTCGCCCCGCTCCTTGCGGACCAGCCGGCCCATCTCGCGGATCCGCGCTGCGGGATCGGAGATGTCCATCGGGACTTCGAAGCGGGCCGGGGCGAAGTAGTTGCCTGCCGTCGTCTGCGACTCCTCGGTCCGTACGTTGACGGGCATCAGGGTGCGCAGGGTCTTGGCGTCGGCGTTGAAATGGGCGTGGTAGCGCTGCAGGCCGCCGACGACGCCCGCGAGGAAGGCGTCGTTGACGGTGCCGCCCGCAGCCTTGCCAGCAGCCTTCAGGTCGGCCAGGGGCTGGGACATCGCTTCGAAGCGGACGCTCGACGAGCGGCCCGTCATCAACGGCGAGAGCGGCTTGTTCTGCGGTGTGAGCGACCGCGCGATCGAGCTCGTCGTGCTGCGCACGCGTTCCGCGGTGCCGGTCGGATCGCGCAGCGCATCCGCGGCGGTGCGGCCGAGTGCGCGCAGCGCGCCGCCCGCCCGTTCGAAGCCCGTCCGCGTGCGGTAGCCGACCGCATCGAAGGTCTCCTGGACCGGGTCGACGTCCTCGGCGGGCTCCGGCAAGGTGGTCACGGGCGGCAGGGCGGTGTCTTCCGGGCCCTTCTCGATCAGGCACTCGGTCATGCGCACCAGGCCCACACCGTCCGAGATCGCGTGATGGAGCTTCATCAGCACGGCGCTGCGACCGCCCTCGAGGCCCTCGACGACGTGCAGCTCCCAGAGCGGACGCTCCTTGTCGAAGGCCTGCATCGCAAGCGGCTCCGCGAGATCGAGGAGCTGTCGGCGCGTGCCGGGCTCCGGGACCCGGATCCGCCGCAGGTGGAAGCGCAGGTCGAAGTCGGGATCCGTCTCCCAGCGCGGCGGCGCGATCCCGAACGGGTCGCTCACGACGCGCTCGCGAAGACGGGGGATGAGCTGCGTGGCCCGCTCGGTCTTCGCCCGCAGGCGATCCATGTCGGGGGCGCCTTCGAGGATCCAGGCCGAGACGATCGTCGAGCGCAGCGCGGGATCGCTCTCGAGGCGCCACATCAGGGTGTCGCCTCCGCTCATGCGGGGCTCGAACTGCATGGCTCGGGGGGCGCGGGGGGTCGGGGAGGGTCGCTCGGTCATGGGGATCCTCTCGGAGACGGGCTCCGGTGGGGAGGGGGAAGAGGGCAGCTTGTTGATCAACTTGTCATTAGTGTACTCCTTGATGACTTTTCTATCAATAAGGATATTTGTATTGACAACTTGACCAATTGGGTCATCCTCGCGGCGTGTCCTCCCTGAATCCCGCCTCCGCCGTTCCCCTGTACGCACAGCTGGCCGACCAGCTGCTCGCCCGGATTCGGGCGGGGGACTATCCGACGGGCGCACGGATTCCGTCGGAGCACGCCCTGGCTGGCGACTTCGCCGTAGGTCGCCCGACGGTCCGACAGGCCACCGAGACCCTGGTCCGACGCGGCTTCCTCGCCCGCCGGCGAGGTGCCGGCACCTTCGTGCGTGAGCCCGCCGCCCACGTCGATCTGTTCTCGCTGGGCGGCACCCTGCAGTCGTTCTCGCGCGAGGGCCTGGCGCTCGAGACGCAGCTGCTCGAGCCCGCCACAGCGGGGGTCGCGGATGAGGCAGCCCCGCCGCTGCGCGGCCGCCCCTGCTTCCAGCTGATGCGGCGGGGCTCCGTCGATGGCGAGCCCGTGCTCCTCGAGCGTTTCTGGCTCGACGCGGAGCGCTTCCCGGGTTTCGACCGGCTCCCGCTGGAGGGGCGATCGCTCTCGGGCGTCGTGCTCGACCACTACCGGCTCGAGCCGACGGCGGCCGACCAGGAGTTCCGGGTCGCCGCGCTCGAGCCCGGGCCCGCCGCGCAACTCGGGCTCGCGCCCGGTGCCGCGGTGCTGCGGGTCGATCGGACGCTGCACTTCCCCAACGCGGCCGGCGCGGTCTTCGCCGCGATGGATTGCCGTACCGACCGCTTCGTCTTCTCCCAGCGCATCGGAGACAGCCATGCCTGAATCCCGCGGCTACTACGGCCGCTTCGGAGGCTTGTACATCCCGGAGATCCTCGTCGCGACCTTCGACGAGCTGATCCGGGCTTTCGAGGACGCCAAGGCCGACCCGTCCTTCTGGGCCGAGTACGAGGCGTTGATGAGCACGTACTCGTGCCGGCCGACACCGATCACCTTCGCGGGCAACCTGACCGAGGATCTGGGCGGCGCGCGCATCTACGTGAAGCGCGAGGACCTGAACCACACGGGAGCGCACAAGGCGAACAACGTGATGGGTCAGGGTCTGCTGGTGAAGCGCATGGGCAAACGCCGCGTCATCGCCGAGACCGGCGCGGGCCAGCACGGCGTCGCCACCGCGACCATGGCGGCGAAGCTCGGCTTCGAGTGCACGATCTACATGGGCGAGATCGACGTCGAGAGGCAGCGGCCGAACGTCTTCTGGATGGAACGGCTGGGCGCGACCGTCGTCCCGGTCACCGAGGGCAGCCGGACCCTGAAGGACGCCATCAACGAGGCCTTCCGCGACTGGGTCACGAACATGGACAGCACCCACTACGCGCTCGGCACGGCCTGCGGGCCGCATCCCTTCCCGGAGATGGTCAGCTGGTTCCAGTCGATCATCGGCACGGAGGCGCGCGAGCAGATTCAGCAGATCGCGGGCCGCCTGCCCGATCGGGTCTACGCCTGCGTCGGCGGGGGCTCGAATGCGCTCGGGATCTTCTCGGGCTTCTTGGAGGACGAAGGGGTGGAGCTGGTCGGGGTCGAGGCCGGCGGCCACGGCGCCGGGTCGGGCCGGCACGCCGTCCGTCTGAGCTATGACGACGCGAGCGTCGGGGTGGCCCAGGGGTACAAGACCTGGTTCCTGCAGGATCGCGACGGCCAGATGCAGCACACGCACAGCGTGGCCGCGGGCCTCGACTACGTCGGGGTCTCTCCGATCCTGGCGGATCTGCACGAGAAGGGCCGTGTGCGCTTCGAGGCGGCGACCGACACGGAGGTGATCGACGCCCTGGCGCGCACGGTGCGTCGCGAGGGGTTGATCCCAGCCCTCGAGTCCGCCCACGCCTTCGTGCAGGCTTTCAAGGAAGCGCCTTCGATGAGCCCGGACCAGGTGATCCTGATCAACCAGTCCGGTCGCGGTGACAAGGACATCTTCACCGTGGCCGATGCCTTCGACGATCCCAAGTGGAAGGCCTTCATCCGGGAGAAGGCTCGTGCCTACGACGCTTGAGTCCGTCGTCCGAGAGCGGCTTGCGGAGCGGGACATCCTGCTGATGACCCACATCGTGCTCGGCTATCCGAGCTTCGAGGCCTCGCTCGAGATCGTCGATGCCATGGTCGAAGCCGGCGTCGACCTGATCGAGCTGCAGATCCCCTTCTCGGAGCCGATCGCCGATGGTCCCGTGATCCTGCACGCCAACCAGAAAGCCCTGGCCGCGGGCTCGACGGTCGAGCGCTGCTTCGAGGCGGCGCACTCGCTGAGCGACCGCCACCGGATCCCGCTGCTGTTCATGACCTACTACAACATCGCGTTGCAGCACGGGCTCGAGGCCTTCGCCAAGGACACGGCGGCGGCCGGTCTGCGGGGCGCCATCGTGCCCGATCTGCCCTTCGAGGAAGGCGAGGAGCTGCTGGACGCGCTGGCGGCCCACGCGCTCGATCCGATCTTCATCTTCTCGCCCAACACGAGCGATGCGCGCATGCGCGCGATCGCCGAGAGGGCACGCGGCTTCGTGTACTGCGTCGCACGCAAGGGCGTCACGGGTGCCGAGACCGACTTCGCGGCCCTCGACGCCTACCTGCAGCGCTGCCGTGCGGCGACCTCGCTGCCCCTGGCGCTGGGGTTCGGGGTGAAGAGCGCGACCGACGTCGCCGCGATCCGAGGCAAGGTCGACATCGCGATCGTCGGCTCGGAGACGATCCGGAGGATCGACGAGCAGGGCGTGGACTCGGTCGGGCCCTTCCTGCGCGGGCTCCGCTAGTCCGAGGTTGCTGACGGCCTCGCGCCGCGGACGCGATCGATCACGGACAGCGGATCGGCGGGCTGCTCGGCACCCCGCCACGCCACGTGCTGGTCCGGGCGGACGAGCACCAGGTCACGCTCGTAGAGCCGACGAGCGTGCGGGTCGCGCACGTCGACGATCTCGAGCGGGACGCCACGGGACGCCGCGGCCTGCTCCAGGCCGCCGACGTCCAGGTCGGCGAAGCGCAGCAGCGTGAAGCCCCGGCCCAGCTGGTCGTAGATCGCGGTGCCATCCGCCAGGAACAGGCTTGGCGCCCGGCTCCCAGGCCGGGTGGTGGGCTCGTAGCGGTCCATGGCTTCGGCCGGCGGCGGTCCCGGCTCGCCACACACGATCGGCGAGCCCTCGTAGCGGTAGCCGATCTCGATCCCGAGAGCCTCGTTCTCGAGGTTCCCGAGCTCCTGGATCCGTCGACCGAGGGTCTTTCGTGCACGAACGCCGCGCTCCGAGCCCTCGTGAAGGGCTGCGCCGGCCGCGGCCGCGATCTGGCCGCGAATCGCGACATGTCGGGCCGACGCGGCAACGTTGCGGGCGCCGACGGGCCGCCGCTCCGCATCGTAGGAGCGCAGCAGCTCCGGCCCCGCCCAGCCCTGCAACGAGGCCGCGAGCTTCCAGCCGAGATCCGCCGCATCGCCGACGCCGGTGTTCATGCCGTAGCCGCCGGTCGGGATCATCTGGTGGGCCGAGTCGCCTGCGAGGAAGACGCGACTCTCGCCGTAGCTCCGAGCCACGGCCAGGTGCGGGCGCCATGCTCCGGCGACGACGATCTCGCAATCGACCTCGCGACCGAGCCGCTCGAAGAGGAAGGCGCGCGGCTCGATCGCGTCCGTCTCGGCTCCCGGACCGAGCGGCACGTGCAGCGTCCAGGTGTCCTCGTCGTTCTGTGAGATGAGCGTGCCGTCCAGCGGGGATTGCACGTGCCAGGCCCGCCCGAAGCGCTCGAAGAAGGCGCGATCCTTCGATCGGAAATGGATCAGGTAGATGCGCCCGTCGGGTCCCGGCTCCCCCCGCCGCAAGCCCCTGCCGAGCGAGCCCGCGCCTGCGCCGGGCCGCTGGGCCTGGCCTCCGATCGTCTCGTCGAGCTCGATGCCGAGTGCCTCGCGCGTCACACTGCGTGCGCCGTCGCAGCCGGCCAGGTAGTCGGCGCGCACCTCCTGCTCCTCGCCGGTTCCGGTCTTGCGCACGAGGGCCGTGACTCCCCTCTCGTCCTGCTCGAAGCCGACCAGGCCCCAGCCGAAGCGCACGGTCACGTGCCGGCCCCGCGACTCCAGGATTCCCTTCAGCACGGGCTCGAGCACGACCTGCGAGATCCGCATGTCCGGCTCGAGGGGGAGGCTGCCGTCGTTGACGTAGCGGATGATGTCGCGCCCCCAGTCCACGCTCGGGTAGTCGAAGCGCGTCAGCTCCCATCCGGCCAGGCGGGAGCACCAGAGGACGGTCATCGGGTGGTCCGAGGGGACCGCATGGGAGCGGATCTCGTCCGCGAGGCCCAGCCGCCGGAAGTGCTCCATGCTCCGACCGTTCGTCACGTCCATCTTGGGATGCTGCGTGGTCGTCTCGCTGCGCTCGACGAGCAGGGCAGAGATGCCTCGATGCTCGAGCTCGAGGGCCAGGAAGAGGCCGACGGGCCCTCCTCCAGCGATCAGCACCGGGGTCTCGATCATCGCTGCAGCTGCGGCCTCCGCGACAGGCCCACCATGCTACTCACTGCATCGCGGTGGTGCCGGAGCGCGTCGCGTGCTTCCGAGGCTGCGCCGGGCCTTCGGGGTGCGGTCGGAAGCTCGCGGGAGGGGCGGGATCGCGTACTCTCGGTCCGGGTGGACCGCATCCGCGCCTCGTTCAGCCCGACCCTGCTGCGGTCGATAAGCCGGAACGCTGGACGATGAGCCGGAAAGGAGGCCGCCGTTGGACCGCGCGCCCGATTCCCGACCGGATCCGCAATCGAGCGGCGGGCTGCCGCGCGCCGGCACCATGGCGCGCCGTGCCCGGATTCCGCTCCTCGCCTCGATGGGGATGGTCGCGGCGGTCGCGATCGCGGTGCCCCTCCATCTCGATCTGCCCAGCCTGTCCGCCGTCGGACTCGTGCTGCTCAGCGTGCTGGGCATCGTCCTCTTCTCGATCGACCGCACGCCGGAGCGCTTCCGCCTGGCCTCCCACGGCATGTACGCGATCGCGCTCGGCGCGGTGGCCTACGCGGTCTTCGGGCTCGGGATCGCCACCCCGATCACGGTCTACTTCCCGGCGATGGTGCTGCTGGGCGCGGCGCACATCCTCGGGACGCGAGCCGCCCTGGCCTGGAGTGTTCCGAGCGTGGCCCTGGTGGCGGCTGGCGTCTACCTGGCGCCGACCGAGGAGCGGTTCGTCGATTCGACCGTGATGCTCGGTGTGCGGCTTGCCACCTTGCTCACCATCCTGGCCTTCGGGATTTCGTTCCGTCGCTCCCACGACCGGCAAGCGGCCGAGCTCGAGCGCCACGCGACCACCGACCCCCTGACCGGCCTCGCCAATCGGCGGGCCTTCGAGCCGGCTCTGGCCCAGGCCATCGAGCGCTCGCACCGCTTCGGCCGGCGCGGCGCGCTCGTCTTCATCGACCTCGACGGAGTGAAGCAGATCAACGACGAGCTGGGGCATGCGGCCGGCGACGAGCTGCTGCGCACCACGGGCGCCCGTCTTGCGAGCCACACCCGAAGCATCGATACGCCGGCGCGGCTCGGAGGGGACGAGTTCGTCGTCCTCGTCTCCGAATTCGACGACCCCAAGGGCGGCACCGTCGTCGCCCGCAAGCTGCTTGCGGCCCTGTCCGAGCCGATCCTTCTCGCCGGCGTGCAGGTCCAGCCCTCCGCGAGCCTCGGGGTGGCGGTCTTCCCCGAGGCGGGCGATCGGCCCGAAGCACTCGTGCGTCTGGCGGACGCCGCGATGTACGAAGCCAAGCGGGCCGGAGGGGGTCGGATCTTCCTCCACGACCCGTCGGGCCTGCAGGAGGTCGAGTAGGGGCGACGGCCCTTCGCGCCTCGGGGGCGCCACCTGAATCTCCGAGCCTCCTGCCGCGTCGAAGCGAGCGGGGGCAGGAGGAGCGGATGGCGCGACGGCTCTGGCTCGCCGGCTTCGGCCTGGGCGTGGCTCTAGGCCTCACGGTCGCCTGGTGGCCCGAGGGTCCGGCGCTGCGCTCGCCCCATGCCCGCAGCGCGGCCGAGCCTTCGCGTCTCTTCTCGCGTCCCCTCGTCATCCGACCGGGCGACGAGGCCGGCCCCCGCGGCATCCGGGAGCACCTTCGGCGAGCGGGCTTTCGCGAGGTGGCAGGCCGGCCGCAGGCCATGGAGCTGCGCGTCGAGGCTCGTGCCTGGGTCCTCGGGCTGCCTGCGTTTCCGGCGAGCTTGTTCGCCGGGGCCAGCCGTGCCCCCGCCCGGCAGGTGCGGATCGAGCTCGATGGGGCTGGACGTGTGACGGAGCTTCGCAGCGAGGACGGCTCCTCCCTGGCGCAGGTGATGCTGCCGCCGGTCGCCATCGGGAGCCTGTACGGGCCGAGCCGGGTCGACCGCGAGCCGGTCGGGCTGCACGAGCTGCCGCCGGCGCTGATCGACGCGGTGCTCGTGATCGAGGACCGCCGCTTCTTCGACCACCCCGGGCTCGACGTCCGGCGCACGGTCGGAGCGCTGATCGCCAACCTGCGTGCCGCCGCCCTCGTCGAAGGTGGCAGCACGATCACCCAGCAGCTGGTCAAGAACCTCTACCTGACCCCCGAGCGCAGCTTCACCAGGAAGCTCCGCGAGGCGCGGCTGGCGCGCCAGATCGAACGCGCGGTCGAGAAGCCCGCGATCCTGGAGGCGTACCTGAACGAGGTGTACCTCGGCCAGCGCGGCAGCGTGGCGGTGCATGGCGTGGCCGCCGCGGCCCGACATTGGTTCGATCGCGACGTCGGCAGCCTGAGCCTCGCCGAGTGCGCCCTGCTGGCGGGCATCCTGCGCGGCCCGAGCGCCTACTCACCCAGGCGCCATCCCGGTGCAGCCCTCAACCGGAGGAATCTCGTGCTGAACGAGCTCTACCAGGCCGGCCGCATCGACGAGGGCGCCTGGAGCGGGGCCCTGCAAGCGGAGCTCGGTATTGCGCCCGCGCCACCCCTCACGACCGCGGCCGACTGGTTCCAGCAGGACCTGGCTCGCGAGCTGCGGCGCAAGAGCGCCTTCGGTCTGCTCTCGGATCGCGGGTTGCGCGTCGTGACCACCCTCGATCTGGCGCTGCAGGAGGCGGCCCAGCGCGCGATCGGCCGCGAGCTTTCGGCCCTTGAGGCAGAGCACCCGGCGCTGCTGCGGGAGGGATCCAGACTCCAGGCCGCGCTCGTCGCCATCGATCCAAGGCGTGGCGACGTCCTCGCGCTGATCGGCGGGCGCGACCGCGAGCGCTCGTCCTTTCACCGCGCCCTGCGGTCGCGCAGGCAGCCGGGGAGCGTGTTCAAGCCCGTCGTCGCCCTGGCTGCGCTCGTCGAGGACGCGGAGCTCGATCTCGAGACGATCTTGCGGGACGAGCCGATCACGATCCGCCGGCCGGAAGGGACCTGGCGGCCCGGCAACTACGATCGGCGCTTCCGTGGACCGGTCACCCTGCGGGAGGCGATCGAGCGTTCGCTGAACGTGCCGTTCGTGAGGCTGGGTCAGCGGGTCGGGCCCGACGCCATCGTCCGGATGGCCCGGACGCTCGGCATCGAGAGCCCCCTCGAGCCGGTTCCCGCCCTTTCGCTGGGCGCCTCGGAGGTCACGCTGCTGGAGATGACCAGCGCCTACGCGACGCTCGCAGGGGAGGGCACCCACGTCACGCCGCGCCGCGTCCAGGTGGTCTTCGATGCGGCCGCACGCCGCGTGGTCGGAGAGCCCGTCGAACGAAGCGCGCGCGTCAGTGCGGCGCGCGTGCGGCTGGTGAACGAGGCGCTGCTCGGCGCCGTGGAGCGCGGCACCGGCCGCCGACTGCGGGCCTTGGGCGTCAGCGTCCCGGTCGCCGGCAAGACCGGCACCACGACCAACGACCGGGATGCGTGGTTCATCGGCTTCCTGCCCGGTCGCGATCTCGTCGTCGGTGTGTGGGTCGGCTTCGACGACGGCCACAGCATCGGCCTGCCCGGCTCCCGAGCCGCCCTCCCGATCTTCGCCGCCTTCCTCAAAGAAACCCACCACGCCGAACGTTGACCGAGGGGTCGGGTCTCTCAGTCAACTCGATTCGTGTGTTGACGAAGGGGTCGGGTCTCTCGGTCAACTCGTGACGAAGGGGTCGGGTCTCTCGGTCGACTCGAACGGGTCGGGTCGCTCATCGAAACCGCGGGCGAGAGGCGGGGTGACGCGCTCCGAGACTCAGTGACCGGCGAAGAAGAACTCGAGCTCGTACAGGGTGCAGCCGTGCTCGTCGCAATGCTCCTCGTAGATCCCACAGCCCCACTCGTCGCATTCTTCGACGAGCGCCCAGCCGAGCGGATGGTCGCAGACCTCGTCGTGCCGATGCTCGGGGACCGCGGGGGCTCTCGTGAGTCCGCGCGGCGCAGCCTGTCGTGCCCGTCCGGGCGACGCCTCCTTGCTCCGAGGCGGAGTCGTCGCGACGCGCCTGGCGGGGGCCGCCGTGAGTCGCGCCTGCATCTCCCGGGCGCTCGCGATCTCTGCCCGCGCGAGCTCCCTGGACCGCAGGCGCCAGGCCTCGTCGGAGTTGCCACGGGGAATCGAACCCACTCCCGGGTCCGAAGGCCGCTGCGACGAGGCGGGTGCGGGCTGGACGGAGTGATTCGCGACTCGTCGATCGGGCGCTCGGCGCGGGGCCGACACGGGCGGCGGGCGGGGTCGAGCCGGGGCCGACGCGGCGACCTGCGGCGGCCGCTTTCTCGGCGGAGGCGTCGTGCGCGGTCGGTCGGGCTTCGCCGTGGCCGCGCCTGCCTGCCGGGCACCACTGGCCTTGGGACGTCGGGCCTTGCCAGGCTGCGCGGGAGGGGCCTGCACGGAAGGCCTGGCGCTGGCCACCTTCGGCCTGGCCACGGGCTGTCCGGTGGGGATGCGGGTCGGCGCGACCGGCACCGACGCTGCGGATTCCGTCGGTCTGGCGACCGGCGGTCGGCTCGTCGGGGCGGAGGGTGGTTTCGCGCGCGCTACCGAACCGTGCGTCCTGGACCGTGCCCGTTCGGTTGCCTGTGTCGCGGGCCGTTCCGCTTCGGCCGCGGGCGTCGGAGCCGGGCGATCCGGCTTCGAGGCGCGGATCCGTTCGGAGGGTCGCTCTGCGGCGACGGCGATCGCTCGCGGCGGCTTCGCTCGAGCGACCCCCGGTCGAGGTTCCGAAGAGCGACGCGCTTCCGGGCTCGGGTCAGCCGTCGCCGCATCTCCGGTTGGGGAAGCCGCCGACTCCACCTCCGGAGGGGCCCCTCTCGGAGGCGATTCCACGAGCGAAGCGAGCCGCGCGGGCGCCTCGCGGTTCGGGGTCGGCTCCGTCGGCGCGGCCAGGGCCGCGCTGCGGCGCTCCGGGGTCTCGCCAAGGAGCCAGCCGCGGATCCCGTTCCCCAGTCGGGAGATCGCATCTGCCAGCTCGGGCCGGGCAGGTGCGGAGTCGGGCCGGGCGGGTGCGGAGTCGCTCTCGACGGGGGAGGGCGCGCGCGCTCGGGCCTCACGCAGCGACAGGGCCCAGCTGACCGCGCTGCTCAGCACTCCGGAGCTGCCCACGTCCTGGCGTGGCGCCTCCGGAACCTCCTCGTGCGAAGGGCTCGGCGCCTCGGCGGGTCGCGTGGCCTCGACCGCAAGGCGATCCGGCACGGGAACCGGCTCGGGGGGGTGAGCTCGCTCGCTCGCCTCTTCTGGGGAGACGAGCCATGCCTCCGCGAGCGCGCCCAGCTCCGCTCGCCGGGTCTGTTGCTCGGCATGCGCGTCTCGCGACCATTGGACCGCCGCCTCGCGAGACGCGAGATACTCGTCCGTCTCGGCCCAGCCCGGGTCCGTCCCCAGGGCCCCGAGAGCCATCGCAGCGGTCCACCGCAGGCCTGCACCCATCGATCCTGCTCCCGTCCCCCTCTCGCTTCGACGGTTCCGACATGGAAGGGATTCAGGGACTCCGGCCCTTTCCGTCGGCCTGGCCGTCTGGGGCGCGCTGGTGGCCCGAGAGCCCCCTTGGACCGAGGAGCCCGCGGGCGTTGCTAGCGCCGACCCTCGAGGTACTCGTCGATCACCTGGTGCGAGTACTGCACCCGGCGCTCCTGGCGGGAGAGGCTGGCGCCCTTCCAGGCGAGCGAGCGCAGCCCCTTCTGCTGGCTGATGAAGACGCTCGCGTCCTCGTCGATCCCCCCGCCGAGGAAGATCTCGCCGAGCTTGCCCCGCTGGTGCGGCACCGCGTCGTCCCGTCTGACGAGCTCTGCCATCGAGCGGGCCGGATACTCGTCCACGCCTTCGGGAAAGAGCGTGAAGTACCAGACGTCGAAGAGGCACTTCTCCGGGTCGGTCGGGTGGGGGTTCGGCCGCAGGAAGATGCAGCCGTCCGGCTTCATGCTGAACGCCAGGTTCGGAAAGATCGTGTAGTGGTAGTGGTCGGTGAGCTGCCCATCGACGTAACGCGAGAAGTCGAGACCCTTGCCGGGCCCGAGCCGGCGCTTCTGCCGCTGCAGGGCCTCGCGGATCTCGTGGCTGCAGCCCCGGAAGTCCTCGGCATCGAGCTCCCAGAAGGCGAGCTCGTCGCGGAAGGCGCGCAGGGTCATCTCCTCGTTCTCCACGCGCGCGCTCCCGCGCCCGCCGACCATCAGCATGCGGGTATGACCGTTCGGGTAGAGGTCGAACTGCGTGCTGGCATGGTGGTCGTCGAGGAAGTACTTGAGCGCAGGGTGGACGGTGGGGATGTGATAGCTCTCGCAGAAGTTGTCCTGGACCACCTTCCAGTTGCAGTCGCTCTCGAGGGTGATCCAGTGGGTGCGGATCATGCGTTGCATCTGGTACGTGTCGATCTCACGGGCGACCGGGTCGAGGAAGTCCTGGAGCGGGCCGGCATCGGGATCGAGGTGGAACCAGACGAAGCCCGCCCAGCTGTCCACCCGCACCGGTGTGAGACGCAGGCGCCCACACGGGTCGCCGCCCGGAAAGTCCTCGGGGTCCTGGACCTTCTGGAGCTCGCCGTTCCGTCCCCACACCCAGCCGTGGTACGGACACACGAACGCGCCGGTCCGCCCGCCTTCGTCCTGCACCAGGCGGTTGCCGCGATGGTGACAGACGTTGTGCCAGCCGCGGATCTCGCCCGCCTCGTCGCGCACGAAGACCAGCGATTCCCGGCCGATCTCGTGGGTGACGTAGTCGCCAGGCCGAGAAATCTCGGATTCCAGGCAGCCGATCTGCCACACCCGCCTCCAGAGCCGCTCCCACTCGCGCTCCATGAAGTCGCGCGAGGTGTAGCGCTCACCGGCCAGCGCCTGGGGCCGGAGCTCCGGCTCGGGCTGCTTGCGCGTATCGATCAGCGGCGTCGGTTGCGGTCGGGCCTCGGACATCGCCCGGAGCAGGGTACCATTCCCTCGGAGGACCGGGACCATGGCCCAGGACGCCGATCTCGACGACCGGCTCGCGGTCGGCGACGTGATCATCGCCTACGCGAACGGCATCGACGATCGCGACTTCGACGCCTACCGCCGACTCTTCCACCCGGACGTGGTGCTCCGCGGCTTCGCCGCCGAGCCGATCCAGGGCCTGGAAGCCTGGATGGGCTTCGTCGAAAAGGCCCTCGCGCCGTATCGCCAGACCCAGCACATGCTCGGGCCGCCCTCGGTGTGCATCGAGGGCGATACCGCGACCCTGCGCACGGACCTCCAGGCCCTGCACTTCCCGCGCGAGAAGGGCGGGCAGGTCTTCTCGCTGTGGGGTGCGTATCGCACGCGCCTGGCTCGCGAAGACGCGAGCTGGCGCATCCGAGAGCATCAGCTCGACGTGTGGGGTACCCGCCTCGGGTAGTCGGCATGCACGCGATCGCGGCGGTTTCCGCGAATCCGATGCGCAGCGGCGGCAACTCCCTCCCGCAAGACCGACGCTGCGCGAGCGGGACTTCGTGCGTCCCACCCTCGGTCGAGCGCCCGCATCGAGTCCTCCCAGGGCGACGGGCGGGTTCGCGTCCCGCCCGCTCCTCGCGGTGGGCGGGACCGCCTGCGGGCGGTGTCTGCGGGGCAGGGCCTAGCTTCCCGTGAACTTCGCCTCGCGCCGCTCGAGGAAGGACGCCACGCCCTCCTTGTGATCGTCGCTGCGGAAGCACTCCGCCAGCGCCCGGGTGTGCCGCGCCATGTGCGGCCCCACCTCCGAGCCGAGCCCCTCGTAGACCAGCGACTTGATGCGGGCATGCGAGAAGGGCGAACCCTGGGCGATCTCCCGGGCGAGCTCGAAGGCCGCATCCAGGAGTGCCTCCGATGCCACCAGACGGTCGACGTAGCCGATCTCGAGCGCCTCCTCGGCGGACAGGAACGCGCCGGTGTAGAGCAGTCGCAGGGCGCGCGAAGGGCCGATCAAGCGAGGCAGCAGCCAGGAGCCGGCGCCGATGTCGGGCACCAGCCCCCGGTGCGCGAAATTCCAGGCGAAGCGGGCCTGCGGCGTCGCGAGGCGCAGGTCGCACTGGGAGGTGAACTCGGCGCCCATCCCTACCGCGGGTCCGTCGATGGCGGCGATCACCGGCTTGGGACAGGCGACGAGCGGCCACCAGACGTCGTGCTCGTCGGCGCTCCCGCGCAGGCCGCGGCGCTCGCCGGGAACGCTCGACAGATCGGCGAGATCCGTGCCGGCGCAGAAGCTGCCGGGCTGTCCCGCGACGATCAGGACCCTGGCCTCCGGATCCTCTCCGGCGCGCTTCACCGTCTCGATGAAGTCGCCGAGCATCGCGAAGGTCATGGCGTTGCGCTTCTCGGGGCGATGGATCGTGATCAGCCCGACCCCGTTCCGGGTCTCGTAGAGGATGTGGTCTCCCATGAGGGCTGGATAGCTCATCTGCGGGCCCGCTTCGCGGGGTGGGAGGGAGCCGGGGCGGCGCGTGGCGTGGCGTGCCGGGGTGTCACGGCGAGCGCAACGGCTAGCTTCGAGGTCGGCCGCCGAGGCCGTGGAGGAGTGGCATGCGGATCGTCCGACGCACGTGGTGGATCACCTGGCTGGTGGGGCTCGCAGCCCAGGCCGCCCTCGCCGTGTCCGCCGGAGACCCGGCGCCCGCCTTCGAGCTGGCCGGGTCCGACGGCAAGACCCATGCGCTGTCGGACCATGTCGGCAAGCGCGGCGTCGTGCTGGCCTGGTTCCCCAAGGCCTTCACGCCTGGTTGAACCGAGGAGCTCAAGGCGCTGCGTGACAGCGCCTCGGACCTCGCAGCCTACGACGTGGCGGTGTACATGGTCAGCATGGACGACGCCGAGAAGAACAAGGCTTTCGCCGAGTCGCTCGAGACCTCCCAGGTCCTGCTCTCGGATTCGAGCGGCGACGTGGCCGACGCCTACGGCGTCGCGGGGCTCGGGGGCCTGTTCGCCAAGCGCTGGACCTTCTATGTCGACCGCACCGGCACGATCCGTCACATCGACAAGGACGTCAAAGTGGGGACGGCCGGACAGGACATCGCGAGCCGGCTCGCAGAGCTCGGCTTTCCGAAGAGACCCGCCGCTTCGGAGTAGGGCCTAGTCCTGGATCCAGCTTCCGTGGAAGCCGTGCGGGACGCGGCGCGGCAGGTGGACCACCGCCACCGGATCGGCCGCCGGGTTGGCCGCGTCGAGGATCACGAGATCGCTCGAGTTCGTGGCCTTGTCGTAGACGTAGCCCATGGCCCAGCCGTCGTCTTCGGCGGCGGTCTCCGAGCGCGGAACGAACACGAACTCGCCGGGCTGCGCCGTCGCCCCGAAGTCGTGGCTCTCCGAGCTGCCCTTCTCGACGTCGTAGCGCGTGATGACGCCCGGAGCGTCCATGCCCGGCTCGGCGCCTGGCCGGGATCCGGCGACCCAGCCGTAGCGGTGCTTCAGGCCCACGACGCGGTCGTCCACGCGCGGGAAGCCGTGGGAGACGTCGTCCAGGGGCTCCTCCTGCACGCTGCCCGAAGCCAGGTCGAAGGTCCAGCGGTGGAGGTACGAGGGCTCGAAGTCGTCCATCGAGCCGCGCCACATGCTCTCGTGCCGCCCCACGTCGCACACCACCTTCGAACCATCGACGAAGGCATTGAGCGGGTGGAACACGTAGCAGGGGTTCACCTCGAACCAGCGGATGTCCTCGTTGTTGCCGAAGCGCGGCAGGATGCCGATGCGTGCGCCGTAGTCGTCATCCCAGCCGATCGGCACCTCGCCCCGCATGGCCTTCTCGATGTCGAAGGTGACGGGCAGATCCATGAAGATCGCGTGGTCCCGCGTGATCATGAAGTCGTGCATCATCGTCGGCCCGGGAACCTCGATCTCGGCGCTGTGCACGAGAGCGCCGTTCGTGTCGAGCACGTGGTAGACGAGGTAGGGCGGGAGCTGTCCGTAGCCGAAGAAGTGCAGCTCGTTCGTCTCGGGACAGAGCTTCGGGTGGGCGGTGAATGCCGACTGCAGCTTGCCCTCGTAGTCGAGGCAGCCCTTGGTCTCGAGCTCGCCCGTCAGCTCGTAGGGGAAGTGTCCCTCTTCGAGGGCCAGGATCTTGCCCGCGTGCCCGATGATGTGGGTGTTCGCGGCGCTGGCCGTGCGATCCATCATCACGGCCGGATCCATCGCGTCGAGGCCGCGCTCGAGCTTGACCGTCTTGACGTAGCGATTGCGGTACCAGGCGGCCTTCCCGTCCTCGAGCCGCACGCCGTGCACCATGCCGTCGCCGAAGAACCAGTGACTGCCCTTGCCGTCCTTCGGGTTCGGTGTGTTGCGCACGTACAGGCCGCGCAGCTCCCGGGGGATCTGGCCGGTGACGCGGAGGTCGAGATCGGTGCGCTCGTCCATCACGGGGGCATAGTTGCCGGAAAGGAACCAGGGAGTGTCTTCGGTCTGGCTGGCGGTGCTCATGGGTGCCTCGCTTCGGTGGGTGCGGCTTCGAGTGCGGGCAGCATACCGTCTCCGGCCGGCTTCGGGGGTGCCGGCGACGCTACGTCGGGCAGGCGCCGGCGGAGTGCCTGGGCGGCCGCCGCGTAGCTGTCGCGGGTCCTCTCCACCTGGCCGCGCAGATCGCGGAGCGTGTCGAAGGGCATCTGCTCGCGGACGAAGCTGCCGACGAAGCCCGGCACGCGGCCCCCGAGGTCGACGTCGATCTCGTAGCGCACGCGCGTCCGGTCGGGGCCCAGGGCGACCAGCTCATAGGCCCCCGTGAGCGCGGGCATGCGGACCACGCCGGGCACCGGGGGCACGTCGGGGGTCTCGGTCGAGCGCATCTCGACCCGCGCCCGGTGCCCCCTCTCGTCGATGCTGACCCGCGTGGCCACGACTCCGTCCCGATCCGCCACGGGCCAGCTACCTGCAGTGCGGCTGTAGATCAGCCGGGTGCCGTCCTCCAGCTCGGCCACACGCCGCGACTCGATGCAGCGGCTCATCCACTCGGTGCGCCGGGGGTCGTCGGCGAGGACCGCGAGGACCTCGAAGAGGTCGGCCTCGACCTCGGCTCGGGCGCGGAAGGCCGGACCAGGGCCGCCATCCAGGCGCCGAAGGAGCTCGATTCCGTCTTCCTGGCGTACCCGCTCCCAGGCGCCGTCGCCGTCGGCTTCCCCAAGCCCTGGCGTCGGGGAGCCGATCAGGACGGCCAGAACCATCGAGACGAAAGCTGCGCGCATGCGGTCAGGATACCCCCCGCAAGTCGGGCCCTGCGACAAGCGCTATCCTGCCAACGCGCCTACCGAGGACCCCATGGCCGCCGCCCATCCGATCGTCGTCCGACGTCCCGAGCTGGCGTTCGAAGAGATCCCCCGACACTGGTACGCCGGGGATCCCTTCGCGACCCACTTCCTCAACGCGCTCTCTTCGGTGTTCCCCGATGGCGAGGCCTTCTTCGTCAAGAGTGTGCTCGAGCAGCGCGAGCGGATCCACGATCCGGAGCTGCTGGCCGCCATCCGCGCCTTCGCAGGGCAGGAAGGCCAACACAGCCACCAGCACGATCGCCACGTGAAGATGCTCCTCGACCAGGGCTATCCGGCGATCGCCACGCGGAACAAGCTGCTTCGCAAGATGACGCTTTGGAGCATCGCGAAAGCGCCCCACTTCTCGTTGGCGGCGACGGCGGCGCTCGAGCACCTGACGGCGCTGCTGGCCCGCCGACTGCTGAGCGAGCCCGAGCGATGGACCGGACCGATGGCGCCCGCCATGCAGCCGCTCTGGCTGTGGCATGCGCTGGAGGAAGCCGAGCACAAGGCCGTCGCCTTCGACGTGCTGCGGCAGGTCGCGCCCAGCCACGCCCTGCGCTCCTGGGCGCTGGTCACGAACACGATCAGCCTCTTCCTCGAGGTGCTGGATCGGACGGTCTACATGCTCTGGAAGGATGGGCTGCTCTTCCGGCGGCGGACCTGGTCGAGCGCCTGGCACTTCCTGTTCAAGAAGGGCGGCTTCCTGCGAGGGCTCGGCCCCGACTACATGGACTGGTATCGGCGCGACTTCCACCCGAACCAGCAGGACGACCTGGCCTTGATCGCGGAGTGGCGCGAGCGGCTGGCCGATCGCATCGGACCCTTCGCGGGCCAGGTCTCCCCGACGGGAGCGATCGCCAGCTAGGTCTTCTCGAGCGCCGCTGCCCTCGCAGACCGAAGATCGGACATCGACGCCTCGTAGGAGGCCCGGTCGATGCGGTAGGCGGTATAGGCCCAGATGCCTCCGAACGCGATCGGGGCCGCGAACAGGCTCAGCAGGCCCAGGCGGCGGATCAGGTCGGGTGCGATGGCCGCCGGATCGGCCTGCAGCGGGAACGCGATCAGCTCGATCCCGGAACCGGCCACCATGTGCCCGCCGGCGGAGCCGAGCTTGCCCGAGAAGGCGACGGCGGCGAAGAGGATGCCCTGCTGGTTGCGTCCTGTGCGCACGAACTGGTCCTGCGCCACGTCGGCCATCATCGAGCCGGCGGACGTGTAGCCGACGCCGGCGGCGACACCCACGCCGAGCAACAGCGCGAACACGATCTGGAAGATCAGCGGGTCGCCGTTGGGCGGCAGCAGGTCGAGCATCCGCGCGATCACCGCGAGGTGCACGAGTGCGCCCGAGACCAGGCAGGCCACGATCAGCGATGGCTTCTTGTCGAAGCGACGGTGGAGGATGCCCGAGAGCACCACACCGAGCACGAAGCCCAGCGCCGTCGGCGCGATCAGCGCCGAGATCTGCGCCGTCGAGAAGCCCCAGTAGAAGACGTTGAGGTGGGTTCCGAGGGTGGTGCCGATCGAGATCGAGATCGCGAACAGCGAGAAGCCCACGAAGAGCGAGCGGAACGAGGGGTTCCGCCAGGCCATGTGGAACTCGGCGAAGGTCGCCTTCAACGAGAAGGGTTCGCTCACGGCCGGGGGGCCGGGGAGTCGCGGAATCTCCTTGCGCGTACCGTACGCCGAGTACCAGATCGTGATGAACATGAGGAAGGCGCTGAAGGCGGCGAAGGCCGGGTAGCCCGCGGGGTTCAGGAGGCCGTTGGCATGTCCCTCGGTCTCCGGGAAGAACCACCAGATGCCGAAGCCGATCACGCCGAGCGAGCCCAGCATCCCGGAGAAGGTGCGCCACTGGACCACTGAGGTGCGCTCGGCGTAGTCGTCGCTCAGCTCGGCTCCGAGCGCCATGTGCGGCACGTGGTAGAGGGTCATCGCCGTGCGCACGAGGACGGCGAAGGTGAGCAGCCAGAGGAACAGACCGAGCTGACCCAGGCCCTCGGGCGGGAAGTAGAGCAGGTACCAGAACAGGCCGAGCGGCAGCGCAGCCGCGTACATGAACGGGTGCCTGCGGCCGCGCGGAGAGCGCCAGTGGTCGGAGACGTGACCCGCCACGGGGTCGCTGATCGCGTCGAAGATCAGCGCGACGGCGACGGCCGCACCCGCGAGCGAGCCGGAGAGCCCCAGCACCTGGGTGAAGTAGAAGAAGGCGATGTAGTCGAAGCCTCTCGACTTGATGCCTTCGCCGACCTGGCCGATGCCGTAGGCGAACTTGGTTCCCAGACTGAGGGTTTTCACGCGGGCGTTTCCGGCCTATCCGATCTTCTTGTCGCGCCCTTCCCAGTAGGGAGCCCGAAGGTCGCGTTTCAGCACCTTCATCGCGCCCGAGAGCGGCAGCGGCTCGGCGCGCAGCTCCACCGATTTCGGCACCTTGTAGCCGGCGATGGCCTCGCGTGTGTGCTCGATGATGATCTCGGCGCTGATCTCCGCACCCGGGTGGGGGACCACGACGGCGTGGACGGCCTCTCCCCACTTCTCGTGCGGGATGCCGATCACCGCGACCTGTGCGACGCCCGGGTGGGTGCTGATCGCCGATTCGACCTCGGCCGAGTAGACGTTCTCTCCCCCGGTCACGATCATGTCCTTCACGCGGTCGACCAGGAAGATGTAGCCGTCCTCGTCCTTGTAGCCGGCGTCGCCGCTGTGGTACCAGCCGCCACGGAACACCTCGGCGGTGGCCTCGGGCTTGTTCCAGTACTCGCGCATCAGGTTGCCGCCGCGGATGCAGACCTC